>JAJYWQ010000010.1 GCA_021791415.1 bacterium | reverse complement strand
CCGCAACACCTCACCGATCTTCCGCATGGGTAATCTCCTCCTGGGCACGGGGCTCCTCCTGTCTTGGCTTCGACACCTGACAGGACAGCTTCGTGCCTCTCTTCTTCTTGGAGGCACCACCCTCGCCCGCGCCCTGGTCGGCTACCCGATCAGCTGTCCGGATTCGACCGGAATCACTGTCCGGATTCAGCCGGAATCGCTGTCCGCTTTGCTCCGGAATCGGTGGCCGCTGTCAGCCGGAATGCGCACGTTAGGGCGCGAATGGCGACAATCCAAGCGGGATGGGATCCATCGTGGGGGCCGGTCCCAGTTGGGCACGCGCAACACCGGGAAAACTACAGCCCCTATTCCGCTCTCCGTAGGCCTGTCCAGAAAGACGGCCCACGGAATGGTACGCGGCGCAGCGTCATCCAAAGCCTCGCCTCCAACTTCAGCCCGGATCTCCGAAAGCTCAACAAAATGTCCGGCTTCCCGCACGTTCGCAAAACTTGACATTTGCTTCCCAATAGGCTACCTTCGGCGAAATGGAAAAGCTTGACGACCAGATCCCTTCCACTCCAGTCCGCTCTCCAGAGGCACTCGGACGCCTGATCAGAATGGCGCGAAAGTCGCGGGGGCTCACGCAAGAACAGCTCGCGGCCCGTATCGGACGCCGCCGGCAGGCCATCATTGCTCAGGAGGCCGGGGTGTCGACTGCTGCGTTGAGATGCCTCTTCGACAGTCTGGCGATGCTCGGCTACGAGGTCAGGCTTGTGCCGAGGAGTGCGACTCGTGGAGCTTGATCTCTGGCTTGACGGCAAGCACGTCGCCACAGTGGTCGAGCGCCGAAGTGGACGCCTTGCCCTGACGTACAGCGAGGACACTGTGCGCAGCTGGGGCCTCGAAGTGCCACTGATTTCCTGCTCACTTCCGACGCCTGGCCCGACAGAGCCAGCTAAGACCAGGGCGTACCTAGAGGGACTGTTGCCGGAGGGAGAGCTCCTTCGGACCATGGCCGGTCGGGTTGGAGCGAGACTGCTCGATGACGCACCGGCATCTCTTAGTGATCTCGAATTACTGCTGGTGCAGTACGGGTGGGAGTGCGCTGGAGCGATCATGGTGCTCCAACATGGTGCCTCGCCACCAACACGGGCAAGGTACCAACGAGTTACTGAGGGTGAGTTGCGATCGCTCATCACCAACTTGCCGACGGCACCCTTGGGCAGTGATCCCGACCTCGGCCTTCGTATGTCTATTGGTGGCACGCAGCCAAAACTGCTACTCGCACAGGTTGAAGGGCAATGGGCTCGTCCGCTGTCGGGTGCGCCCTCAACCCATATCCTCAAACCAGAGATGTCGTGGCCGTTCAGTAGCCACAATGAAGCGCTCGTGATGAGTCTGGCCGCAGAACTTGGACTTAGCAGCGTAGCTCCGACAGTGGAGCAAATCGGAGGAATCCCAGTTCTGGTAACTAGGCGATACGACCGACCGATGCTCAATGCCCAGGTCATACGGTTGCATCAGGAAGATGTGGGACAAGCGTTGGGGATCAGACCTGTTGAAAAGTACTCGTCTGGGCGGATCACGGAGCGCACAGTTGGTCTGTTGAGAAACTACTCCCTCAACCTAGAGGAGGATCTCGAGGTTCTGTTCAGGCAGACGGTGTTTCGCAGCATTGTTGGCGATGCTGACAATCACCCGAAGAATACCTCCCTATTTCTCTGCGACCGAGGAGTGCGCGTGGCTCCCCTTTACGACGCCATCTGCACGCTGGCATACCGGGGACTCTCACCGCGCATGGCCGTCGCCATAGATGCACAGTGGTCGCTGGGCAAGGTGGACGAGATCGCTTTGGTTCATCATGGGACTGACATGGGACTCAGTGATTCCCGATCACGCGAGTTGGTGGCCGAAATGGAGTCGGGTCTTTTCGACGCGATCTCCAATCTACCTGCTGCTCTGCTCGCGCCGTGGCCCGGAGAGGAACTCGTTCGATTGATATCGGAGCGGCTTGCAAGATTGCGCGCCGGCCTGGCCATGGGTATGCCGACGCAACCCATTCATTGGCCCAGCTTGGCGGACCGTGGAATCGTCTTCGACTCGGTCGGTGGTGCGGGCGCCGGGACCTAGTCGCTGATTCTTACTCGCCGGAGCCTGGGAGGCCGAGAACGTTTTCGCGCTCCTTCGCGGGACCCTCATGTCATGCTGGTCCGCCCCAACACGACCATCCAACCGGCATAGAAGCGGCATCGCACGACCGGGTACCCAATGCCCTGATCGAGAGCGTCCTCAAGACGATCCGCCGCGGCTGTGGCTCCTCTCCAACGGGGCATCACCTCCGTGGCCAAGCTCAGCCCCGGCCACCTGTGCCCGCTATTCCCCGACCGGTCAAGACCGACGTAAACAACGGCAGCGAAAGCTGTCAGCCGCCGGCGGAGCTGGTCGGAACGGCCCTGCCCAGGTCATGGAACTCGGGGTTGGGCCGGAGGTCGATAGCCAGGGCCATCCGGTTGGCCAGGGCGAAGAGCGCGACCACAGACGAGATGTCCCAGATCTCCTCCAAGCCGAACCCGGCGGCCTGCAGTGCCTCTCGGTCCGGCTCCCCCACCAGCTCCGGGGTCAGGGAGAGCTTCAGGGCATAGTCGAGCATGGCACGATGGCGCCCGCTGATCGGGGCGAGCCGGTGGTTGGTGGCCAGCAGATCGGAGATGTGGGGGTCCTTGGCCCTCACCCTCAGGATGGCTCCGTGGGCGATGACGCAGTAGGGGCAGCTGCGCGCCGCGCTGGTGACCACCACGATCATCTCGCGCTCTGCCTTGCTCAGCCCCTCCCGGCGCTCCATCACGGCGTCGTGGTAGTCCATGAAGGCCCGCAGCTCCGCCGGCCGGTGGCCGAAGGCCAGCAGCACGTTGGGGACGAATCCCGTGCGGGCGGCGATCTCCCCCACCCGCTCGGCGAGGTCCGCAGGCAGCTCCTCCAACTCCGGGACCGGGAATCTGCTGACCATGGTCACCTCCTCAGAGCATCGAGCTTCAGAGCCAGCCCCGCAGGGAGCGCTCCACCCCCTCCAGGGTGGGCTCCGCCCGCCGTATCCCCGGCAGCCCCGCCAAATGCTCCTCCACATAGGCGGTGTCCTTGAGCTGGTGCCCGGTAAGGACCAGCACCACCCGGGCGCCCGCCGGCACCTGGCCGCTGCGGCGCATCCGCCGGAGGCCGGCCAGGCTCGCGGCCGAGGCCGGCTCGCACCCAACCCCGAGCTCCGCCAGCCGCCGCTTGGCCGTCTCGATCTCGGAATCGGAGACCGCGGCGGTCAGGCCGCGAGTACGGAGGAGCGCCCTCAAAGCTCGGGGCCAGTTGGCGGGCCTCCCGATCCGGATCGCGGTGGCCCGGGTCTCGGGATGGGCCTCGGGCACGAGCTCCTCCGCCCCCGAGGACCACATCCGGTGGAACGGGCTGGCGCCCTCGGCCTGGACCACGCCGAGGTGGGGCAGCTCGGCCACCAGTCCCGCCTCCGCCAGCTCCACGATCCCCTTGCCCAGGGCGGAGACGTTGCCCAGATTGCCCCCGGGCAGGATGAGGTAGTCCGGGGGCCGCCAGTCCAGCTGCTCCATGAGCTCGACCACCGCCGTCTTCTGCCCCTCCAGGCGGAAGGGGTTGATCGAATTGGCCAAATAGAGGTTGAGCGGTGGAGCGAGCTTCCGGAGGAGACCGAAGGCCTCGTCGAAGGTGTCCCCGGCCTGCACCACCATGGCCCCGAAGTCCAGCGCCTGGGCGAGCTTGGCAGCTGTGACCTGCCCCTCGGGGACCAGGACCAGGGCGCGCATCCCCGCCCGGGCGGCGTAGGCGGCCATCGACGCCGAGGTGTTGCCGGTGGAGGCGCAGGCCACCACCTCCCGCCCCAGGGCCCTGGCCTCGGTTACGCAGACGGTCATCCCGAGGTCCTTGAAGGAGCCGGTGGGGTTGACGCCGAGATGCTTCACCGCCAGGCTCTCCAGCTGGAGTTCCTCCGCCAGTTGCGGCAGCTCCACCAGCGGCGTGCCCCCCTCGCCCAGGGTCACCGGGGCCACCCCGGGAGGGGTGGATGGCAGCAGCTCCGAGAAGCGCCACACCCCGCTCCGGCTGCTGGCGTCCCGGCCGGGGAGGCGCTCGCGCCAGCTCGCCGGCCAGCTCCGGGCCACCTCCGGGTCCACCTCCAGCACCAGCTCGGCCAGCTGGCCGCAGCGCGGGCAGGAGTACACGCCCTCCTCGCGGCTCAGCCAGGTGCCGCAGGCGGGGTCCGAGCAGCGCAGCCGGCTAAACGCGCCTGGTTCGGTGGGGATCCCGCCGGGGGTCGGTTTCGTCATGCCGGGGTATCGATCGGGCTCACCCGCGCTCCCAGGTTGTCGCCCGACGCCACCCGGGTGCTGGCGCTGATCCCCGCCCCAGCGAAGGCCTCCTGGAAGAGATCCCCCACCTCGGCCTCGGATCCCCGCACGACCCCCACGACGGACGAGCCCGCCCCGCTGAGAAACACCCCCAAGAGATCCGGGTGCCGCACATCCAGGCAGTCGGAGATCCCCGGGACCAGGGGGGCCCGGTGCACCTGGTGCAGCCGGTCGGAGAACAGCTCAGGGCTGAGGCGAAGGGGGTCGGAGAAGAACGTCGCCGTGAGCAGAGCCGCCCGCTGTAGGTTCCAGATCACATCCTGGCGATCGTAGCTGGCGGGAAGGACGGCTCGGGAGGCCGAGGTGGGCAGCGCCACCGCCGGGGTGGCAACCACGAACCGCAGCTCCGGAGGCAACTCGGTGCGCCGGGTGAGGACCTCGGAGGAGGTCTGGGCCGCCACCACGAAGCCCCCGAGGAGCGCCGCCGCGGCGTTGTCGGGATGCCCCTCGAGCCTGGCGGCCACCTCCAGGAGCGCCTTCTTGGAGCGGACCCCGCCCTCGAGCTCCGCCCCGATCAGGACGCCCGCCACCAGCGCCGCCGCGCTGGACCCCAGCCCCACCCCGATGGGGATCTCGCTCTGGACCAAGAGGCGGACTCCGCCGCTATCCTCTCCCGCCACCTCCACCATCCCCCGCCGTATGAGGTTCTCTCGGCCCAGCGGGACCTGCTCAGGGTCTGGACCGCGGTACTGCAGCTCCACCCCCCCTTCGGGAACCCAGAGGCAACGGACCTCCAGGTAGAGGTCAAGGGCGAGAGCCGCGGTGTCGAAGGCGCTGCCCAGGTTGGCCGAGCTCGCCGGGACCCGGACCAGGAGCCCTTGGTCCCGGCTACCGCCCAAGGTTGGCAAACGGCCGGCGGCGGCGGAAGTCGGCGGCCACCTCCTCCATGGTCACGAAGGTCACCCCCGGGTGGGAGCGCAGGTGGGAGATCAGCCGCTCCAGCATCAGCAGCACCTGGGGCCGGCCACTCACGTCCGGGTGGATGGTGAGGGGGAAGACTGCGTAGTCCATCTCCCGGTAGACCCAGTCGAACTCGTCCCGCCACATCTGCTCCAGCTCTCGCGGGTTGACGAAGCCATGGCTGTTGGGGGACTGCTTGATGAACATCATCGGCGGCAGATCGTCCAGGTACCAGTTGGCGGCGATCTCCACCAGGTCGACCTCCCGGCCCCGCTGCAAGGGTCGCATCCAGCTCTCCGCCGGCTTGGAGTAGTCGACCTTGCTCCAGCTGTCGCCCACCCGGGCGTAGAAGGGGAGGAAGTCGTGGTATCCCTGGCTGTTGTCGTAGGTGAAGCCGTGGGCCAGGAGCAGCTCGGCGGTGGACTCGGACATCTCCCACCAGGGGGCCACGTACCCGCGGGGCCGGCGCCCGCTCACCTTTTCGATCAGCTCCACACAGCGGGCGAGGACCGCGGTCTCCTGCTCCCTGGTCATGGCGATGGGGTTCTCGTGCGAGTAGCCGTGAGCTCCCACCTCGTGACCCTGGTCCACCACCTGCTCCACCTGGGACGGGAAAGTCTCCAGGGAATGCCCGGGGATGAACCAGGTGGTGCGCAGCTCGAGGCGGCGGAAGAGCTCCAGGAGGCGCGGGATCCCCACCTCGCCGGCGAACATCCCGCGCTGGATGTCGGAGGGAGAGTCCTGTCCCCCGTACGAGCCCAGCCAGCCGGCCACGGCGTCCACGTGGACCCCGATCGCGCACTGGATCTCCTTGGTCATGCTCCTCCATGGCGGGCACAGGGGCCCGGCGTTGGGGGGGCCGCCGCTCCCCGCGGCGCCCCCCCCGGGATCAGGCTGAGGTGGTGGTGGCCGGGTCCTCGGTGATCGAGGTCCCGGTCCAGTGGGTGCCGCTCCAGTAGCCGATGTAGTAGAAGGCCAGGGCGATCACCGCGAAGATCAGGGAGTCGTAGGGGAAGGGCAGGATGTTGCGCCCGCCGAAGTCGGTGCCCCCCAGGAAGGAGACCAGCAGGATCACCCCCAGGTAGGCCGGCATCCAGATGCCGTAGACGATGTCCTGCCGGGTGAGAGGCCGGGTCCGGCGGTAGAAGCCGAGCAGAAGGACGCCCACCACCACCGAGGGGATGAGGATCCGCACTGCCGTCCACCCCGACCAGTAGACCATGAGGCTGGCCACCACGAAGGCGAGCGGCCCCAGGACGGACAGGGCGGGCATGCGGTACGGCCGCGGCTCGTCCGGATGGCGGTGGCGGAAGATGGCGCAGGCCAGAGGGCCGGGCGCGTACGAGAGGACCAGCGCGGAGGCCACCAGCGGGAAGAGGCTGGAGAAGGCCGGCAGCAGGATGAGGTAGATGGCCACCACCACCAGCACCAGGATCAGGGAGACCATGGGGATCCCCTGCAGGGTGAGGCGGGAGAAGATGGGGGGCAGGTAGTTGTCGTAACGGGCCATGGTCTGGCCCACCCGGGCCGCACCCCCCGAGTAGATGTAGCCGTCCTTGAAGGAGGCGATCAGGGTGGTGACGACGGCGATCAGGCCGATCGCGGCGAGGCCGGCGCCGTTGGAGACGGTGACGAAGGGGAACTGCAGGGCGGAGAGCGAGGCCCAGGCTCCGGACCCCAGCTTCATGGCGTGCCAGTTGATCGCCCCCACGTAGAAGAAGCTCTCCAGGCAGAACAGGACGAGGACGATCACCATGGTGAGCAGGACAGCGCGGGGGATGGTGCGGCCCGGGTCCTTGACCTCCTCGGCGTAGTCGATCGGTTGGCGGAACCCGCCGTACCCGTACACGGTGGCGGAGACGGCCAGGAGCAGCCCGCTGGCCCCGGCCGGGAAGAGGCCGTGGAAGCTGGTGAAGTTGCTGCCGTGGAAGTGGGTGAGCAGGCCGACCATCACCACCACCAATCCCAGGATGGTGAAGATAGTGAGCGCGTTGTTGATCTCGCCCATGTAGCGGATGCGGAGGCTGTTGATCACCAGCATGGCGATCAGGGTGAGGAAGGCGATGAAGATCCCCAGCCAGGTGAGGGTCCCGTTGGCGAAGAAGGACGGGAACCAGTAACTGAGGTACTCCACGAAGGCCACGATGATCGAGGGCACCGCCAGGGAGTAGCCGATGAACGCCCCCCAGGCGTTGAGCACCCCGACCAGCGGCCCACTGGCCCGGGCCGGGTAGTAGGCGACCCCGCCGGCACGCGGCCACATGGTCCCCAGCTCGATGTAGGACATGGCCAGGACCATGATCATGGCGAACGCGATGATCCAGGAGAAGATCCCCGCCGGCCCGGCCAGCCCCAGCACCGAGACCGGGGTGAAGCCCACCGCCGGCCCGAGGATCGCCCCGGTGGCCAGGAAGACCACCGACCACAGCCCCAGGTCCTTCTTGTACGAACGGGCCGCCTGCTCGGTGGCGGCGACACCTGTCAAGGTCTGGTCAGACACCTCTGCTTCCCCCTACGAACACGGTCGTGACCTGCACCATCCGGGCGCGCACAGGGCTCCGGTCGCGCGAGGGTATCAGCGGCCGAGGACCAATGTCAAGTGAAGCAGCCAGTTCATCCGCGAAGTGCAGCGGCGAGCCGCGCTGGGCAGCATGCGAATGTAAGGCAGGCCTGGGGCATGGCCTTCGCAAGTTCAAGCGCGAGCTCGCGACGCGCGGCGCCACCTCTCATCTCGGCTGTCCTCAGGCCACGTGCGGCCCGGTGACCGTTGGTACCATCTCCGCCACCATGGCCAACCGCACGGCGTCGGAGGCGGCGGGCCCGAGCGGCCGCGGGGGACCGCTCCCGGACCGGGCCGACGGCCTGAGCCGTCTCGCGTCCCGGTTCGCGGGCCGCTCTGATCCCGACCTCCGCGTCCCGGGTGCCCCTAGGGGACGGTTCGGGGAGGGCGCCCTCAAGGTGCGGGGCCGGATCTTCGCCCTGAGGAGCGGTGGGAAGCTGGAGTTCAGACTGCCGGAGAGAAGGGTCCGCGAGCTGATCGCCCAGGGAGACGGCGTTCCGTTCACGGCCGGGGGGGTCCCCGTGCGGGGATGGGTAGCCGTGCCCGCCCACGACTCCCAGCTCTCGGAGATGCTGGCCGAGGAGGCCTTCGGCCACGTTCTCGGGCTCGGTCCGGGATGATCCGGCGATGACCCGATTCGCCGACTATGAGCAGGAGATCTACCTCCGGGGCAGCCGGGGGGAGTTCCCGGAGCTGCCCATGACCGCCACGGAGATGGAGGCCCAGGCCCGCGAGGTGATGACCGCCCGGGCCTTCGGCTACGTGGCCGGCTCCGCCGGCCTCGAGCACACCGCCAGGGCCAACCTCGAGGCCTTTCGGAGGTGGAGCCTCCTACCCCGCCAGCTCCTTGGGGTGCAGGAGCGAGACCTTTCGGTGGAGCTCCTGGGCAGAAGGCTGCCCACCCCCCTGCTACTGGCGCCGATCGGCGCCCTGGGGGCGGTGGCCGAGGCGGCCGAGGTCAAGGTCGCCAGGGCGGCCGCGGGCCTCGGGGTCCCAGTCATCCTGTCCACGGTGTCCAGCACCCGGATGGAGCAGGTGGCGTCCGAGCTCCAGGCGGCACCTGGGGGAGTGGGTTGGTTCCAGCTCTACTGGCCAGACGACCGCGAGCTCGCCCTGAGCCTGGTGGGGCGCGCCGAGGCGGCGGGGTACTCGGCCCTGGTGGTGACGGTGGACACCTGGACTTTGGCCTGGCGTCCCCGTGACCTCGCCAACGGCTACCTTCCTTTCCTCACCGGCGAGGGGTTGGCCAACTACCTCTCCGACCCCGTCTTCCGCTCCCGGCTGGAGGCCGACCCGGAGGCCGACCCGGCGGCGGCGATCGCGCTCTGGAGCCGGGTCTTCAGCTATCCCGGCCTGCGCTGGGAGGACCTCTCGTGGCTGCGGGACCGGACCCGCCTGCCCATAGTGGTCAAGGGGATCTGCCACCCTGAGGACGCCCGCCAGGCCGCCGAGGCAGGGGCCTCCGCGGTGGTGGTCTCCAACCACGGGGGCCGCCAGGTGGATGGCGCGGCCGCCGCCCTGGACTGCCTCGGGGACGTCGCCGGCTCGTCCCCGCCCATCCCCCTCCTCTTCGACTCGGGAATCAGGTCAGGAGCAGACTGCGCCAAGGCCCTGGCCCTCGGGGCCCGGGCGGTGCTCATCGGCCGCCCCTATGTGTACGGGCTGGCGGTGGGCGGCGAGGAGGGGGTCCGGCACGTCCTACGCTGCCTGCTGGCGGAGCTGGACCTGACCCTGGGGCTGAGCGGGCACGCCCGGGTGTCCGACCTCTCCCCGGCGTCCCTGCGCCGCGCCAGCTGAGCTGGCGTCTCAGGGAAGCCGGGGACTCTCCCCATAGCGGTAGGAGGGGTCAGGGTAGCGGTCCCCGGCGGCGGCCCCCGGGGGGAAGAGGCCGGAGAGGGCCCGCATCTGGTCGTCGGTGAGGATGAGGGCCGCTGCCCCGACGTTCTCCTCCAGGGTGGAGACACGCTTGGTCCCGGGGATGGGAATGACATCCTCGCCCTGGTGGAGCAACCAGGCGATCGCCAGCTGGGCCGGGGTCGCTCCCAGCTCCCGCGCCAGCTTCTCCACCTGGGCCACCAGCTCCAAATTGCGCTGGAAGTTCTCACCCTGGAAGCGGGGATGCTGGCGGCGGAAGTCGTCCTCGGCGAAGTCCTGGGGGGAGCGCAGCCGGCCCGAGAGGAAGCCCCGGCCGAGGGGGCTGTAGGGGACTATGCCGACCCCCAGCGAGCGGGCCACGCCCAGCACCTTCGGTTCCAGGTCGCGGGTCCAGAGCGACCACTCGCTCTGCAGGGCGGTGATGGGGTGCACGGAGCAGGCCCGGGTCAGGGAGTCCGAGCTGGCCTCGGATAGGCCGAGGTGGCGCACCTTTCCCTCCGACACCAGCTCGGCCATGGCCCCCACCGTCTCCTCGATCGGGACATCGGGGTCGACCCGGTGCTGGTAGTAGAGGTCGATGTGGTCGGTCTCCAACCGGGCGAGGGAGGCCTCGCAGCTGCTGCGGACGTACTCCGGGCGCCCGCAGATGGAGCTGCCCATGGGGCCGTCGTGGCGGATGCCGAACTTGGTGGCCAGGAAGACCCGCCCCCGGCGCCCCCGCAAGGCCCGGGCCAGGAGGCGCTCGTTGGCCCCGTCGCCGTAGGCGTCGGCGGTGTCCAGAAAGAACACCCCCAGCTCCAGGGCGCGGTCCAGGGTGCGCAGGGACTCGGCCTCGTCTGCCGGCCCGTAGGACTGGGACATGCCCATGCAGCCCAGGCCGAGGGCGGAGACCTCAGCACCACCCCGGCCCAGGCGGCGGGTGGGGACAGCCGCCTGGTTCACTCGGCCAATTTAGCAGTGCCGGGACTCAGCCGCGCAGCAGCTCCGCGCGGGCCCGCTCCAGCTCCTCCCGCGCCGGGCCGTCGGGGGCCGGGAGCCGCATGTCCAGCTGGGAGATCGTCTCCACCACCAGCCCCCCCACCAGCGCCCGGAGCTGGTACTTGTGGTCGGCGGGGACCACGTACCAGGGCGCCGGGCTGCTGGAGGTGGCGCTGATCGCCTCCTCGTAGCAGAGCTGATAGGCGTCCCAGAGTCGCCGTTCGGCGAGGTCCCCCGGGGAGAACTTCCACCACTTCCGCGGGTCCTCCAGCCGCTCCAGCAGGCGGCGCCTCTGCTCCTCCGGGGACACGTGCAAGAACACCTTGACCACCCTGGTGCCCTGGCGGTGCAGGTGGCGCTCGAAGGCATTGATGTCCTGGAAGCGGCGCCGCCAGAAGTGATCCGGCGGTGGGCCCGCCTGGGTGGGCGCCAGCAGCTCCGGATGCACCCGCACCACCAGCACCTCCTCGTAGTAGGAGCGGTTGAAGATCACGATCTCGCCGCGGGCCGGCAGCCGCTGCTGGTAACGCCAGAGGAAGTCGTGGGCGAGCTCCTCCTGCGAGGGCTGCTTGAAGGCGTGAACGCGGCAGCCCTGGGGATTCAGACCGGACATAACGTGCTTGATGGTGCCGTCCTTGCCGGCCGCATCCTGGGCCTGGAGCACCACCAGCAGCGAGTGGGTGGCGCTGGCGTAGAGAAGCTCCTGGGCGCGCTCCAGCTCCTGCACGAACTCGGCCAGGTCCTCCTCGACCAGCTGCCGCCCGCCTTCTCCGTCGGGCCACCGCGTCCTCACCCGGTCGGTGGGCCTCGAGGCCAGACCGGCCGCCCGGCCGGGGGTCACCCGCAGCTCGCGGACCAGCTCCCGCGGCAGCCTCACGGCCCGACCCTCTGATCCGCCTCCCAGGCGGGCTCCCGGATCTGCGCTTGGCAGCCCATCTGGCGATTGTCGCAGCGCCGGCCCGTGGCCGGTGGCGCGGTATCGTGGCCCGGTGCCAGAAGCTCTGATCCTCGGCGGCACCGGGGCCATCGGGACGGAGGTGGCCCGCCGCCTTTTGACAGACGGGTGGAAGGTGACCGTCACGGGGAGGGACGCCGCCCACCTGGATGCCCCGCTTCTGGAGCTGGGAGTGCAGTTCCGAGCTGTGGACCGCGCCGATCGCAAGGCGATCGCCGCCGCGGTGGGCCGGGGCGTGGACCTGCTGCTCGACTGCATCTGCTTCACGGCCGCCGACGCAGAAACCATCCTTCCCCTCCTGCCCCTGGTGGCCAGCCCGGTGATGATCTCCAGCAAGGCCGTCTACATTGACACCCAGGGCCGTCACTCCAACTCCGACGAGCCCGCCTTTTTCAAGCGGCCGATTCGGGAGGATCAACCCACTCTCCCACCCGGCGGATCCTGGCCCAAGGACAGCAGCGAGGGGTACGGGCGCCACAAGGTGGCCGCCGAGCGGATCCTCCTGGAGAGTGGCGCCCCGGTCTCGGTCTTGCGCCCCTCCAAGGTCCACGGCCGCAGGGCTCGTCCCCCCCGGGAGTGGGTCTTCGTGAAGCGCGCGCTGGACCGGCGGCCGTGCGTCCTCCTGGCGCGCCGGGGTCGCGGAGTGGACCAGCCGAGCTCGGCCGCCAACCTCGCCGCCCTGGTCCAGCTGGCAGCAGAGACGCCCGCGCCGCGGGTGCTGAACGCGGCCGACCCGGACGCCCCGGACGCCCTGCAGATCTCCCGGGTGGTGGCGGCCCACCTGGGACACCGATGGGAAGAGGTGCTGCTCCCCGACGGTGCCGCCCCGCAGCTGGGGGATCACCCCTGGAACCGCCGGTTCCCGATCGTCTTGGACATGTCGGCCGCAGAGCTCCTCGGGTACCGCCCGGTGGGCGACTACGCCTCGACGGTGGCCGAGGAGCTGGGCTGGCTGACCGACCTCGCCAGGTCGGGCCCAGGCCTTCTCGAATCACAGGGCAGCTACTTCTCCCGGTACCTCGACTACGAGGCGGAGGACCGGTTTCTTGGGCAGGGGGCGGTCTGAGCGCCCCCGCGAGGTCAGCGGACCAGGGTGGCCACCAGGGCGGTGAAGAGGAAGAAGGCGAAGAGGTAGACGATGGAGTAGCGGAAGAGCTGGCGGGCCCAGCGCATCGACCGGCCCTCCCGCAGCACCCTCCAGGCGAGGTAGAGGAACACCCCGCCAAGTCCGACCGCCACCGCGAGCTCCCAAGGACCCAGCCACACCGCCAGGGCCAGGCTGGCCAGGACCATCACCAGGGTGTAGGTGAGGATGGCCTCGCGGGTGCGGCTCACCCCCAGCTCCACCGGGCGCATCGGCACCCCGGCCGCCTCGTAGTCGCGGCGCACGATCAGGGAGAGCGCCCAGAAGTGCGGCGGGGTCCAGAGGAAGATGAGGAGGAACAGGGCCAGGCCGACCGGGCCCACCCCATGGGTCACCACCGCCCACCCCACCAGCGGCGGCACGGCACCGGCGGCGCCCCCGATCACGATGTTCTCCTTGGTCGTCCGCTTCAGCCAGAGGGTGTAGACGAACACGTAGTAGGCCCCGCCGGCGACCGAGAGCGCCGCGGCTACAGGGTTGGCCAGCCAGAGGAAGGTGGCGAAGCCGAGGACGCTGAGGACCAGGCCGAAGGCGATGGCCCGGTTGGGGGAGATCCTCCCGGCCGGGACCGGGCGGTTGCGGGTCCTCCCCATCACCGCGTCGATGTCCCGGTCGTACCAGCAGTTGACCGCGGAGGCGCCGCCGGCGGAGAGCGCCCCCCCGAGGAGCGCCACCAGGCTCGGCACCCACCCCGGGAAGCCCCGGGCGGCAGTCACCATGGCCAGGAACTCGGTCACCAGGAGCAGGCTCATGACCCCGGGCTTGGTGAGGCTGAGGTAGTCCTGGAGGACCTGGGGCAGGGGCCGGGGAGCCAGTGCCGGGGCTGCCAGCAGCTCCCCCTCCGCTGTCCTCCGGGCTAGCGCGGAGTCCGCGATGACACCTTCCTCCCTGACAGCACCACTACCGAGCAAGACGAGCGGGAACGATCATATCGTCGCCGGGTCGGCCGCCCATCACCGGCCGTCCGGGCGCTGGCCGGGCCGCGCTCGAGGAGTCAGGGGGCAAGGATCTTGGCCAGATCCTGCTCCAGCGCCTGGGCCTGAAGCTGCCCCACCTGGATGGCGGCGATGCGGCCGGAGGCGGTGACGAATACGGCCACCGGCAGGCCGGGCACACCGTATCGGAGGGCGGTCTGGCCGGAGGAGTCCAGCAGGCTGGGCACCCGGATCGCCTGCTGGCGCAGGAACCCCAGGACCGTGGACCGGGACTCCTCGTAGTCCACCAGAAGGAGGCGCAGGCCGCGGCCGCGGTAGCGCAGGGCCTGGCTGGTCACCAGGCGCATGTCGGCCCGGCAGTTGGTGCACCAGGTGGCCCAGAAGTCGATCAGCACCGGGTGCCCCAGCTCGCCCGCCAGGGATTCCTTCCCTCCGGCCGTGGAGCTGAGGACGAATCCCGGGGCGCTGCGGCCGACCGCTGCCACCCCACCGGTGGCCGCCAGCGAGGTGTACACCCCCTGCTGCGCGAGCAGGGGGGTGATGCTGTCCAGCAGGGACTGGGGCGTCCAGCTGCCGCCGGAACGTAGCTGCTGCAGGCCCTGGCTGTCCAAGTAGGTGTAGATGGTCTTGGGCAGGCCGCTCGCGGCGAGCCGGGGCCATGACTGGTACTCGGTGACGACGTACCCCTCCGGGTTGATCACGTCCACCACCGAGGCGTGGACCAGGTTGCGCGGCTCGGGGAGCCCTGTGAACTGGTCCACCGGCGCGGGCCCGTTCCAGGGCAGGGGCTCCACCGGCGGCACCTTGAGCGCTCCCCAGAAGCTGGCGATCGTGGACGGGCTTCCCGTGAGCAGCGGCCAGCTGAGACTGAAGCGGCGCTGGTAGCGGCGAAGGACGGGCGGGGTGTCGTCCACCGGGTCCTGGGTCACCTCCACGATCTGCACCCTTCCCTGGAGCTGCTCCCGGTCCAAAGCCCGCTGGAGCTGGAGCAGGGCCGCGGCCACCAGAGGGCAGGTCTCCTGGCACTCGGTGAGGAAGTTGGCCAGGATCACCACCTTGCCGCGGTAATCCCGCAGGCTGACGGGACGGCCGAACTGGTCGGTGAGGGTGACTGTGGGCACGGAGAGCACCGTGCCGGCGGCGACCTGGAGCCCGAAGTTCACGTCCTGGTTGCCGCCGTAGGCGCCCTGCAGGGAGGGCCGGCCCGCCCGGGGGAGGTGGAAGGAGAAGAGCAGCGGTGCCAGCTGGCCGGCGGTCACCCGAAGGTGCAGCGGGCTTCTGGCGACCACCCTGCGCCCCCCAGAGCTGTAGGTGAGCTGGGCGGTCCCGTAGGTGCCCGCGGGGACCTCCACCACCGCCGTCGAGGCGGTCCCCGGGGCCACCGCCGACCGGGTCAGCGAAAAGGAGCTGTCGAGATGGAGTGAAACCTCCCCGCCCGCCCCTCCCAGGTTGAGGGAGGACAGCCTACCCTGCAGGTGGACCTCTCCGGGCGCGGACGGTGCCGCCACCGTGATCAGGATCAGGAGCCGCCCGGTGGGCTGCGGGAGGTGGGTGAGCCAGAGGGTGGCGGCGGACAGGATCACAAGACCCCCCAGAAGAGCGGCCAGGGCCGGCCGCCGCCCGCTCGGGACCCACCCGAGGGCCGAGCTCACCTGGGCCTCCAACCACGGCCGGCGGAACTCGGCGCGCCGATGCCCGGGGAACCGAGGGTGAGCTCCTCCACCAGGGCCATGCTAGCC
>JAJYWQ010000035.1 GCA_021791415.1 bacterium | reverse complement strand
GGTCCGACCGCCAGCCGAGAGGCCGGTCCGGGGTGGGGCCAACCCAGGAGCCTGGCGGGGATTTCTCCAGTCAGCTGAGGGGGCGCGCCGGCCCCGGGGAGTCCTCTCCGCGCCAGGAGAGGTCGCAAAGAGAAGGTAACCGCGAGCCTCGGCTTGGCGTTGGAAGGTGCGACGGGGCTGCCGTCGAGCGGGAGGCAACCGAGAGTTCCGAGGGCGGAGGAGAAGAGCGATGCGTACCTGGAACCTGGGAGCCGTCGCCCTGGCCCTTGGGCTGCTCCTGGCAGCCTGCGGGGCCACGCCCCACCCCTCCCCAACCCCCCGGGTGTCGACCACTCCCCTCCCTTCCCCCTCTCCTTCCCAGAGCCCCACACCGCAGAGCTCACCGACCACCGCCTCCGAGACCAGCTGCGCCACCTCCCAGCTGCGCGTGACCCTCGGCAACGGCCAGGGGGCGGCGGGCAGCGTCATCTACTCCCTGCAGTTCCAGAACACCGGCCAGTCCGCCTGCACCCTCTTCGGCAACCCCGGGGTGTCTCTGGTCGCCAGCCAGTCTGGCCCCCAGCTGGGAGCGGCGGCCACCTTCGTGAACCACTCCCAGGCCGCCACCGTGAACCTGGCCCCGGGGGCCACAGCCTCCGCCGCCCTGCAGATAGTGGACGCGGGCAACTTCCCGGAGAGCTCCTGTGACGAGACCCCGGCTGCCGGCCTTCTGGTCTACCCCCCGGGGCAGACGGCGAGCCTCTTCGTGGCCCAGGGCGGCCTTCGGGCCTGCCGGGACTCCGGAGCCCAGCTCCTGCAGGTCGGCCCGGTCACCGGCTGACGGCATGCCCCGCCAGACCCGGACGCGGGTACCATGCGCCGCCTCGGGCTTGGGGAATGAGAGTCCCACCCATCCCCGGCCTGCCCTGGGGGCCCCGCGGGGGATGGGCCGCCCCGCCGGCTGCGGGCCGGGGCGGTGATCAGGGTCGGCCTGGGGGCCATCCTGGGGCTGGTGGGCCTTCTCTGGATCGGCCAGGGGGCGGGGCTCATCCCCGGCTCCTTCATGACCGGCCAGTTGCTCTGGCTGGGCCTGGGCGTCGTCTGCCTCCTGCTGGGCCTGGCCCTGCTGGCAGCCTCCTGGCGGAGGGGAGCCGGCCGGCGCAGCTAGGGCGCGGCGCCCTCCCGGGCGCGGCCTCTCCGCCGAGGGTCAGCCCCGGGAAGAAGGCCGCGCCTCTCCGCCGGTGGAAGGGGCCCGGGCCGGGGAAGTCGGAGGCCTCGGGCCGTCAGCTGTCCGGCACCAGCCGGCCGTCCCGAAGCCTGACCGCGCGGTCGCAGGCCTCCACCACCTCGGGGTCGTGGGTGGCGATGGCCAGCACCCGCCCCTCCCGCGACTGGGCCAGCAGAAGGTCCAGGATGGCCCGGCGCTGCTCTGCGACCAGCTCCGAGGTTGGCTCGTCGGCCAGGAGCACCTCGGGGGGCCCGGCCATGGCCCGGGCCACCGCCACCCGCTGCTGCTGGCCGCCGGAGAGGTCCTGGACCAGGCTGTCCGCCTGGGGGTGGAGCCCCACCTTGGCCAGCGCCTCCCGGCTCAGCCGCTCCACCTCCAGGGGCGGCAGCCCCCTGGCCCGGAGCGGGAGCGCCACGTTCTCCTGGGCGGTGAGCACGGAGACCAGCCCGTGGTTCTGGAGCACCACTCCGAACCTCCGGCGGGTGGCGGCGTCCCGGAGCAGGGGGCTGCCGTCCACCAGCACCCTCCCCCGCGTGGGGTCCTGGAGGCCGGCCGCCAGCAGGAGCAGGGTCGTCTTGCCCGAGCCAGAAGGCCCGGTTATGGCCAGGGACTCCCCGGCCCGGATCTGCAGGTCCAGCCCCTCCAGGATGAGCCGGCCGCCGGCCTCCACCGCCGCCTGCTCTACCGAGATCTCAGCTATCACGCGGGGGATCTCCGGGAGACTCCAGCTCCGGGCTCTGGAGGTCGACGCCCGAGGCGTGCCGGCGGACCCTGAGCAAAGTTCCCGGGGGCAGCTTCTCCAGCACGTCCGGGGGCAGCTGCACGCTCCCGTCCTTGCCCACCACCGCGAACTCCTGCCCCCGGCGCCCCTCGGCCCCGATCCGGCCGTCCCGGATGGTCACGGTGCGAGGCATGGCCGCCCCAACCTCGGGGTCGTGGGTCACGCTGACCACGGTGGCCCCCAGGGTCTGGTTGATCTGGGCGAGCAGGGCCACCACCTGATCGCGGCTCTTGGTGTCCAGCTGCGAGGTGGGCTCGTCCACCAAGAGGAGCCGGGGGGCCGGGGCGGTGCCGGTGGCGATCGCCACCCGCTGCTGCTCCCCGCCGGAGAGGGTGGCCACGGTGCGGTGGGCCAGGTGGCCCATCCCCAGCTGCTCCAGAAGCTCCTGAGCGCCGAAGGGGGGGCGGTGGCCGCGGGCGCGGGCGCCGCGCTGGGCGAACTCCACGTTCTGGACCGCGGTGGCATAGGGGAGGAGGTTGCGGGCCGGATCCTGGAGCACCAGGCTCACCTCGGTGGCCCGGAGCCGGAGGAGCTGGCTGGAGCTGAGCCGCCCGAGGTCGTACTCGCCCATGCGGATCCGGCCCGCGGAGGGGCGGTGGAGCCCGGAGAGCAGCGCCAGGATGGTGGACTTGCCGGAACCGGAGGGGCCCAGGAGGGCGAACTCCTCCCCCGCCTCCACGTCCAGGTCCACCCCCCGCAGAGCCACCACGTCCCCCTCCTGGCTGGGGTAGAGGTGGACTATGCCCTCCATGTGGATGTCCAGACCGCGGGTTGGGGTGTTCACATGATCTCCGTGCGCAGCCGGCTCCAGGATGCCAGGCGCAGGGTGGCCAGCGCCGAGACCACCGCCGCGACCAGGAGGAGCACGACAAGGAGCCCCAACATCAGCAGGATGGGGAGTGGGACCAGCACCAGCTCCACCGGCGGGCTCCCTGCGGTTGAGCTGAACTCGGGGACCGAGGGGAGCGCCAGGAACACCCCGAGGAGGCCGGCCCCCACTCCCAGCACCACCCCCGGGACCAGGACCATGAGCTGCTCCCCCAGCAGGGAGTTGCGCAGCGCCTTCTCCGGGAGCCCGATCGCCCGCAGCACCGCCAGCTCGAAGGCCCGGCGCCGGGCCGACATGAAGACCGAGAAGACGGCCGCCCCCATGGAGAGGACGGCGGCGGCCCCGGCGGCGAAGAGGAAGAAGAGGTAGGCGAGGGCGATCCCTCCCCGGTTCATGGCGGAGATCGCCGCCGCCGGAGTCTTGGAGCTGAGGATCCGGATCCCCTGGGCCTTGAGCCTGCTCACGACGCTGGCCGGGGCGTCCTTGGCCAGCCACACCTCGTCCTCGGTGAGGCTCGGAGGCTGGGTCTCCGAACGGACCGCCTGGCTGAGGTCGAGGAGGAACCCCTGGCCCCCCAGCTGGGGGAGGGCGGCCACCTGGTAGCGGACGTTGACCGTGAGCAGCCCGCCATCGAAGTTCTCCACCGAGGCGGCGGCCGGGTCCTGGACCGAGTTGGCCACGGTCACCACCCCGGGGAGGACCGCGGGCAGCCCTCCCGGGTACACCGAGGGTGTGGTGGTGTCACTGGCCTGGTCCAGCACCGAGAGCCTGAGCGCCGGCCTTCCCCCCAGAGAAGTTCTCGATACGTCCATCCCGGGGCCCGAGCTCGACCAGTAGGCGGGGTTGGCCAGATACGAGGTCACCGGGCTGAGCCGGGAGCCGGGGTTTTGTTCGAGCGAGGAGATGGTCAGCTGGTAGCGCGCCGACGAAGGTCCGATCGGTACCGGGCCCTGGAGGGGAACTGTGGTCTGGGCCTGGGTCCAGACAGGCAGCAGCTGGCTCACGTGGCACCCGAAGACGCAGGCGGCCGGCAGCGGGGCCGTGTAGGTGTGGGTGCCCTCGCTGAGGAAGCCGAAGTCGGCTACCGCGGGGTTGCCGTCCTGGTCCACCAGCGCCAGCTGGAGGTCGGGAGGAGGGCTGGGATTGCCGGTCATGGTGACCACGGCCTGGAGCGACTTTCCCCGCACCACCATCTCCGGGAGCAGGTGGGGGGTGAGCCAGTGGACGAGCCGCGACAGTGACACCGAGGAGATGCCCTGCGGCCAGTACCCCACCCTGGCCAGCCGGCTGGCCTGCACGGCGATCAGGTTCTGGCTGGGGATCTTGGAGACCATCGCCGCCAGGGCGTAGCGGCCGGTGGGGTCGGCCCGGTCCACCGCCGCCTCCAACCCCAGCCCCAGGGGCAGCTGCACCTGGAGCACTCTGGGGGCACCGAGGGCGAAGTCAGCGCGCACCTGCCGGTTCACCCCCGCCGCCGCCCAGCCGGCGACCGCGAAGCAGGCCAGCGCCGCGGCCACCGCCAGGACCGCTACCTGGCGCAGGCTGGCCGGACGGCGGACCACCTGGCGCACCGCCAGCCCCAGGCCCAGATGGCCACCGCTCCGGGTGCGCCGCACGACAACCTGGGCGAGCGGTGGGAGCAGCCTCATCCCCAGGATGGCCAGCGCCACGGCCACCAGCCCGGGGGCGAAGGCGGCTATGGGGTTGGGCTGGCGGCCGTTGAGGACCCCCGAGGCGAGCAGCTCCAGGATCCCCGCCACCGCCAGCGCCAGCCCGCCGGCGTCCAGCGCCGCGCGCGCCGTGCTGGAGCTCTTTGGCTCCACCCCCCGGAGGTCGTCCACCAGCTTTCGGGTCAGGATCCGCCAGGCCCCGAAGACCACCGCGACCAGCCCCCCGGCGAAGGCGGCCAGGGCGGCCACCAGAGCCAGGGGCTGGAAGCTGAGCTGGCCGCCGGGGAGCAGGGCCGGGCGGACCAGCGCGACCACGAGGTAGGCGAGCAGGAGCCCCACCGGCACCGCCAGGGCCAGCATCGCCACCGGCTCCAGGAGCCCCGCCGACAGCACCGAGGGCAGGCGGAAGCCCCGGAGCTTGGCCAGCGCCACCTCCTTCTGCCGCGCCTCGGCGGTGCGGGCCACCAGCCCGAAGAGCACGAAGAGGGCGAGGAGGACCAGCTGCAGGTCCACCACCAGGACGATCGCCTGCATCAGCTGGTTCTCCCGGTTGGCCTGGGCGGCGAGCGAGGTGAGCTGGGTGGAGACGGTGAGCTGCAGGTTCTGGTTGGCGTCGGTGTCGAAGGCGCCCAGCGCCCGGTTGAAGGTGGCGGCCCCCGAGAGGTGCAGGGAGGAGACCTTGAGGAAGAGCTGGTCGGTGGCCAGGGTCCCGGGCACCGAGGAGATGGTGGCCTCTGGGGTGAACATGGAGTCCAGCTGGGGCAGGCAGAGAGGCGCCTGGGGAGGGCATGACTGGCCGAAGCCGAAGTAGTCGTCGCCGAACCAGAACGGCGCCGAGGGGTTGCCCACCGCCACGATCCCGGCCACCTGGACCACCTTCTCGATGTTGGTTCGGATGGGAATGCCGTTCACGAAGTGGACCGGCCCGGGGATGGTGGTGGTGAGCCGGGATCCCACCTTGGCGCCCAGGCTCTGGGCGCTGCGGTCGGTCAAGACCACCTCCCCCGCCGACCGGGGGCAGCTCCCCTTGAGGAAGTGGAGCTGGCCGCAGGCGCCGGGGTCCGAGATCAGGTCGGAGCCGAACTTGGCCCCGCTGGGGCCGACCACGGTGAGCCCGGCGTCCAGCACGAGCTTCTGGGGCCGATACCACCTGGAGAGGCCGTACTGGCGGGCCGCCTGGAGGCCTGCCTCCGCCGCCGCCACCTGGCCCGCGCCCTGCCGGGGGACGAGGGTGATGCCGTCGAACGCCGGCGGGTTGGAGGCCAAAATGGAGTGCAGCACCGAGTCATTGGCGGTGGCCAGGTAGAGCGGCCCGGCGGCCGCGGCGAGCACCGCCACCACCCCCACCACGAAGAGGGCAAGCGCCCCTCCCAGCCGCCAGCGCAACGCCCGGAGGAGGAGCCGGAGCTGGCTCACGGGCCAGCTCGTTCCGCGATGCGGGCGCTCACCGGCCCAGCCTAGCGCCCACTTCCAGGAGAACGCTATCCCCCAACAGGCTGAATCGAACATGGGCGGCGACCAACCCTGGCCCCCGACCTAGACTGGGTACCAGGGTTGGCGATCGAGGAGGTCGATATGCGCACCAAAAGGCTCGGGAAGGGGGGGCTGGAGGTCTCAGAGCTGGGGCTGGGCTGCATGGGCATGTCCGAGTTCTACGGGCCGAGAGACGACGAGGAGTCGGTCGCCACCATCCAGATGGCACTCGACCAGGGGGTGACCCTGCTGGACACCGCCGACATGTACGGCCCCTTCCACAACGAGCGGCTGGTGGGCAGGGCCATCCAGGGGAGGCGCGAGCAGGTGGTCCTCGCCACCAAGTTCGGCAACCAGCGCCAGGAGGACGGATCCTTCCTGGGGATAAACGGCCGCCCCGAGTACGTCCGCTCGGCCTGCGACGCCTCCCTGGAGCGCCTTGGGGTCGACCACATCGACCTCTACTACCAGCACCGGGTGGACCCCAAGGTCCCCATCGAGGAGACGGTGGGGGCCATGTCCCAGCTGGTGGAGGCGGGCAAGGTCCTTCACCTGGGGCTCTCCGAGGCGGCCCCGGCCACCATCCGCCGGGCCCACGCCGTCCACCCCATCGCCGCCCTCCAGACCGAGTACTCCCTCTTCAGCCGGGAGCCGGAGGCCGAGATCCTGCCCACGGTGCGCGAGCTGGGGATCGGCTTCGTGGCCTACAGCCCCCTGGGACGGGGGATGCTCACCGGCCGCTACCGGGATCCCGGTCAGCTGCAGCCCGGGGACTTCCGCAATACCCGCTACCCCCGCTTCTCGGGCGCCAACCTCGAGCACAACCTGAAGCTGGTCGACCGCATCGAGGAGATCGCCAGGGAGAAGGGGGCCACCCCCGGCCAGGTGGCCATCGCCTGGGTCCTCCACCAGGGAGAGGACATCGTGCCCATCCCCGGCACCAAGCGCCGGCGCTACCTGGAGGAGAACCTGATGGCGGCCGAGCTTGAGCTGGACCAAAAGACGCTGGACCTCCTCTCCGAGGTGGCCTCGCCGGAGGTCGTCCGCGGCGACCGCTACTCCGACATGAGCACCGTCAACCGCTGACCGGCGGGCTCGTCCGGAGCACAAGATGCGGGGTACAATCCAGCCAGCCCAACTAGATGCTGTAGCCGAGAGGAGACCCCGTGCGCTGCCCCTACTGCAACCACCACGACCTTCGGGTGGTGGACTCGCGTGACTCCGAGACCGGGGAGGCGATCCGGAGGCGGAGGGCGTGCAACAACTGCGGGCGCCGCTTCACCAGCTATGAAAGGATCGAGTCGATCCCCTTCTACATAGTCAAGAAGGACGGGAGGCGGGAGGACTTCGATAGGCAGAAGCTCTTCCTGGGTCTGATGAACGCCTGCAAGAAGCGGGACATCTCCCCGGAGCGGGTGCAGCAGATCGTGGAGGAGATCGAGACCGAGCTGCGCGGCAGGGGGCAGTCGGAGCTCCCCAGCCGGGAGGTGGGAGAGCTTGTCATGGCCCGGCTCCGGGAGCTGGACGAGGTGGCCTACGTGCGCTTCGCCTCGGTGTACCGCTCGTTCCGGGACCTCTCCGAGGTCAAGCAGGAGATCGACCACCTCCTCTCCGCCGAACGAGTCGGGGGCCGGCGCCGTGCCCCCGCCCGCTGACCTCGCGGAGAGACTGCTCGCGCTGAGGGAGCGGATCGCCCTGGCGGCCACCGGGGCCGGACGGAGCCCCGGGGAGGTCCAGCTGCTGGCGGTCACCAAGGGGCAGCCCCTGGAGGTGGTCCGGGAGGCGGTGGCCCACGGCCTTGGCGAACTGGGCGAGAACTACGTCCAGGAGTGCTCGGAAAAGGCAGACCTGCTGGGTCCGGCCGAGGGCGTCCGCTGGCACCTGATCGGGCACCTCCAGCGCAACAAGGCGCGGCGGGCGGCCCGGCTCTTCCAGATGGTGGAGAGCGTGGACTCGGTGGCCCTGGCCGGGCTCCTGGCGGCCGCGGTCCCCTCTCCCGGGCCGCCGCTCCTGGTGCTTCTGGAGGTGGAGCTGACCGGCATCCCCACCCGCTCCGGGGTTGGGGAGCGGGAGCTCTTTCCGGCGGCGGAGGCGGTGGCGCAGCTCCCCGCCCTGCGCCTCTCGGGGCTCATGACGGTGGCCAGCCAGGAGCGGCCCGGGCGGGAGTTCTCCCGCTGTCGGGAGCTGCGCGACCGGCTCCAGGATGAGCTGGGGATGGAGCTGCCGGTCCTGAGCATGGGGATGTCCTCGGACTTCGAGACGGCGATCCAGGAGGGAAGCACCGAGGTCCGGATCGGGACCCTTCTCCTGGGGCCCCGGCCGCAACCACCGTCAGGGGGCGTCGGCTGAGGGCGGGCCCCCTCGCGGCGGCCGGCGGGCGAAGATCCTGAAGGTGCCCAGCAGGCGGCGGTTTCGAGCCGTCTCCAGGCGGCTCTCCCGGGCGGCCATGAACAGGTCAGGACGCTGAGCCCGCCAGTCCCCCACCGCCGAGCGCAGCAGGACCGCGAGGTAGCTGGCCACCGGCACCGCCACCAGCGCCCCCAAAAAGCCGGCCACCTCCACCCCGGCGAAGAGGGCCACCAGGGTGAGCAAAGGGTGGAGCTGAACGAAACGGGCCTGGATCCGGGGGACGAGGACGTACCCCTCCACGGCGTGGATGAAGAGGAAGAGGAGGAGCGTGAAGAGGGCCAGGGTAGGGCTCTTGGTGAAGGCCAGGAGGAGCGCCACCGCACCTCCGGCGAACGGACCCACCAGCGGGATCAGCTCGAAGAGCCCGGCGGTGAGGGCGATCACCAGCGGGAAGGGGACGCCCAGGACAGCTGTGCCCACTCCCGCCAACGCCCCCACCACCACCGCCAGCACCAGCTGGGCCCGGACGTACCCGCCCACCACCACCACGTAGGCGTCCAGGGCGAAGTCCAGCTCCCTGCCCACCCGGGTGGGCAGCAGTCCCATGAGCCCGGAGCGGAGGCGGGGGCCATCGCGCATGAGCCAGAAGGCCAGGACCAGGCTGACGACAACGTCCACCAAAACACCGACCGCCCCCGTGATCCCGCTGACCGCCAGCCCGGTGAGCTGGGGCGCCAGGGAGGCCAGCTTGGAGGTGAGGAAGCTGACCGCATTGATCTTGATGCCGTGGTCGTTCAACTGCCGCTGCAGGCTCCGCCCCAGCACATCCCCCCGGTGGATCAGACTGGGCACCTGCTGCGCCAGGGACCGGCCCTCCTGGGCCAGGGGCCCGGACACCATCCAGCCCACCAGGACCAGAACGCCCATCCCCACCAGCATGGTGAGGAGGACGGCCACGGTGGCGGGTAGGTGCAGCCGGCGCTGGGCGCGGATTGAGACCGGGGCCCCCAGGATCGCCACGATCCCGGCCACCAGGAAGCAGACCAGGACTGTGAGGATCGCCTCGGCCAGCCCCCGGAGGACCAGGAAGAGCTGGTAGGCGAGGAAGATCGCCAGGAGCACCGCCGCCGCCCTTCCCCAGAGGAGCGCCGAGCGACGCAGCCGCCCCTCGTCCGGAGCGGGAGTGCCGGGAGGCGCCACGGGCGGGGGCGAAGAGGCCATCCTGGCGGCGAGTGTAGGGGAACTGTGAGCTCAGCCCACCTCCACCTGCAGCTGCTGGAGGCCCGTGGCCCCCTCGGGATAGCTGCCGGTGGCCCTCACGGTCTGAGGCCGGGAGGAGCCGTCCGTGGCCCGCACCGTCATCTGGTAGAGCCCCGGGGCCGGCGCCCAGAGGAGGCTCCAGATGGTCCAGCAGTAGGGGGAGAGGGGCGGCTCGAGCCTGGCCCGCCGCCAGCTCCTGCCTCCGTCCACGCTCACCTCGACCCGGGAGATGCCGCGGAGACCGGCGTAGGCGACCCCGCTCAAAAGGTAGCGGCGGCCCCCGGCCAGCTGCCCGCTGGCGGCTGGGAAGTCGAAGCGGGAGAAGGTCCTGGGGAGCGCCGCCGGGTTCCACCCCTGCTGCTCCCAGTACCCCGCGTAGCTGCCCCTCTTGAACCGCATCCCGGTCAGCCACTTGGGATTCTTCATCCCGTACAGCCCGGGAGCGAGGATACGGGCCGGGTAGCCGTGCTCCGCAGGGAGCGGCCGGCCGTCCAACCTGAGGGCCAGGAGCGTGCCGGGGTGCATCCCCTGGGCCAGATCCAGGCTCTCGGTGTAGCCGTCCGCGCACTGGAAGACCAGCTGGTCGGTCCCCACCGGCACCCCGGTGAGCTCCACCAGCCTGGCCAGGGGAACCCCGCGCCAGCTGCCGTTGCTGATCAGGGTGCCGCCCACCGGGTTGGAGATGCACTCCAGGGTCTGGAACTGGTCCACCTGGGGCATGGCGGAGAGCTCCGCCAGGGAGAGGCTGAGCGCCCTGGTCCCCGCAAGGGAGAGGCGCCAGCTGGAGGCGGAGATCCGCGGAGGGCCGAAGAGGTCCTTGGAGACGACGTAGAAGTCCTCGGGAGGCGTGACCGGGGCGGGCAGCCGGCCGAGGGTGGAGCCGGAGGCGGGAGCTGGTGGGGCGGCGGCGATCGCCCTAACCCCGAGGTACCCCAGGGAGACCGCCCCCAGCGACCCCCCGACAAGCTCCAGAAACCGCCGCCGGCTGAGCGGGGTTCCCAATAGGTCCCGGCGCGGGGAACCGGCCCGGCGGCCGCCAGCGAGCTGCGTCAGGGTGGGCGGCAGGAGCGCCACCATCCACTCGAGAAGGGTGGCCCCGGTGGCGCTGGTGCCCAGCCCCCCCTCGGCCGCCGCCACCAGCGGCAGGGTGAGGAGCCAGAGCCCGGCCGACCCCAGGAGCGCGACCTGCCACCTGGGGGGCCGGAAGCGGGATATGAGCACCGCCGCCACCACCGCCGCCACCACCAGCAGGACGGCCGTGCCGAGGACCAGAAGGGGCCGTCCACGCTCCTGGAGGGTGTCGATCAGGGTCCCGAAGACCGGTCCTGGGGTGAAGACGACCAGCCCACCCCCCACCACCTGGAGCAGGCCGGGCAGGCCGAGGAGCTGGAGGGCGAGGCTGAGGGAGACCGCCAGCAGCCCCGAGGCGGCACCCGCCCCGGCAGCCCGCCGCCATGGCGGGCGTGCGGCTGTTTCTGGGCGGGCGCCTTTCACATCCCCTTTGTCCCTGGGCCGACGGGGACAAGGGAGGAGGCGGCTGCCGCCACCCCCCGAGCGGGACGGAGGTCCCGGAGCAGCAGCCGCAGCTGCTCACGCCCCTTCCAGCGGTTCACCTCGAGCTCGAAGAGGACGTCCACGCGCCTTCCCACTGGGAGGTGGGGGTGCAGCCAGGGGCGGTTGAAGGTGATGGCCTCGGCCGCGCCGCTCCGGTCCGCCAGCCCCACCCGGAGGTGCTCCCGCCCCTTCCCGAAGGGGGCCGCGGCCGTCACCTGGCAGTCCAGGGAGCAGAGCAGCACCTGAGGGTTGCCCCGGCCAAAGGGCTCCAGCCGGGCCAGCTGGTCGGCCAGCCGGAAGTTGCACTCCGAGAGGGTGGCTATCGCGTCCACCGAGAACCGGCGCTGGGGCAGGTGCCCGTTGCGCTGGGTGGCGACCGCCTCCTGCACCGCCGAGGAGAACTCTCCGGCGCTCTGGGCGTCCCCGGGGAGGCTGAAGCCGCCGGCCCCCTGGTGGCCCCCGTATCGGAGCAGGGAGGGCGCCGCCACGGCGAGCGCCTCCACGATGTTGACCCCGTCCACCGCCCGGGCCGAGCCCCGCCACTCCGTCCCCTGGCGGCTGTAGGCGAAGGTCGGCCGCTGGTACTCGTCGGCCAGCCGACCGGCCACCAGGCCCACCACGCCGGGATGGAATGTCTCGTGGCCCACCACGATGGCCGGCAGGTCGTCGCTCATCTCCTCCACCAGCTGCTGGGCCACCTCCAGGGCCTCCTTGAGCCGGAGGCGCCGCTCTCCGTTGAGACGCTGCAGCTCCCGGGCGCTCGAGGCGGCCTCCCGCGGGTCCTGGGCCAGGCAGCAGGCGAGCGCCAGATCCGCCTCCCGCATCCGCCCGGCGGCGTTGATCCGGGGACCCAGGCTGAACCCCAGGTCCGAGCTGGTGGGTGGCCCCTCGATCCCCGCCGCCCGGGCCAGGGCCAGGAGGCCGAGCGGCGCCGACTCGGCCCAGGTGAAGAGACCCTGGCGCACCAGCTGGCGGTTCTCGTCCAGAAGGGGCATGAGGTCGGCGACCGTCCCCAGGGCCACCAGGGGCAGCTGCTGCGCCGCGGTGCCCCCGGGGACCAGCCCCGAGCCCTCCAGGGCCTGCACCAGCTTGAATGCCACCCCCGCCCCGGCCAGACCCTTGAAGGGGTATTCGTCCCCGGGCTGCTGAGGGTTGACCAGCGCCTCCACCTCGGGAAGCAGGACCCGGCGGTCCGCCCCCTCCCGCAGGGGCAGGTGGTGGTCGGTTATCACCAGCTGCATCCCCCTCGGCCGGGAGGCGGCCACGTCGACTGCGGTGGTCCCGCAGTCCACGCTCACCACCACCTCCACCCCCTTGCGGCCGAGCTCTGAGAGCGCCTCCTCGTTGAGGCCGTATCCCTCCGCCTCGCGGCTGGGGATGTAGGGCAGTGCCTGGGCGCCAGCGGCGGCCAGGGAGCGCACCAGCAGGGCGGTCGCCGTGACCCCGTCCACGTCGTAGTCGCCGTACACCGCGATCCGGCGCCCCTCTCGGATGGCGCGCCCCAGGACCTGCACCGCCTGCCCCATGCCCGAGAGCAGCATCGGATCATGGCCGCCCGGCCCCAGCTCGGGGCCCAGGAGGCCCTGGCGCGCCTCCAGCCGTTGCGGCACCGCCCCGGCCTCCCCCTCAGGCGGCATCTCCCAGGAGCGGGGGGCGGGCCTCAACTGGGGCTGAAGTGGCCGGGAGGGCAGAGGGTGATCAAGGTGCACCAAGTTTAGGGGCCGGTCCACTGTCGGGACGGGGATCGCCGGAGGTCGTGGAGCCCCGCGTCCATCCGGTGACTGGTGCCGGTCATCGGACCAGTCCTTATGTGTCCAGTTTTTAGCTGCCCCACTTGGGCTCCATAGTCCTCAGAGCGCCGGGGCCGGGATCGGCGGCCGCTCAGGCCTGAATATCTGCTAGGTTGCCCGGCGTGGACGCCCCCTTGGTCGTGGTGGGTGGGGGGCCGGTGGGATCGACCCTGGGACTCCTGGTGCCGGGCGCGCTGGTCCTGGAGGCGGGGCGATTCCCGCGGGACAAGCCCTGCGGGGAGGGGCTGCTGCCGGCGGGGGTGGAGGTCCTCCGTCGGGCCGGGATCGAGCTGCAGGAGGCGGGGTATCCGGCCATCGCGGGGATCCAGTACCGCGCCCCGGGGGCGCCTTGGGCCCGGGCCGCCCTCTCGGGAACCCCCGGCCGGGGAGTGCGCCGGCTTCGGTTCGACCGGTTGCTGGCGGCCACGGCCGGGGTGCGCCCAGGGTGCCGCGTGCTGGGGCTCCGGCAGCTCCCCTCGGGGGTCGAGGTCCAGACATCCGAGGGGGCCGTGGGAGCCGAGGCGGTGGTGGTGGCGGCGGGGATCGGGTCCCCCCTGGTGCGCCAGCTGGGCTGGGCGAGCCCTCGCGGCGATGCGCAACGATTCGGCCTCGTGGGCCACCTCGAGGCGGTAGGTGGGGACGGGGACATCGTGGTGAGTCTTTTGCCCTCCTTCGAGACCTACCTGGCCCCGGTCGGGGAACGGGAGGTCCTGGTGGCGGTGCTGGGGTCGCGCGCGGCGCTGCGCTCTGCGGCCGGGGACCGGGAGGAGAGGTACCGAAGGCTGCTGGCGGCCGCCCATCCCGAGCTGGCCGGGGCGCCCCTGTCCGGCCCGGTCTGGGGCGCGGGACCCTTTCCCAGGCCGGTGACCCAGGTGGCCTCGGGAAGGGTCTTTTTGGCCGGGGACGCCTCCGGCTTCCTGGATCCCCTGACCGGGGACGGGATCACCGCCGGCCTCCAGCAGGTGGAGTTCCTGGCCCAGGCCCTGGCGGAGGACCTGACCTCGGCGGCCGCCCGCTACCGACGCTGGCACCGGGCCCAGTGGCGCCGCCGCCGGATGGTTGGCTACCTGGCCCGCCAGCTGTCGGGGCGGCCCTCCCTCACCCGCCGGGCACTGCGGGGCCTGGCGGAAAGGCCGGCCGCCCTGGAGCGGCTGATCAACGTCAGCCAGGGCAGTTCCGGCTGGGGGGCCCTCGGGGCGGCCGACTGGGCGGCGCTTCTCAACTGGGGACGGCGGTGACCCGGATCCTGGGGTCGGGCGTGGCCTATCCCCGCCACCAGCTTTCGCCCGCCGCCGGACAGGCCGCGCTGGCCCAGCTCTGGCCCGCCCTGCGGGCGGTGGCCCTGGAGCCGGTCAGCCGGCGGCTGGTCCTCCCGATCGCCGATGTCCTGCGCCCCCGCGACCTGGGGGAGGACATGCGGCTGTACCGCCGCGAGGCCACCAGCCTGGGAGGGCGCGCCGGCCGGAGGGCGCTCCGGGCCGCGGGCATCAGCGCCGGGGAGGTCGACTCGCTGATCGCCGTGTCTGGGACCGGCTACCTGGTGCCGGGGCTGGACGTGCTCCTGGCCTCGGAGCTCGGCCTCAGCCCGACCGTGGCCCGGATCACCATGGGGGAGCAGGGGTGCTCGGGAGGCGGGGCCGCACTGGCCCTGGCCCACCGCCTCTGCTCCGGCGGGCAGTCGAGGGTGGCGCTGGTGGTCTGCGTCGAGCTGTGCTCGGTGGCCTTCCGGGCCAGCGACCTCTCCGCGGACAACCTCACCTCCGCCCTGGTCTTCGCGGACGGGGCCGCCGCCTCAGTGCTCGCCGACCAGGACGGCGGGCTGCAGATCGTCAAGGCGGGTTCGTGGCTGGTGCCGGGCACGGAGTGGGCCCTCGGCTTCACCCTCCGGTCTGACGGCTTCCACCCCGTTCTCGACCGCCGCCTTCCCGGGCTCATCGAGCGGGCGCTGCCCGCGGCGCTGGCGGAGTTCGGCTGCGGGCCCGGGGACTTCCAGGCGGTCCACGCGGGCGGGCCCCGTATCTTCGACGCCGTGGAGCGAGCGCTTCACCTCCCCCCGGGTGCCCTCAAGGCATCCCGAGAGGTGTTCCGCCGCCATGGCAATCTCTCCTCGGCTTCCCTGCTGGCGGTGCTGGAGGCGCTGGAGCCTCCTCCGGGAGAGGGCCTGGCGCTGGCCTTCGGCCCTGGGCTCAGCATAGAGCTGGCCCAGCTCAGAAGACTTTCGGGATGAACCGGGCCCGGCCCTCGAAGGCGCGGCGGTAGGCCGGGCTCCTGGCCAGAAGCCGCTCCTCGGCGCGGACCCTGCAGGCCAGCACCATGGCGTTGAGGCAGGAGAGGGCGGCGGCGCTGCGGGGGGCGCCACCGGCCAGCGGCAGGGCCAGGAACTCCAGGCAGACGGCGACGTAGTTGGGGTGGCGGATGAGGCGGTAGGGGCCACTGGTCACCGGCGTCACCTCGGTCGGGACCGTGGCGCGCACGTTCCAATAGGGACCGAGGGCACGGACCGAGGACCAGCGCAACCAGTGGGCTCCGCCCAGGAGAAGGATCCAGGGAAGCGGGCGATGGCATCTTGCCCCTCGGAGGTGGACCTCCAGGGGCGGCAGGAGGAAGAGCCCGAGGTGGGTCGCCACCATCAGCGGGTACCCGCCGGGACAGGCCCGCTCCCCGATGAGGCCGGCCTCCCGTCTCCGGGAGATGCGCAGCTCCCTCAGCCTCTGGCCCGCGGAGAACGCCCAGAGCGCCATGTACCACGCCGGCGGCCACTTCCGGGAAGTTGGCCGATGGGCGCCC
>JAJYWQ010000053.1 GCA_021791415.1 bacterium | reverse complement strand
GGAGGCAGCGCCCTGGCCGTGCGGACGCCCAAGGTCGGATCGCGCTCCCTCATCACCCTGGGGTACATCTCGATCGTGGCCGCGGTGCTGGTGGGGACATCCCTGGGACCCGTCGCGGTGGTGGGCGGGCTTTTGATATTCGCCGGGGCCGGGGCCCTGCAGGAGGCTTGGGGGCTGAACCGCATCCAGACCACGACTCAGAGGGATGGGGTGGGGCAGGCGCTCGGGTCGGCGCTGTGGCTTCAATATGCGGGACGCGCGGTCGGGGCGGCCGTCGGAGCGTGGGGGGCTCTCCACCTCGGGCGGCAGGACTTATTGGCTTTGCTGGTGGCCGGAGCGGTGGGGATCACCCTCCTTCTCAGCACATTCGGCGGCCTTCGAATCGGACGAAATGTGGGGAGTTGGCCCCCTGGCGGCCCACCACTGCCCCTGGAGCCGTAGAATCCAGGTCACACCCTAGGACTTGTCCACATTGTCGATCACCACCACGTCCAACGGCGGGAGCGCCGCCACTCCAGTGGAAGTACTCAAGGTCTCCGCCACCTCCCAGCCGGTGAAGGTGGCCGGAGCGATTGCGGGCGTGGTCAGAGTCCAACAGAAGGTGGAGATCCAAGCCATCGGAGCAGGCGCCATCAATCAGGCCATCAAGGCGATCGCCATCTCCCGCGGGTACGTTGCGGCGGGGGGGCTGGACCTGGTGTGCATCCCCTCCTTCATAGACCTCGCCATCAACGGGGAGGATCGAACGGGCATCCGGCTCATGGTCGAGGTCCGCTGAAAACGGGAGCGGCCGCCAACCCTCGCTTCCTGCCCCTGCCCCTGGCTGAGGCGCGTCCCAGGCGGGTTCCGCTGGCGCCAGTGGGGAAGGAGGCTCCCCGGGTGCATATCTGGCAGGTGGGATGCCAGATGAACGCCGCGGACGCGGACACACTGGCCGAGCGCTGTGCCGAGATCGGCATGCGGCCAGGGGCCGAGCTGGACGAGGCGGACCTCGCCATTCTGGTCACGTGTGCCATCCGTCAGCACGCCGAGGACAAGGCGGCCAGCAAACTGGGTGAACTGGCGAAGTGGAAGGAGCACCGCCCCGGGAGAGCGATCGCCCTCACAGGGTGCATGGCAGGCGAGCACGGGTCCGGGCTCCTGCGCCGCTTCCGCTACCTCGACTACGTCTTCGACATGCGCGACACCGACGGCTTCTTCGCTCGACTTCAGGACACCTTCCAGGGGTCCCTCGAGGGCCCGGTGCCACTGCCGGCCTCCGACCGCCTCTGCGCCTATCTCCCGGTGATCCTGGGGTGCAACGAGATGTGCACCTATTGCATCGTGCCATTCGTCCGGGGGCGGGAGAGCAGCCGCCCCAGCTCCGAGGTTGTGGCCGAGGCCGGGCGGATGGTCGACTCGGGGGTGAGGGAGATCACCCTTCTGGGCCAGAACGTGAACTCGTACGTGGATCCAGAGACCGGGGCGGGGTTGGCCGGCCTGCTGGCCAGGGTGGACTCGGTGCCCGGTCTGGACCGCTTGCGCTTCCTCACCTCTCACCCTCGCAATGCCACCGAGGAGCTGCTCCAGGCGATCGCCAATCTCCCCCGGCTCTGCGAGAACCTGTACCTCCCCGTCCAGTCCGGAGACGACCAGTGCCTCCGGCGGATGAAGCGCGACTACCGGGCCCGGGACTACCTGCGGATCCTCGAGAGGGCGCGCGAGCTGGTCCCGGGAATCGGCCTCAGCACCGACATCATCGTGGGCTTCTGCGGGGAGACGGAGGAGGAGTTCTGCTCCACCTACAGGATGCTGGAGGAGGTCCAGTTCGACACCGTCCACGTGCAGGCCTACTCCCCACGGCCGGGGACGGCCGCCTATCGGCGCGCCGACGATGTGCCTCTGGAGGAAAAGCAAGAGCGGCTCCAGCGGGTGCTCACGCTGCAGCGGGAGATCAGTGCCCGCCGCAACCACGCCCTTCTGGGGCAGCGTGTCGAGGTGCTGGTCGAGGGGGTTGGGGAGGGGGGTCGCGCCTACGGGCGCACCCGCCAGAACCGCCTCGCCTGGCTCGAGCCGGGGCCGAAGGCGGGGGATCTCGTGTCGGCTGAGGTGGTGCAAGCGACCGCCTGGCAGCTGCAGTGCGCCTAGACCTCCGGCACGAGATTGCCCCCGGGTCGCACCGCGGGCGATAGGGTGCCGCCAGCGCCAACCCCAGCCCTCCGCCAGTACCAGGAGGCCAAGGCGGCCCACCCGGACTGCATCGTCCTCTTCCGCCTCGGGGACTTCTTCGAGATGTTTGCCGAGGACGCGGTGCAGGCGGCACCGGTCCTGGGAGTGGCGCTCACCAGCAGGGACTTCGGCCACGGTGGCCGGGTTGCCATGTGCGGGGTTCCCCACCACAGCGTCGACTCCTACATCAGACGGCTGCTCGAGGCCGGTCTCAAGGTGGCGGTCTGTGATCAGGTGGAGGAGGCGCGTCCCGGCGCCAAATTGGTCGAGCGGCGAGTCACCCGGGTCCTCAGCGCGGGAACCCTGGTCGAGGAATCCCTCCTGGAGCCTGCGACGTCACGGCGCTGTGCTGCCCTGCTTCCCGCCGGAGCAGCCGGTGTCGGGGTTGCCACCATGGACTACAGCACCGGAGAGGGCCAGCTGGGAGTGATCCCTGGCGACCTCTCGTCAGCCCTGGCCCACCTGGCGACTCAGGACGTCGTCGAGGTCCTTGTCCCCGAGTCAGGCCGAGAGGCCGTCCTCTGTCCGACCCGCCTGACGCTCACTCCTTTCCCCGAGGCCAACTTCTCCCTCCCTGCGGGCGCTGAGTTGGCCGAGAGCTTGGGCCTGGAGCTGGGCGATGGGCCCCAGGACGGGAGCCAGCCGGCCGCCCTGGGCGCCCTGGCCGCCCTGGTGGCCTACGGCCGTTCCGCTCGCCTTCTCGGCGGCACGGACTTCCTGCGGCTGAGTTGGTCGCAGCCCGGCTCGGGAATGCGGCTCGACCTGCACACCAGGCGGAATCTGGAGCTGGTTGAGCCCCTGGCACCCGGGGGGCTGACTGCCCTGCGCCTCCTCGATCGCTGTCGGACGGCGGCGGGGTCCAGGAAGCTCCGGACCTGGTTGCTGACTCCCCTCACCGAGCTTGGGCCGCTCCACGCCCGGCAGGCTGCGGTTGCCGCCCTCATGGAGCGAGGGGCGGCGCGGGCCGAGCTGGTGGGTGTGATGGCACAGTGCCGCGACCTCGAGCGGCTGACCGGCCGCTGTGCGCATGGGCTGGCTGGTCCCCGGGACCTGCAGGCCCTGGCTGGGACGGTCCGCCTGCTTCCTCGGCTGGCCCAGGCCGCCGCGGGCACCTCGGATGCCCGACTTGTCCAGCTGGCCGGCTCCCTGAACGAGGCTCCATTGGAACTGGCAGACAGGCTGACCCGAATCCTTGTGCCTGATCCCCCGGTGAGCCAGCGCGAGGGAGGGTTCATCCGGCCCGATCAGGACTCCGAGCTGGCAGCGATCCTGGAGGAGAGCCAGGGCGCCCGGCAGTACATCTCCGATCTGGAGGCGAAGGAGCGCAGCCGGACTGGGATACGGACCTTGAAGGTCGGGTACAACCGGGTCTTCGGCTACTACATAGAGGTCAGGCGATCGGCCCAGGAGCAGCTGCCCACAGACTATCAACGCCGGCAGACGCTGGTGGGTGCCGAGCGCTACGTGACCGCAGAGCTGAAGGAGCGAGAGCTCGTGGTCCTCTCGGCCCGGGATCGTGCCCTGCGGCGCGAACAGGAGGTGCTGCGCCAGCTCTTGCAGGCGGCGGCCGCGGAGGCCGCCCCCCTTTCTCGCGCCGCGGGAGCCCTGGCGGAGCTGGACGCGCTCTGCGCCCTGGCGGTCATCGGCGTGGAGCTGGGCTGGGTCATCCCCGAAATCGACTCCACTGTCTCACTCGACCTCCAAGACGGCCGCCACCCTCTGGTCGAGCAGGCCGTCGGCGCCGGCCGCTTCGTGGCCAACAGCTGCCGGATGGACGGCGAGGGAGAGCGGATTTGGCTCATCACCGGTCCGAACATGGCCGGGAAGTCGACCTTCCTCCGCCAGGTGGCGCTCCTGTGCCTCCTCGGTCAGATCGGGGCGCCAATCCCCTGCTCCCGGGCCCGGTTCGGTCTCGTGGACCGGATCTTCACCCGGGTCGGGGCTCAGGACGACATCTCCGGCGGTAGCTCCACGTTCATGGTGGAGATGACCGAGGTGGCGGAGATATTGAGGGAGGCCACCCGGCGCAGCCTGGTAGTACTCGACGAGGTCGGGCGGGGGACTAGCACCTACGACGGCCTCAGCCTGGCTCAGGCCATCCTCGAGGACCTCCACAACCGGCCGTCCGCTCCCGCCCGCGTCCTGTTCTCCACCCACTACCACGAGCTGACGGCCCTCGAGCGGATGCCCGGGCTCCGCAACTACCGAATGGAGGTCCACGAAGAGGGCTCCGGGCCACACGCTGAGATCACCTTCCTGCACACGGTGGTCCCCGGCGGAGCCGACCGCTCGTACGGGCTGCACGTGGCCCGGCTGGCGGGGGTGCTCCCCTCAGTGGTGGCTCGGGCCGAGGAGGTCTTGAGGGAGCACGAGAGCCAGCGGCCGCTTGCCCTGGAGGCGATGGCTGGGACCCAGCTGCCGCTTCCGCTTCCTCCCACAGACCCGCTGCGCGAGGAGCTCAGGGACCTGGAGGTCGACCGGATGACTCCCCTTGAGGCGCTCCAGAAGCTGTCCGAATGGCAGCGCCGGTCCGCGGTGTCCGGATGACGGCGGGCGGTGCTCCCCGGGGGACCCTGGACCCTGGGCGGATCCGGCGGCTTCCGCCCGAGGTGGCCGAGCTGATCGCCGCTGGGGAGGTGGTGGAGCGGCCGGCTTCGGTCCTCAAGGAGTTGATTGAGAACTCCCTCGACGCAGGGGCACAGCTCCTCACAGTCGATATCGAGGGCGGCGGGGTCGACCTCATCCGGGTCAGCGACGACGGTGGGGGAATGACCGAGGGGGAACTGGCGGCCGCCTTCGAGCGCCACGCCACCAGCAAGTTGACGTCGGCTGAGGACCTCGCCGCCATCGCCACACTGGGATTCCGGGGCGAGGCCCTGGCCAGCATCGCGGCCGTAGCGGAGGTGGTGGCGATCAGCCGAGAGCGAGGAGCAACCCGGGCCTATGAGGTGAAGGTGGGACCCGGGGGGATGCGGGGACCGACGGTGACCGCGGGACCAGTCGGCACCACCATCACGGTCCGTCAGCTGTTCCACACCCTACCTGCCCGGCGCGCCTTTCTCCGATCGCCCCGCTCCGAGGCGGCCGCCTGCCTCCGAGTGGTCGCCGATGCGGCACTCGGGCGGCCCCGGGTCCGCTTCCGGTTCCGATCCCAGGGGCGGAACGTTCTCAGCACACCTGGAAGCGGCGATCTCCTGGACTCCCTGGCGGCGGTGTTCGGAGAGGGAGCCCGCCTCGCGGCGGTGGAGGTGGACTCCCCGGGTGAGCAGGTGGGGGTCGCCGGGGCCGTGTGCGGCCCGAGCCAAACCTTGGCAACCCGCCAGGGGACGGTGGTTTTCGTGAACGGCCGCCGAGTCCAACAGCGATCGCTCTTGGCTGCCGTGGAGTCCGCCTATCGAGGCATGCTGGAGGTGGACCGCCACCCCATTGCGGTTCTCCAAGTGAGCTGTGACCCGCTTGCCGTGGATGTCAACGTCCACCCAACCAAGCGGGAGGTCCGCCTGCGGGACGAGGGGGTGGTCTTCGACTCGCTCCAGAAGGCCTGCTGGCAGGCCCTCCGCCGCGCCCGCCCAGCGCCCATGGAGCTGGGGGGGTTGGCTTTGCGCACCACTATCCATCCGCCGGCCGAACCGGCCCGCCCGTTGGAGGGCCTCTGGGAGGATAGGCCGCGGCCCCCGCAAGACGGTCCGGCGGACCTTCCGTCGCTCGCCGGGGCGGGAAGTTGGAGGCCATTGGGACAGGCTCACAACCGCTATCTGGTGGTGGAGACGCCATCTGGCCTGGCGATCCTGGATCAGCATGCGGCGCATGAAAAGGTTCTCTACGAGCGTTTCCTGGACGACTTGGCGGAGGGTCGGCCGGGGGTGGACTCCCAACAGCTGGTAGAGCCGCTGTTGGTGCAGCTTCCAACAGGCTGCGAATTCGACGCGAACTTGGAGATGGAGCTCTCCCGGGCCGGCTTCCGGGTGGGGCTGTTTGGGGAGAGGACTCTGAGGTGCACCGCGGCCCCGGCCGGCATGGCGGCCTCGCGGGCAGAGGCCGCGCTGCTGGACGCCCTCAACGAAGGAGGGACCGCTCCCTCAGGAGGAGGCCTGCACCGGATAGCCGCGCTCCTCGCCTGCCACAGCGCCGTGCGCTTCGGGGACCCGCTGTCGCCCGAGGAGACCCGGGCGCTTCTCACCTCCCTCTCTCGCACCCAGGGGGGGATCACCTGTCCCCACGGACGGCCCGCGGTCCTGGTGCTGGGGGAGGGGGTTCTGCTGGCCGCCTTCCACCGGCAGTGATCGAACCCGTCCGGCGGGCGGTGGTGGCGATCATGGGGCCCACGGCGTCGGGAAAGACCGCGCTGGCGGTGGAGCTGGCCTTAGCCCTCGGTGGCGAGCTGGTCAACGCCGACTCTCGGCAGGCCATAGCCGGTGTTGAGGTTGCGGTTTGCAAGCCGACAGAAGAGGAGCTGATGGGCGTCCCCTGTCACGGCCTGGACTGGCGTCGAATTGGAGAGCCCTATAGTGCCGCGGTGTTCGCCCACCGCGCCCAGGAGGTTATGGAGGCCATCTGGTCACGCGGCAAGGTCCCCCTGGTCGTGGGGGGAACCGGCCTATATATACGGGGCCTACTGAGTGGCTTCGACTTCGGCCGACTCCCCGCCTCCGCTGCGATGCGGTCCGGCTCGTCGGCAGCGCTCTCCGAGCTCGCCCCTCAGGTGGCGGCTGCCGTCGACCTGCGCAACCCTCGGCGCGTGGCCCGGGCGCTCGAGCTGGCCCGGGCAGGACGGCGACCGGTCGCCGTGAGGCCGCGCTGGGACGCGGTACGCCTTGCGGTCCAAATTGAGCGAGAGGACCTCCGAGCACGGATCGATGCGCGCTCGCGACGCCTTGTGGACAGGCCCTTGGCGGAGGAGATCTCCCGGCTGCGTCGCCAGGGACTTTCGGACGAGGTGATCAGCGGGATCGCCATTGGGTATCGGGAGGGTCTCGACTGGGTGGACGGCCGCCTGTCCGGCGTGGAAGCGGTCCACGCCATCTCAGCACGGACCTGGAGGTACGCGCGCAGCCAGTTGACCTGGCTACGGTCCGAGCCCGAACTCACCTGGGTCCCCTCCGCGGCGGCCGCCAAGGAGCTCGTCTCGCTGGTCTTGCGGCGCGATCCGGTGGCCGCCCCGTGAGGGTGTTCGACGAGGCTCGCCAGCAGCGGGGCGAGAAGGTCTTCCTGCTCGCCTGGGCTCCGGGCGAAGGGGAGATGGCCCGGGTGGCGGAGGAGATGGAGGAGCTGGTGGAGCTGGCGACCACCGCCGGCGCGATTGTGGTGGGCTCCGAGATCCAGCGGCGGGCGAACATCGACCCCGCTCTGTTCTTCGGTCGGGGCAAGGTGGAGGAGATCCGGACACTGCGCTCCGAGCTTGACTTCGGATTGGTGATCACCAACGACGAGCTCTCACCGCGGCAGCAGCGCAACCTCGAGGACGCCCTCGGCGTCCCGACAGTGGACCGCGCCGGCCTGATCCTGGACATCTTCGCCCAGCACGCCCGCTCCCGAGAGGGGAGGATCCAGGTGGAGGCCGCCCAGCTTCGCCACCTCTTGCCCAGGCTCACCGGCAGCCAGCGCCACTCCCGACTGGGAGGTGGGATTGGCACCCGGGGCCCTGGCGAGCAACAGCTAGAGACGGACCGGCGCAGAATCCGCACCCGGCTTCGGGCCCTGGAACGCGACCTGGGACAGGTGCGCGACAGCCGCGCACTGCGCAGGGCAGGACGGCGGCGGCGACCGTTCCAGACAATCGCGCTGGTCGGGTACACGAATGCCGGGAAGTCCTCCCTTCTGAACAGCCTGACTGCAGGAGGGGCACGTTCCGAGAACCAGATGTTTGCCACCCTGGACCCGACCACCCGCGCCGTTGACCTCGGCGTGGGTCCAGTTACCCTCTTGGTGGACACCGTCGGGTTCATCCAGAAGCTCCCGACCGAGCTGGTCACCGCCTTCCGGGCCACTCTGGAAGAGGTGGCAGAGGCCGATCTCTTGCTTCACGTTCTCGACGCCAGCCGGGCCGGTGCCGTAGCCCGCCTGGAGACTGTGCACTCCACCCTCGATGAGCTCGGCATCTCGGAGACGCCGATGGTCCTGGCGGTGAACAAGATCGACCTCTGCAGTGCCGAGGCCCGCCAGCGCCTCTCCATGTACTCCGCGCAGCGCTACCTGGGTGTGGGGCTTGTGAGCGCCCGGACGGGAGAGGGCCTCTCCGAACTGCGCCGGTTGCTCTCGCGGGCCCTGTCGTCCGGATGGGTGCCCGCCGAGGCCGTGTTCCCCTACCAGGACCGTTCTGCCGTCGACCTCTGGCGTCGCTACGGGGTGGTGGACTCAGAGGAGTTCACGGCCGAGGGGATCCACGTGACTGGCCGGGTGCCCGACGGCCTCTGGGGACAGATCTCCCAGCGTCAGGCGAAGCCGTAGGCGAGGCGGCTCATCGCAGCAAGCGGATCACCGCTCCCACCCGCCCCTCGACCAGGACGTCATTCACGTAGATCGGATCGTAGGCCGGGTTGGAGGGCTGGAGGCGCACCCGTCCCGGTTCGCGGAACAGCCGCTTCACGGTGACCTCGGACTCGCCGGTGAGGGTGTTGTCGATGCGAGCTACGACCAGGGAGCCTTCCTCGGCTCGGGCTCCGGGCCTGACGACGACTAGGTCCCCGTCGAAGATGCCGTCACCGGTCATGCTGTCGCCACGCACCCTGAGGAGGAAGGAGTCATCACCGCCGGAGATTTCCGGCCCGACCACTATCTGGTCCTCTATGTTCTGCTCCGCCAGCAGTGGGGCTCCGGCCGCCACCTGGCCCACCAGGGGAAGGGACCGCGCTGAGGCCAGCCGCTGCCGTGCCTCTAGAGCCTCAGACAGCGTCACCGTCCGCGACTTCGTGGGGTCACGGTGGATGACCCCGAGGCGCTCTAGCGTGTTGAGGTGGGTCTGGACCGTTGAACTTGAGGTCAGGCCCACGGCACGCCCGATGTCGCGCACCGACGGAGGATAGGCACCTGCCCGCGCACGATCGCGGAGATACTCGACGATCTGCCGCTGCCGGGGGCTGAGGGAGTCCAACTTCATAGCTATCTCCTTGGAGGCCGCGCAGGGGCGAACATCCGCTCGCCGGATAGTAGCAGGCCCAGTGCCCAAGTTGCAAACCGATGTTCGCGGAGCTGGTCAGGCGCTCAAGGCCGGCGCGGGACCTGGGCAAGCGCCAAAGCCACCTCCAGCAGCAAAGCCGCCTACTCCGGGCCGGCAAACCGAGCCGCCAGCCGAACCAGCACCAGGGCTCGCCTCCGGCCACCCAAGCTCAACTTGATCCTGCCCTTCACGGCGGGACAGAGTCGCTGAACTCCTGAGGGAGGACAGAATCGCTGACCTCCAACCCCCGCGCAGATCATCCTTGACAAGTTGTGGGCTACAACATATGCTGCCCGCGGTTGCCGGGGTGCACCCCGGCTGGAAGCCGCTGCACGGGAGGGCCGGGCGGGGAAAGACCATGGCCAGGGGCCACCTCTGCAGGTCTCAGGACATGCAGGGTTGCGAGTGAAGTCGTCGTGCATCAGAAGCCGGCAGGGAGGGTATGCCCTATGGACGTCGAAAGCACAGGGACGCGGGACGGCGCCCCACGATGGTCTGTTGCGGGCCGCAGGATGAAGCGGTCTGGATGGGCTGGTCTGGTTGCCGGGGTGGCACTGGTAGTGGCGGCCTGTGGCTCCACCACGACGTCGCCCAGCAAGCCCAAGTCGGTCACCGTGCCCAACGTCAGCATCAGCTCGTTCACCCTGAACTTCTCGGCGATGAGTCAGTTCAAGAAGCTCACCGCGGCGGGCAAGGGGCTGGTTGGGGCGATCCTACCCGACACCACCTCGTCCACCCGCTACACCGAGTTCGACGCCCCCTACCTGACCAAGGCCTTCGAAGCCGCTGGCTACTCGCCATCGCAGTTCACCGTGACCAACGCCCAGGGAAGTGACGCCACCGAGCTCTCGATGGCGGAGTCGGACATCACGAGGGGCGCCAAGGTCCTGATCATGGATCCCCTGGATGGGACCGTAGCCAGCGAGATCCAGTCGTACGCGGCCTCCCACGGGGTGGCGCTGATCAGCTATGACCGGGCCACCTTCGCCGGCACCAACACCTACTACGTGAGCTTCAACAACTTCAAGGTGGGCCAGCTGATCGGACAGGGCTTTGAGGCCTGCGTCGCCAGCTACGGGATCGCTCACCCCATGGTCTGGGAGGTCGACGGTGGCGAGAACAGTGACCCGAACGCCATCTCGTTCGCCCAGGGTTACAACTCGGTGATCTGGGGGACCAAGACCACCCCACTCACCCCGCCCATGACCAACAGCAAGGGATACACGTTGGTCGGCGACCAGGTGACCCTCAACTGGGACGTCGCCACCGCCGGCACCAACTTCGCCCAGGCGCTCACCGCCCACCCCAACATCAACGCGGTGGTGGTCGCCAACGATGAGATGAACGCCGAAGTGGTTCAGGACCTCAAGAACAAGGGCGTCGCGCCCCACACCGTCCCCACGACCGGCCAGGACGCGACCCTGACCGGGGCCGAGAACATCCTTGAGGGCTATCAGTGCGGCACGGTGTACAAGCCCATCTACCTGGAGGCCCAGGACGCTGTGGCCCTGGCCACCATCCTGCGCGCCGGCAAGACCCCGCCGAGCGGCCTTGTCAACGGGACCACCGTCGACCCGGCCAACTCGAGCATCACCGAGCCGGCCTCCCTCCTGACCCCGGAATGGGTCACGGCCTCCAACATGGAGCAGACCCTGATCAAGGACCAGTTCATCTCCGCTTCCAGCCTCTGCTCCGCGGTGGGGCAGAGCGTGTGCACGCAGTACGGGATCCACTAAGGTCGACTTCTGACGCGGGGAGCGGGGGCCGCACCACCGGGTGCGGCCCCCCGAGCCCCGCTCCTCACACAAGCACCAGAGGAGAGGCTCGCAGGTGATGTCCTCGGCCCCCGGCTCAGAGTCTCCGACACCCGGTGCCCCCGGGTCAGCCTTGGTCTCACCTGGCACCCAGCCACTACTCCAGCTGCGCGGGGTGGACAAGCACTTCGGCGCCGTGCAGGCGCTGTATCACGTGGACCTGGACCTGCCGGCCGCTCAGGTCACCGCTCTCTGCGGTGACAACGGGGCCGGCAAGTCGGTCCTGACGCGGTGCATCGCCGGCATCCACCAGCCCGATCGGGGCGAGATACTGTGGAGCGGCAAGCAGGTCCACCTCCGCGGGCCACGCGACGCCGCCGACCTGGGGATCGAGGTCGTCTACCAGGACCTGGCTCTGGCGGACAACCTGGACATCGTCCAGAACATGTTCCTGGGGCGTGAGCGGGTGCATCGAGGCCTGCTCAACGAGGACTCCATGGAGCGGGCGGCGGCGGAGACCCTGCGCAACTTGAAGGTAACCACGGTGCGCTCGATCCGCCAGCCGGTGGCGTCACTGTCGGGGGGCCAGCGCCAGGCGGTGGCGGTGGCCAAGGCCGTCATGTGGAACTCCAAGCTGGTCCTCCTCGACGAGCCCACCGCAGCTCTTGGCGTCGTGCAGACCCGGATGGTGCTGGATTTGGTCCGCACCCTGCGGGACCACGGCCTCGGGGTGATGCTCGTCAGCCACAACCTGAACGACGTCTTTCAGGTCGCGGACCGGATCGCCGTGCTCCACCTCGGTCGCAAGGTGGCGGAGGGCCCGGCGGCTGACTTCGACCTCCAGAGCGTGGTCGAATACATGACGACCGGCAGTGCGCACCGGTGACCCGGAAGATAGATTCGTGAGCCTGAGGGAGGCGTAATGGCGAAGGTCGAAGACGAGGTGGGCCGGACCGCCCTGGACGATGAGGTGGAGCCCACGGCGGCCGCCGAGATCGCCGCCCCGCCGGAGATCCTGGCCGAGTCCCTCGGGCAGTACGTCCGGGCGTGGGGCCGCCGGGTTGCCGGAGGGGAGAGCGGCGCGCTCCCCGTGGTCTTTGCCCTGGTGATCATCGCGGTGGCCTTTGAGATCTGGACCCAGGGGCTCTTCCTCTCGCCCCAGAACCTCGTCAACCTCTTCATCGAGAGCATGGTCTTCATGACCCTGGGGATGGCCGAGATCTTCGTCCTTCTCCTGGGGGAGATCGACCTCTCCGCCGGCTACATCCTGGCGGTGTCCGCGGGAGTCGCCGGACTCCTGGTCCAGAAGCCTGGTCCTGACTGGCCCTGGTGGCTGGCCATCGTCACCGCCCTGGTGTGCTCGGGGGTGACGGGCGCCGTATGGGGACTGTTGGTTTCCAAGCTCCACCTGCCCTCGTTCGTGGTGACCCTGGCGGGGCTCCTCATCATGTGGGGCGTCATGCTAGTGATGCTGGGGAACGCCGGTGAGGTTTCGGTAGCCAGCCGCATCCTGGTCAACCAGCACGTCCTCTACCAGATCGTCTGGGGCAACATCCCACCCGTCGCGGGCTGGGTGGGGCTGGCCGTCCTTTCGCTCCTCTTCGCCGGATTCACCATATCCCGTGACTTCGGAAGGCGGCGGAAGGGGTTGGTGGCGCCGCCCCCCGGCCTGACCATTCTCAAGATCGCGTTTTTCGTCGCGGCGGGGATCGCCGTGGTGGCGGTGTGCAACGTCAACCGCGGCTCCGCCGTCGTGGTGCTGGCGGGAGTGCCCTGGGTCGTGCCCATCGTGCTGGTCGTGCTCCTCCTCTGGGTCGTTCTTCTGCAGAGGACCAAGTTCGGCCGCTACGTGTACGCCATCGGGGGCAACCCGGACGCCGCCCGCCGGGCGGGCATCAGCCTGGCCACCGTGCGCACCTGGGCCTTTGCGCTTGCCGGGGTCACCGCCGGCTTCTCCGGCATCCTCTACCTCTCCTGGCAGGGAGGCACATCAACCAACGTCAATGGTGGCCAGTACGTGCTCTACGGGGTGGCGGCTGCCGTGATCGGCGGCACCAGCCTCTTCGGCGGCCGGGGAAAGATCGCTCAGGCTGTTCTGGGCGGGCTGGTCATCGGCGCGATCTACAACGGGCTCTATCTCCAAGGAGTGCAGGTGCAGTGGCAGCTGATCGCCACCGGCCTCGTGCTGGTGGGTGCGGTGCTCGTCGACACCCTCTCGCGACGCGGGACCCTCTCGGGGAGCGCCACGCGAATCTGAGTTCGAAGTTCACCAGGAGAACTGCAGCAATGGCCACGCCGGCCCCGCAGTGACCGAGGCAGAGCTGCGGCTGCCGGGAGCACCCACCGTCCACTGGGAGGGGCGCCCGGCGGGCCTGGCGGCCAGGGGGCAGCCCCTCGGGGCGAGCCGCGCCCAGCCCGCTCAGGGGAGCCGCTGAAGCAATTGGCCAGGACCGAGAAGGGCGCCACCCAGGACTCGGTACGCAGGCACAACCTGGGTACGCTGCTCGGCCACCTGCATCGACATGGGCCGACCTCGCGGGCCCGCCTGACCAGGATCCTGGGGCTCAACCGGGCCACCATCGGCTATCTGGTGGACGACCTGGCGGCGCGTGGCCTGGTGACCGAGACGCCGGAGACCGAGCAAGCGCCGCGCGGCCGGCCTTCCAAGGTGGTGGCGGTCCGAGGAGACCTGTACCAGGCCATGGCCGTGCACGTCGGAGTCGATGCGGTGGAGCTGGCCCTGGTGGGCCTGGGCGGAACCATCCTGGCCCGGCGCCGGTCCGCCTTCTCTCGCCCGGGGGACCGCTCGGTGGACCATGTCGTTCGCACCATCGCACGGCTGGCCGCCAGGGTGCTGGCCGAGACCGGGGGTCTTCTGGTCGGAGTGGGAGTGGCGGTCCCGGGCACCGTGAGCCCTGACGGCGAGATGGTTACCTTCGCCCCCAACCTGCGATGGCGACAGGTTGCCCTGGCCAGGCTCCTGCAGGAGGCCCTCGGTGGGGGGGCGGTGGTGCGGGTGGGGAATGACGCCAATCTGGGTGCGGTGGCGGAGCACTCCCGCGGGGTGGGGATCCAGGTGAACGACCTCGTCTACCTGCATGCCGAGGTCGGGGTGGGCGCGGGGATCATCACCGGAGGACGGATGCTCGAGGGGGCGGGAGGGTACGCCGGCGAGGTCGGGCACATGCAGCTCAACCCCGGTGGCCTGGCCTGCCACTGCGGCTCTCGCGGGTGTTGGGAGACCGAGGTCGGTGAGGACGCCCTGGTGCGTCGCGTCGGCATCCCTCCTGGGGGGCGGAGCAAGGTGGACCTGGTGCTCCGGCGAGCCCGGGACGGGGACAGGGTGTGCCTGGAGGCAGTGGAGGAGACGGCACGGTGGCTGAGCGTGGGCCTGGTGAACATGCTCTCCGCCCTCGACCCGGAGATCGTCATCCTGGGCGGGGTCTTCGAACAGATCCTCGACATCTGCCCGGAGACCCTGGTTGATCGCGTCGCCCAAACGTCGCGCTATTTCCATCCGGATGGGGTGGCTCTGGTCCGCCCAGCCTTCGGGCGCAGTTCGGTGCTGCTGGGCGCTGCCGAACTCGGCCTGAGGACCGTGCTTGAGGACCCCGCGAGCGTTTCCCCGATGGCGGAGCTCCGACCACTGGATCTCAAGCAGCCTCAGACTCGCCCGGGACGCCCTGCACCTCCGCGGCGACGGATCGAGACCCCAGGGAATCCGCCGGTGCGCGAGCTCGGCCCCCAATCCGACCGGCTGGCGGTCGGTCTGAAAGGCCGCGGCACCCGGATCCTCTGACCCCCGGCTGCGGTCGACTCCGGGCCGGGAGCTCACAGGCGGCGCCTGGAACATTCGCGCAGCCGCGCCGGGGTCGAGAGCGGTGGCACCGACTGGTCGCCCAACCGGGAGTCGCTTGCATTCCGAACAGCTGTTCTGTATACTCGGCACAGATGTTCGAGCGCCAAGCGAGACGACCCTCCCGAGGACAGGAGAAGACCTGGCAGATCCAGCGCCGCCGCGTGGTGCGAGCCCTGGTCACTGCAGGTTCGATCGCTGTGGTCATGACACAGATTGCGTTGGGCACCACGCGGCCCACCTACTCGGTGGTCACGGTAAGGCCGGGGCAGAGTCTCTGGGTGATAGTCGCCAGCCACTACCCGCAGTCAGATCCCCGCCAGCTGATCCCGCTGGTCCAGGCCGCCAATCACCTCGGCTCCGCTGTCATCTATCCGGGGGAAACGCTCAGGCTGCCATCGCTGCCTGCGTCATAGCCCAGGAGGCGGCCTGGCGTGAGGCGGATCCAGGACTCCGCCCAGCCCAGAGCTCCCAACTTCCTTCCCGCCGCCTCGGCGACCCCAGGGGGCAGAGCCGCACTCGCCACCAAGTCCACGGGGCCGCTGGCCAGCACCACCCGGTGGTGGTCGGACACCCCCTGCCCGACCGCCACCGCGGCGCGCGGGTTCTTCCGAAGCACCCCAAGGCGCACCGACCCCGGCCCCGTTGGTAGCCAGAATGTGCCGCTGAGCGTGAGATGGAAGGAGACCGGGACGAGGAGCGGGGCCCGACTGGCCAGCGTCACGGCCAGGACGCAGTGTCGCTGCTCTTGGCAGAACGAGAAGAGCCGATCTGCGGCCATCCG
>JAJYWQ010000039.1 GCA_021791415.1 bacterium | reverse complement strand
TCGACCCCACCCGGGAACCGACCCAGATGGGTGTCCCTCGGGCGCGGCTTCCACCGCAACGTCCAGGCCACCGCGGTCGTCCCTCGTGGCGACTTCGGTCCCAAGGCGCTCGGCTACGCCCCGCTCACAGTCGCTTGGAGTTGCAGAGACGCTGAACTCCTCATCCTTGGGGGGGCCGGAGGGAACGCCCGCGTCCTTGGCCAGTTCTGAGCGTGGGTACAGGCTGAGGACCAGTCCCCCGCTGAGGTGGAACATGGCGATGGCGCCGGCGGCTCCGCTCTTATCGTCATGGAACTCGGTACCGATGACGCCGTCTGACGGCAGGCCGAGGCCGTCCCGGTAGAAGGTGAGCGCCCTGTCCAAGTCCTCGACGGCGAGCGTGATGGTGTGGACTCGGGGTTCCATCTACGTGCTCCTCTGGGGTCTATCCCACCGGGACCAGGCCGGGTCCGCGCCGGGGGACCGGGGACGTCAACGATAGCTCACGGTGGTCTGCGGCGATGGTCACATGGTCGGCCACCCCGGTGGTTGCCGGACCAGTAGCCGCCGGTGCCTGAGATTGGGGATGGTTGGCTCGGTGCCGCCGGCACCGGACTGGATGCACCCAGGCGCGGGGGCAAACCCCTGCCCTCAGGGCACGCCAGAGGCGGTCGCTGTCCCCGCCACCTACCTCCCCGGACCGCGGGGCACGGTCCCTCCGCCCTACCCGAACACCTCTTCGAACGGCGAGTGCCGGGGTGTCACCTGAGGCCGCGTAAGGCCAACGCAGGTTCATCCGGGTCAGGGCTCCTGGCGGCGGGGCCCAGCTCCGGCGCGGTCCCTGCCATCCCGGCAAGACACGCCTTAATCAATCGACAGCTTCCCCATACCCCGCCCTTAACCGCGGTCCGCGGACCATCGGGGCGTCGACCCGAGGCGGGTGCATCGACCGAATCTGGAGGACGTGTCCAATGGCCCTTAGGTTGCCCCCGGCGAGAGCGCGGAATCTGGCGCTCGCGCTGGGCTCGCTGGCGATGCTGACGCTGGCCGGTTGCGGCGCCACGAGCAAGCCCACCGCGGCCACCAAGGTTCCCCTCATCGTCTACGCGGCCGAAGGCTACGATGCCAACACGGTGGCCGCCTTCCAGAAGGCCACCGGGATTCCCACCCACCTCCTGGACGACTCCACCGGGCCGCTGCTGGCCAAGATCCAGGCCGAGATCAACAACCCGCAATGGGGGCTGCTCTGGGTGGACGGGGACGAGGCCTTCGCCGCTCTCGATCGCCAGCACTACCTGGTGCGCGGATTCGAGCCGCGGGCCAACTGGACCGCAGCGGCGCTCAAGGTCATCCCCTCCGACCACAGCTACGTTCCCACCGGCTTCACCGCGATGCCGGCCGTGGTCTACAACGCGAGCGTCGTCTCCCAGCCGCCGACCTCCTGGGCCCAGCTGCTGCAGCCCCAGTGGCGGGGCGCTGTGGGGATGAACAACCCCGCCATCTCCGGCCCCACCTATCCCTTCGTGGCCGGGATGATGCAGTACCTGGGCGGGGTGAGCCGGGGGGAGAGCTACTTCAGCCAGCTCAAGGCCAACGGCCTCAAGGTCTTCGACACCAACGGGGTGACGCTCACCGCCCTCACCCAGGGGCAGATCAAGCTGGCCCTGGTGCAGAACTCGGCCGGGATCGGGGCCGCCTACCAGAATCCCAGCCTCAAGGTGGCCTACCTCGCCCCCGTGACCCTTCTGCCCTCGGTCATCGGGATCGACGGCAAGGCCTCGCACCAGGAGCAGGTGGAGGCCGAGGAGTTCGTCAACTTCGTCTTCTCCCCGGCTGGCCAGCACCAGCGCCTGATCGGAGATCCGCACGGCGACTCGCTCTTCTGGCCGGTGGTCAAGGGGTACCCGCAGTCCCCACTGGTCCCCTCCTTCTCCTCGGTCCCCTACCAGGTCCTCAACGCCTACACCTGGGGCCCACGGGAGTCATCCATCGACCAGTGGTTCACGGCCAACATCGTCGCCTGAGAGCTGGTGGCTGCGACCGCTAGGTGGCATCGCCTGACCCTCCCGCGCTGGGGGCTGCCGACGGCAGCCCCCAGCCTTGTGGTCGGAGCCGTCCTGGTCGCCACCCTCGTGTTCCCAGTGGGGGTGTTCCTGCTGGTGGCGTTCTCGCCGCGCCTCCTCTCCCAGGGGCCCGGCTGGTTGACGCTAGCCAGCTTCGCCAGCGCCATCCAGGGAGGTGTGCTCACCGGCCTGGCCAACTCGATCGTGGCGAGTGTGATAGCCGCCGTGGGCGCCCTGCTCGTGGGACTCGGCCTTGCCTGGTTCACCCACCGTTCCAACCTGCTCGGCCGCCGGCTCTGGCCGTTTTTCGTCTGGGCCGTGCTCATGGCCCCCTCGTACCTGGTCGCGCTGGGCTGGGAGCAGCTCCTGGTCAGCCACGGCGCCTTCTGGGACCTGGGCTTCCGGGTCCCCTGGCTCACCTCCTTGTTCTTCGGACCAGTGGGAGTGGTGTTCGTCTACATCCTGAAGGGGGTCCCGTTCGCCTACCTCACGACCTCGCTGGCGATGGCCGCCCTCGGAGGCGAGTTCGAGGACGCCGCCCGCATCCACGGGGCCAGCCGTTGGGGGGTCTGGAGGGTTCTGCTCCCGATGATGGCGCCGGCAGTCTGGGCGGCCCTGGCTCTGGTATTCGCCGAGACGATCAGCGACTTCGGAGTGGCGTACACCCTCGCCGCCAGCAGCAAGTTCCAGCTCGCCACCTACACCCTCTTCGGAGCCGTCGACAACTTCCCGAGCCAGTTCCCCATCGCGGCCGCCGTGGGCTGGATGCTGATCGCCGCCGTGGGAGTGGCGCTGTTCCTGCAGTCGCGGGCGCTGCGGGGCCGCGTATACGGCGCCCTCAGCGGGCGGACCCGCCAGCCCATGCGGGTGGTGCTGGGCAAGGGGGGACAGCTGGCCGGCCTGGCCCTGGTCGGGGTCTACTTCGGCCTGGCCCTGGGGGTGCCGACGCTCGGCGCGGTGGTGGCATCGCTGCTGCGGCCGTCCAGCACCGGATCCGGGATCGGTGGGATCACGCTCCAGTATTACCAGGGGCTCGGTCAGCTGGGCCAGTACCGGGGGCTGGGCGAAGCGGGGACGCTCTCGTCGTCCATGTCCTACTCCGCTGAGCTGGCGGTGGTGGTGGCCACCCTGGTGGCGCTCATGGCGGTCCCCCTGGCGCTCTATCTCACCCGCGCGCGGGGCGGGGTGACCGCCAAGTTCGTCGACCTGCTGCTGCTGGCTACGGTGGCCCTCCCGGGCATCGTCCTGGGGGCGGGGTACATCTTCGCCTACAACCTTCCCCTGATTAATGAGATCGGGATCCGCCTCTACGGCACCACCCCTCTGCTCGCCATGGCCTATTTCGCGGGAGCGCTGCCCACCGCCACCCGGGTCCTGGTGGGGCCGGTGGCGCAGGTGGACCGCTCCCCGGTCCAGGCGGCGCGGGTGCACGGGGCCTCGCAGATCGGCGCCGTCCGGGACGCCCTGGTCCCGGTGGTGAGCCGCAGCCTCGTCTGGGCCTGGATCCTCACCTTCACCGGGGTTCTGTTCGAGCTGCCGGTCTCGCAACTCCTCTACCCGCCCGGTTCGCCCACCTTGTCGGTGTCCCTGACCCATGCTCTGGCGCTGAGCTCGTATGGGCCGGGGACCGCGATGACGGTGGCGGCGGTGGCATTCGCCCTGGTCGTGGTCGGGGCGGTCCTGGGGGCCTACCGCCTCATCGCTCCTCGGGGGTGGCGCCAGGTCGGGGCCGTGCGTTGACCGATCCCGCGGTTACAGCCGGCCACTCCGCCGGGCTGGTGCTGGTCGCCGCTGGCCTGACCAAGTCCTACCAGCAGACGCGGGTGCTGGACGCGGTCGACCTGGAGGTGCCACCCGGCACGTTCCTGGTCCTGTTGGGACCCTCAGGGTCCGGAAAGACGACGCTCCTGCGCTGCATCGCAGGGACCGAGCGGCTGAGCTCGGGCACGCTGCACATCGCGGGCCGGGAGGTGGCTGGCCCGCGGACGCACGTGCCACCGGAGCGCCGCCACCTCTCCATGGTCTTTCAGGACTACGCCCTCTGGCCCCACCTGACCGCGGCGGAGAATGTGGCCTTCGCGCTCCGCCGGCTGCCACTCAGAGGAGCGGAGCGGCGGGCCCGCTCGCTGCAGATGCTGGAGCGGGTGGGCATCTCCCAGATGGCGGACCAGTACCCGGGCAGGCTCTCCGGGGGGCAACAGCAGCGGGTGGCGCTCGCCCGTGCCCTGGTGGCGGAGTCGCCGCTGCTTCTCTGCGATGAACCGCTCTCGAACCTGGACGCCCACCTCCGGGAGCAGCTGCGGGTCGAGATCGCCACCTTGACCAGGGACAGTGGGGCCACCGTGGTCTACATAACCCACGATCAGCAGGAGGCCTTCGCGCTCGCCGACCAGCTGGCCGTGATCGACCGCGGCCGGATCCTCCAGATCGGGCCGCCGGAGCAGGTCTACCGCCTGCCCGCCAACCCGTTCGTCGCCCAGTTCACCGGCCTGGCCGGTGCTCTGGAGGCGCAAGTGGTCGCTGCCAGCGGGCCCGGGAGGGCTCGGGTCCGTATCGGTGGGGCCGAGCTGGAGGCCACGGCCATCGGCGAGCTCCAGCCCGGGGAGGTGGCCCAGGTGCTGCTGCGGGCCGACGCCCTCTCCCTCGGCCAGGGCGGGAACAGGGCGCTCTCCGGGGTGGTGCGGGATTCCTCGTTCCGCTCCGGTCTGTACGATCACGTGGTGGACCTGGCACAAGGGTCGCGGCTGACAGGGGTCCGGTCGAACGCTCGGGCGGTTCGGGGCGCGAATGTGGCGGTGCTGATCGATCCAGTCGGGTGCCTTGCCTTTCCCGGCTCGAAGGGGCTTGAGTCCTTCCACCCCGTCCGACCTGAGGCGGGCGGCCTGCCCGCGGGAGGGGTGGACCAGCCCTCGGACGGGGCGGGGCTGCTGGGGGCTCCGGCGTGACCGCCACCTTGCTGGTGGCGCTGGCCGTCTTCGGGGCCTGCGCGGTGGAGACCGTGGAGGCCCTGACCATCGTGCTGGCAGCCGGTCTCACCCGGGGTTGGCGCTCAGCTCTGGAGGGCTCGGTGCTGGCGGTGGTGGTGCTGGCCGCCGTGGTGGCCGCCCTGGGGCCGGCCTTGATCCACCTGGTACCGATCGCGGTGCTCCGGGTGGTGGTCGGCAGCCTGCTCTTGGTGCTGGGGCTGCAGTGGCTGCGCAAGGCCATCCTCCGGGCCAGCGGCCACAAGCCCAAGCACGATGAGGACGCCATCTACCAGCGCGAGGTGGCCCGCCTCTCCGGGCTGCCGCGGCCGGCGACGGGAAGGGACGCTGTCGGGTTCGTGATCGCCTTCAAGGGGGTGCTCCTCGAGGGGACGGAGGTGGTGATGATCGTCCTCACCTTGGGCCTCAGCTCGGGACGGCTGGGGGTGGCGGCGCTGGGGGCAGGGGCCGCCGTCCTCCTGGTGGGGGCGGTGGGGGCGCTGCTGGCGCGCCAGCTCTCCGAGGTCCCGGAGAACGCGCTCAAGTTGGGCGTCGGGCTCATGCTGGTCACCTTCGGCACCTTCTGGGCCGGTGAGGGCGTGGGGGTCAGCTGGCCGGGCGCCGATCTCTTCCTCCTCGGCCTCCTCGCGCTCTACGGGATGGCCGCCTGGGCGCTGGTCTCGTACCTGGGCCGCGAGTCGGTCCACCCCGGGGTGCTGGCGTGACCGCGGGCCGCTTGCTGTCCGCCTTCGGAAGGTTCTGGTGGGAGTTCATCGTGGGCGACACGCCGGAGCTGGCCCTGGGGGTCGCCTTGGTTGTGCTCGCCGCCTGGGGCCTGGCGGCAGCCAAGGTGCCCATCGGCGCCGCCCTCCTCCCGGTGGCTCTGCTCCTGCTCCTCACGGCCAGCCTCTGGCGGGGGCGTCGGCCTGGCTGACGGGCGCCTTGATGCCGCGATGGGTCAGCCGCTGCGGCCCGAGACCGCCACCGCCACCCCCAGGCCCATCAGCGCCGTTCCCGAAGCCGCGCCCACGGCGGCCAGCCGGCGGGGCGACCTGGCGAGGCGGTCCCGGGCGGCGCCGGCCCCGACCGCCCAGGCGCAATCGGCCGCCAGGGTGAGGGCCAGGAAGATACTGCCCAACGCCAGCACCTGGAGGCCCACCCCTCCCGCTGCCGGGTCGACGAACTGGGGCAGCACGGCGGTCATGATCAGGGCTCCCTTGGGATTGGAGGCGCCGACCACCAGCCCCTCCCAGACATCCCGCCCACCACGCAAGCTGGTTGGCGGGGACGCAAGCGCCGTACCCAGCTGCTGGCGGTGGCGGATGCTCTGGAGCCCGAGATAGATGAGGTAGGCCGCCCCCACGATCTTCACCGCCTCGAAGACCACCACCGACCGTTCCAGGACTAGCCCGGCACCGGCGGCCACCGCCAGGAGCTGGATCAGCTTGCCGAAGTTGTCGCCCAGCGCCGCCCGCAGCCCGGCCCGCCGGCCCCGGACAAGGGATCGGGAGACCACGAACACCACGCTGGGCCCGGGGGCGGCCGCCAGCACCGCCGCCGCCAAGGCGAAGGCCAGCAGCCTTGCCGCGGACATCACACGGCGCTCCGTCCAGCAGCTGCCTCCACCAACCAGTCGATCCCGGCCAGCAGTCCGCTCACGAGCCCCATTCCACCTCCAGCGGCTCCGGTGCCCGCCACCTGGGTGCCTCAAGGCCGGCGCGGACGTACGCCTCGCGGGGGATGCCGATGTCCGCCAGCCAGCCTCTGCCCACCCAGTGCCGCGCCCCCGGGGCCAGACAGCCGGCCTTGGCCACCCCCAGCATCAGCGTGTGGTGCGCCCGGACGCACTCGCCCAGGACCTCGCCGGTGTCGGCGTCCAGCCCGGAGGGCAGGTCCACCGAGAGGACCTCGGCCGAACTGCGGTTCACCCGGCTGATCACGGCCGCCGTGGGCTCTCGGGGAGCCCCTCGCGACCCTGTGCCCAGCAGCCCGTCCACCACCAGGCTGGCGCCTGATATGGCGCGCTCGGCGCCCTGTCCCCGTCCATCTCCCAGCGCCAGCAGCTCGGCCCCGGCGCCCTGGGCCGCCCGAGCCAGGCCGGCGGTTCCGCCCAGTTCGTCGACCGGGACCGGGATCAGGACCCGGGTGGGCAGGCCCCAGTCCATGAGGTGACGGGCGCAGACCAGGGCATCCCCCCCGTTGTTTCCCCTTCCCGCCACCACCGCCACCCGGGCCCCGGCACCGGCCGAATCCAGTGCCAGCCGGCGGGCGAGGACCGCCACCTGGTACCCGGCGACGGCCATGAGCATCTCCACCGGAACGCCCAGGGCGACGGCCGCGCCGTCCAGCGCCCGAGCCTGCTCCCTGGTCGCGCCCGTGGTCACCGCACCGCCACTCCGGCGACCACCCCGCGTCCCGCGGTGGGGTCCGCCGCCCAGGTCACCCGCACCCTGTCCCCGGGGCCGAGCCCCAGCTCCCGGGCGGCGTTCACGCGGTTCCCGGCGATCTCCAGATGTCCGGCGCTGTTCCAGAGGATGGCCAGGCCCGCCTCGATCTCGTGGTAGCTCCGCACCACCTGACGGATCTCCCGTCCCCCCGGGGCCGTGACCGACGCCGGCTGGGGCGCGTACCACGGCGTCCGGGCGACCGCCAGGATGGCGTTGCCGAAGTGGTCCACCAGGACCACGGGAGCCCAGGTGCCCTCGGCATCTCCCTGGGGCAGGAGGCCGGGAAGGAGCGCCGGGCTGGGCACCCGAGGTCCCATCTCACCCAGTGCCAGATCGCCGGCGGCGAGCCGGGCCGCCAGGGGTCCGATCAGGTCCCTTCCATGGAAGGTGCCGCTGAGCCGCTCCGGCAGGTGGGGCTTGGTGTCGATCCGAAAGGCCGACCGCTCCTTCCCACGCTGCCAGAGGAAGTGCAGGAGACCGTTGTCGGGCGCGACCACCAGCTGGCCGTCCACCTCCGCCGCCACCAGGGGACGCCCGCTGCCCACTCCGGGGTCCACCACGGCGCAGTGGACGGTGCCCTCCGGGAAGGCCGGGGCGCAGGCGCCCAGCCAGTAGGCTCCGGCGCCGACGTCCGTCGGCGGGACGCCGTGGGTGATCACCTCGACCCGGAGCCCGGGAGCGGCCCTCAGCACCGCTCCCAGCATGGCGCCGCCGTAGCCGGAATCGGTCCCGAAGTCGGTGAGGAGGGTGAGGAGGGCGGCCATGGGACTGGCCCATTGTGACCGATGGCTCGCCGCCCGCAGTGCCAATTATTCCCGACCGTGTGCTCGGGTGATCGCGGGACGGCGGCCGTGGCCGAGCGTCGCCGCCGCCAGCCAGCCGCTCCGGAGTGCGATGTCCTGCCCTGTCGCCGCGGTCATCCGTGGATGGGCCGCCCCACCGGCGATGGCGGAACGTCGCCCGAGACGAGGGCCCCACGGCGCCCCGGCCAGGACCGCGGGCCGCGCACAGCCCTCTCCGAGGTCCTTTCGCCCGCGTGTCGCTGGGCCCGGAATCGGGGGCGGTCAGGGGACCCTGCCCGGGCTGTGCGCGAGGTCGACGATGGCTACTCCTCCCCTTGACATACCCACCCACCGTCCTTAGACTTCGGCCAATGTCGACAATCCACAACACGCAATCTTGGAGCCCGCCCGTGACTGGGCTTGTGGCTGGCCCACAGCGCCGACGCTCCTATCCCATCCACATCTCGAGGTGAAGCTGTGAAGAGACTGCTCGCGGCCGTCGCCACCCTCTCCGCCCTGGTGATCGCCGGCTGCGCCGCATCACCGTCGTCCAACTCGACCGGCACCCACCGCGGGGGCACGGCCACCTTCGCGCTCCCGCCCGGAACCGTGGCGACCTACATCTTCCCCTTCGTGAGCGGGCCCGTTTCCAACAACATCGACCTCTTCCAGTTCTCACCCTTCCTGTGGCGGCCGCTGTACTGGTACGGCATCAACGGCAAGCCGACCATCAACTACGCGCAGAGCATGGCCGGCCCCCCCGTCTATTCCAACGGCGGGCGAACGGTCACGGTGACCCTGAACCGCCGCTTCACCTGGTCCGATGGCAAGCCGGTGACCAACCGCGACGTCGAGCTGTGGATGAACCTGCTGGTGAACGAGAAGGCCAACTACCTGGGATACAGCCCAGGCAGCATCCCGGACAACATCTCCTCGATGAGCTTTCCCGCCTCCACCCCTTACACCTTCAGCATCACCTTCAACAAGGTGTACAGCCAGCTCTGGATCCTGTACGACGAGCTGAGCGAGATCGTGCCCATCCCGCAGCACGCCTGGGACAAGACCTCGGCGAGCGGAGCGGTGGGCAACTATGACCTCTCGGCGGCGGGGGCCAAGGCGGTGTACACCTTCCTCAACGCCCAGTCCAGCGACCAGAGCACCTACCCCACCAATCCCCTGTGGAAGACCGTGGACGGCCCCTGGCTGCTGAGCGCCTTCGCCCCCTCCACGGGCGCGGCCACCTTCGTCCCCAACTCCGCCTACACGGGGCCGGGCAAGCCGACCATCTCACGTTTTGAGGAGCTGCCCTTCACCAGCACCGCGGCGGAGTTTGATGCCCTGAGGTCGGGGCAGGTCGACTATGGCTACCTGCCGGCTGAGGACAGCAACCAGGCCGGTTACTTCAAGAGCCGCGGCTACACCATCAACAACTGGGCCACCTTCGGCTTCAATGACTTCTTCCTCAACTACACCGACCCCACCGCGGGACCAATCTTCAAGCAGCTCTACATTCGCCAGGCCATGCAGTCCCTGATCAATCAGACAGCCATCTCGTCGGACATCTGGCATGGCCAGGCCTTCCCCACCTACTCCCCGATCCCCATCACGCCCAGCAGCCAGTACCTGTCCAGCTCGCTGCAGCAGAACCCCTACCCGTACAGCGTCGCCCACGCCAAGAGCCTTCTGACCTCCAACGGATGGAAGGTGGTGCCCAACGGGACGGACTCCTGCGTTCGCCCCGGGACCGCCAGCGGCGACTGCGGAGCGGGAGTTCCCGCCGGGGCGCAGCTGGCCTTCACCGAAGAGGTCGCCACCGGGTCCGCCCCCTTCACCGCCGAGGCGGAGGCCATGGTCTCCAGCTGGGCCAGCGCCGGCATCAACGTCACCATCGAGCAGAAGTCGATGGGTGCCATATTCGCCACCCTGGCGCCCTGCACGTCCGGAGGCGCCTGCCCCTGGCAGATGGCCAACTTCGGGGAGCCGGGCGGTACCCCGACCTACTCGCCCCAGTACCTGCCCGCCCCGGGCCCCTGGTTCGGCACGGCGGCGGCGAACAACGTGATGGGCTACTCGAACAGCCGCATGGACCAGCTGATCGAGGACACCTACGTCAACAGCTCGGTCCAGGCCATCCAGAGCCTGGCCAAGTACGCGGCCGACCAGCTGCCCTGCCTCTGGCAGCCGGACTACTACTACCAGACATCGGTTATCAGCCCGACCCTCCATGGCGCGCTGCCCCAGGATCCCAACTTGAACCTGTACCCGCAGGACTGGTCTCTTAGCTAACGGGAGGGCCGGCGCTGCGGCGGCGTCGCTTGCTACCCTCCGATCGGCTGCCCGCCGTCGCGGTGGCGGCGGGCAGCCTCGTCAGGGGTCGGCCCCCGGTGGGGGGATCGCCCCCGCGAGAGCTGGGTGGTTCGGCTCCAGCAGCCGCGGCGAAGAGGGATTCTCGGACCTACCGGACTTGGCGCGGGATCCTCCTCACGGAGTGTTCGGGAATGCACATGAACCGTCTTGCGGGATACCGCGAGGGACAGCCGATGGGCATCGTCGCCGCCAGGCGCCGTGAGGCGGCTCGGCTCGCGGCTCTGTTCTGGGCGCCGGTCCGGGCGTGATCGGGTACATCATCCGCCGCTGCGGCCACGCGCTAGTGGTGCTCCTCGGGGTGAGCATCATCGTGTTCACGCTGCTCCACCTCCTGCCCGGGGGGCCGGCCCGAGCCAGCCTGGGTCTGCGGGCCAACCCGGCCTCGATCGCGGCCTTCAACGCCAGGTACGGGTTGAACCAGAGCCTTCCAGTCCAGTACGTGATCTGGATCGGCCAGCTACTTCACGGCAACCTGGGCTACTCCTACAAGCTCAATCAGAGCGTGACTTCGCTTCTGGCGGAGGACATCCCGCGCACCCTGGCGCTGGCGGGGTCGGCGACCTTCCTGGCGGTGGCGGTGGCGATTCCGCTGGGGATGCTCCAGGCAGTTCGGCGCAACACCCTCGTCGACTACACCCTCACCGGCCTGGCCTTCCTGTTCTATTCCATGCCCAGCTTCTTCCTGGGCATCATCCTGATCATCCTCCTGAGCGACACGGTGCCCCTGTTGCCCTCCACCGGCCCTACCGCCACCGCGCCGCTGTGGAATCAGCTCCCGAACCTCGCCCTGCCGGTCCTCACCCTCACCCTGATCACGCTCGCGCTCTTCAGCCGCTACATGCGCTCGTCGGTTTTGGACAACCTGGCTCAGGACTACGTGAGGACCGCCCAGGCCAAGGGGCTCAGGCCCGGGCGGGTGCTCTTCCGGCACGTCTTTCCCAACTCCGTGCTGCCGATCATCACCCTTGTCGGCCTGAGCCTTCCGGGCATCCTGGCCGGGGCGCTGATTGTGGAGTCGCTCTTCAACTACCCGGGCATGGGCCTTCTCTTCTGGACAGCGGCCCAGAGCGAGGACTTCCCGGTGATGTTGGGCACCAGCCTGGTGGTCGGCGTGGGCGTGGTCCTCGGATCGCTGATCGCCGATGTGCTGTACGGCGTGGCCGACCCTCGGATCCGGTACTGATGGGGTCGTCTGCCTCGGCTGGTCGCAGCCGGCCTCCTAGAGTCGGAGCACGGCAGTGCTAGAGCTGCCGGTCGACTTCGATGCGCCGAGCTCTCCCACGGGGGAGGAGCCCGAGCAGGAGCGGGGATTCGCCGCCGGGCTCAAGGTGTTCGCCGCCAATCGCCTGGCCGTGGCCGGGCTGGCGGTCATCGCGGCTTTCTTGCTCTTCTGCTTCGTGGGGCCGTTCCTCTACCGCACCAACCAGGTGGCCACGGACATCGCCCAGGCCAACCTTCCGCCGGGCGCCGGCCATCTGCTGGGGACCGACTCGGTGGGGTACGACGTCCTGGGTCGACTCATGGCCGGCGGCCGTATCACCCTGGTGGTGGCCATCCTGGTGGCGGTGCTGGCAGTCGCCGTGGGCCTCATCTGGGGTGCGACCGCCGCCTACGTCGGGGGGATCGTCGACGACGTCATGATGCGCGTCGTGGACGCCTGGCTGGCCATACCCAGCCTCTTCCTGCTCATCTTCCTGGACGCCTTGCTGAGACCTTCGGTGCTCGTCCTCATCGCCGTGATCTCCGCCCTGGCCTGGATGGCTCCGGCGAGGCTGGTGCGCGCGGAGGTGTTGTCCCTGAAGACGCTCCCCTACGTGGAGGCGGCCCGCGGAGCCGGAGCCACGGGTGCGGGGGTGCTCCGCCGCCACCTGCTTCCCAACGTGGTGGGCACCATTGTGGTCAACGCCACCTTCCAGGTCGCGGACGCCGTGCTGACGGTAGCGGCGCTCAGCTTCCTGGGCCTCGGCATACCGCCGCCGGCCGCCAACTGGGGAAGCATGCTTTCCAATGGGGTGGACTACGTGTTCGCCGGCTACTGGTGGCAGATCTGGCCCGCAGGGGTGGCCATCGTCCTCGTGGTGGTGGCCTTCAACTTCGTGGGTGATGGGCTGCGAGACGCGGTGGACGTGCGTTTGAGGCGGCGGTGACGCCGTCCCCTGACCCCAGGCGGGCTTCGGGAGCGCCGCGTCCGCGATAGGGGCGCAAAGCCGTGGTGATGGTGGTGGCGCCTTCGTCGGCCGGGCCCAGCCCCGGCGGTCGAACCGCGCTACGGAGGGGGCGGCGGGGGACCGGGGCTGGCCCGGGTGGCGGACGGCGGCAACTTTGGGCTGAAGGAGGAGCATCCAATGGATCTGGGACTGGCCGGACGGCGGGCGGTGATCACCGGCGGATCGCGGGGCATCGGGCTGGCCATCGCGCTGCAGCTGGCCGCTGAAGGCTGCCATGTGGCGCTCTGCGCTCGGGACCCCGACGGGCTGGAGGCCGCGCTTGCCCGGGTGCGGCAGCTCGGTGTGCGGGCTCACGGCGCCACGGCTGACGTCACGGACGCTGAGGCCTTGGCGGCCTTCGTCGAGGGATCCGCGGCCGCCCTGGGGGGGATGGATTTCGTGGTGGCCAACTGCGGCGGGTCGTCGGGTGGTGGCTTGAGCGAGGCGACCAGTGAGGACTGGGCCCACACCTACGCCCTGAACGTCACCCATGCGGCTCTGCTGCTGCGCGCGGCGCGACCCCACCTCCGGCCCCGCAGCGGCGCCGCCGCGGTCTTCGTGTCCTCGATCTCCGGGTGGAAGCCCGCCCCCCGGGCCCAGTACGGCAGCAGCAAGGCGGCGCTGATCTATCTCGCGGCCGCCTTGGCTCGCGAGCTGGCAGAGGACCAGATCCGGGTCAACACCGTGAGCCCCGGGTCCATATGGTTCCCCGGCGGAGGCTGGGACAACTACCGGAGGGCCAACCCGGCGGGCTACGACGAGTTCGTGAGGCGAGACCTTCCCTGGGGGCGGTTGGGATCACCGGAGGAGGTTGCCAGCGCGGTGGCGTTCCTCCTCAGCCCAGTCTCGTCCTGGGTCAACGGAGCCAACGTGGCCGTGGACGGAGGCCAGGGCCGGCCGAGCGCGGGGGGCTGGTAGAGGACCTTCTTCTCCCCAGCTCCCGCAGTTGCCCGCCTGGAGGACCTAGGGTATCGAGCTGCTGCCCTCGGTGGTGCGAGCGATCCCTCCCCACCTACCCCTGTACCAGGTCGGGCAGTTGGGCTGGAACGCGGTCGGGGCTGCCAATGAGTCGGTGCTCGCGGCCTCGTTGTGGACCGCGGTTTGGGGCCTAGTCCTGGGGGCCCTCGCCGTCTACACCTACAGGAGTGACCAGTGCCCGAAGTTCGCCTGAGCGGGCGCGGATCGTGGCGGACCACGCGTGGGCATGGACGCGATGGCCAGGGACGATATCCACCTCCTCGAACCCCGCGGCGGCGAGGGCCTCCCGGTACTCGGGCTCGGAGAGCGCTCCCGCGATGCAACCCGTCCACTGGACCATGTCCTTCCTGGTCGCCTCATCCATGTCCGGGTCCGCGACCACGTCCGAGATGGCAAGCCGCCCGCCGGGGCGCAGGACGCGGGCGGCCTCGGCGAGGACCAGCCGCTTGTCCGCCGTCAGGTTGATGACGCAGTTGGAGATGACCACATCCACGGATCCATCGGGGAGCGGGATGTCCTCCAGGTAGCCCTCCAGGAACTCCGCGTTCTCTACCCCGGCCCGCCGCGCGTTGGCGCGCGCCAGCTCCAGCATCTCCGGCGTCATGTCCAGTCCGATGGCGCGCCCTGTGGGAGCCACCCGGCGGGCCGAGATCAGGACGTCCGCCCCCGCACCGGACCCCAGGTCGAGCACGATCTCCCCGGGACGCAGATCGGCCACCGCGGTGGGGACGCCGCAACCGAGGGATGCCGCGACCGCCGACCCCGCCGCCTCGGCGCCGGACTCGTGGCGGTACAGGTCGGATCCGAAGGCCGGCGCCTCCCCTCCACAGCCGCATCCGCCGCCGGAGCCGCAGCATCCGTCCGAAGTGGTGGCCAGCTGAATCGCCGCCTGCGCGTACTTCTCGCGAACCAGGTCACGAACGCCGTCGGTCATCACCAGCCTCCTTCGCTAGATGTATGTCTAGGGCCGGAGCATACCGAGTGCCTTGACATTTGTCAAGGCCGGGCTGGACACTGTGACCATGCCCAAGGCGCTGCCGGTGGTCGACCTCTCCGGAGCGCTCTGCTGCCCCCCGGTGGCCCGCGGAGAGCTGACCGAGCCCGAGGCGATGGAGGCCGCGCTGCGCCTTAAGGCGCTGGCTGATCCGGTGCGCCTGCAAATCGTCTCCATCCTCATCCAACAGGATTCCCGGGGGGCGAGAAACCTGGACCTGGCGGAGCGGCTGGGCCTTTCCGACGCCACCATCAGCCACCATCTGGGTGTCCTCCACCGGGCCGGCCTGGTGCTCCGGGAGCGCGGAGGCGGTGTCACGGTGTACCGGGTGGACCGGGGCATGCTCGGCGCCCTGGCCGGGGTGATCGATCCCGCCTGCTGCTGACACCTGCCACTCCTTTCCCCGGATGGACGGAGCGGGCATGAGAAAAGGGGGCGGCCCTTCGGCCGCCCCCTCTCATCTTCCGTTTGGGACCGGGCTCAGTACTCCGGCATGGGGGGCGCCGCGGCGCCCTTCTTCTCCGGGATGTCGGTCACCAGCGACTCGGTGGTGAGCAGCAGGCCCGCGATCGAGGCCGCGTTCTGGACCGCCGAGCGGGTCACCTTGGTGGGGTCGATGATCCCCGCCTTGACCATGTCCACGTACTCGCCGGTGGCGGCGTTGAAGCCCTGGCCTGCGGGCAGGCTGCGGACCTTCTCCACGACCACCGAGCCCTCGGCACCGGCGTTGTTGGCGATCTGCCGGGTCGGCTCCTCGAGCGCCCGGAGCACGATGGTGACCCCGGTCTGCTGGTCGCCCTCAAGCTTGAGGCCGGCCAGCGCCTTCTGACCCAGCAGGAGGGCTGTCCCACCGCCGGGGACGATTCCCTCCTCGACCGCGGCCCGGGTGGCGGAGACGGCGTCCTCCATCCGGTGCTTGCGCTCCTTGAGCTCGGTCTCGGTGGCGGCACCGACCTTGATCACCGCCACCCCGCCGGCCAGCTTGGCCAGCCGCTCCTGAAGCTTCTCCTTGTCCCAGTCCGAGGTCGACTTCTCGATCTCCGCCTTGATCTGCTCGATCC
>JAJYWQ010000075.1 GCA_021791415.1 bacterium | reverse complement strand
CGGGCGGCGGCGGCCGCACTGGCGATCGCGGCCTCTCCGGGAACCCGGTGCTCGGACACCCAGCGGGCCGCCCCGGCGGTGTCGGGGTGGGGAACCGGCTCGATCCCTCGCTGCGCCAGGAACCCGGCGCACTGGGCCAGCGCCTGGGGGTGGGAGAGGGCGCGCCGCACCGGGGCCGGAGTAGCCGTCAGCAGCTGATGCCGAACGGGCAGGAAGTGCTCGCCGAGGACCACCACCTCGGGATGGGCCCAGAGGAGGTCGGAGACCTCCTGGACCACTCCGCCCAAGCTGTTCTCCACGGGCAGGACCGCGGCCCGGCCGGCACCTAGGCCGGCGAAGGCGGCGGCGAAGGTGGGCCGGCCGGTGGCTGGGACTCCGGGAAAGAGCCGCTGGGCAGCCTCCTCGGAGTAGGCGCCGGCTTCGCCCTGGTAGAGGACCTGGAGGACCTCCGCTGGGCCCCCTGCTACTCCCACCGGTGACGGGTGGTGGGCAGCAGCGGAGAGCGGGCCTCCTCGAAGGCCGAGATGGCCGCCTCCTCACGCAGCGCCATGCCCAGGGGGTCCAGCCCGGAGAGGAGGCACTCCCGCCAGAACGGATCAAGCTGGAATGGGGCCGTCCTCCCCTCTCGGTCCCGGACCTCCTCAGCCTGAAGGTCCACGGTCAACCGGTATCCGTCGCGCCGACGGGCGCGCATCTGGAGGTCGGCGCAGACCGGGTCGGCCAGGGCCACCGGGAGCAGGCCGTTCTGGAGGGCGTTGGTGCGGAAGATGTCGGCGAAGGAGGGCGCCACCACCACCCGGAACCCCATTTGAGCCAGTGCCCAGACGGCATGCTCGCGAGAGGAGCCGCAGCCGAAGTTGCGCCCCGCCAGCAGGATCTCGGCCCCTCGGTACTCGGGGTCGTTGAGCTCGAAGTCGGGGCGGTCGTGCCCCTCCGCGTCGTAGCGCCAATCGAAGAAGCAGGCCTTACCGTACCCCGCGCGCCCGGTGCTCTTCAGGAACTGCTTGGGGATGATCTGATCGGTGTCGACGTCGTCACGCGAGAGGGTGGCCACCAGCCCCTCCAACACGGTGAAGGCCTCCACCTCAGCCCTCCCGCACCGCGGCGCCGAGTTCCGCGGGCTCCAGCTGGCGGACATCCGCGAAGTGGCCGAGCACCGCGGCGGCGGCCGCCATCGCCGGGCTCACGAGGTGTGTCCGCCCTCCCGCCCCCTGCCGCCCCTCGAAGTTGCGGTTGGAGGTCGAGGCACAGCGCTCCCCGGGGGAGAGGATGTCCGGGTTCATCCCCAGGCACATCGAGCAGCCGGCCTCCAGCCACTCGAAGCCGGCGTCGCGGAAGATGCGGTCCAGCCCCTCCTCCTCGGCGGCCCTCTTCACCGCCCCCGAGCCCGGCACCACCATGGCCCGGACCCTGGGGCTCACCCGGCGCCCGGCGGCTATGGCGGCCGCGGCCCGCAGATCCTCCAGCCGGCCGTTGGTGCAGGAGCCGATGAAGACCCGGTCGACGTGGATGTCCTCGATGGCGGTGCCCTCCTCCAGTCCCATGTAGGCCAGGGCCCGGCGCGCCGCCTCCCGGGCCGCCTCCGATGGAAGCTCCGCCAGCTCAGGGACCCGGGCGCCGACCGGTACGGACATGGAGGGGTTGGTCCCCCAGGTCACGAAGGGAGCCAGCTGGGACGCGTCGATGCGGACCTGGCGGTCGAAGGTCGCTCCCGGGTCGGAGGCGAAGCTCAGCCAACGCTCCGCGGCGGCGGCGAATCCCTGGCCGCGGGGGACGGCCGGCCGGCCCTCCAGGTAGGCGACGGTGGTCTGGTCGGGGGAGACGAGCCCGGCTCGCGCGCCGGCCTCGATGGTCATGTTGCAGACGGTCATGCGCCCCTCCATGGTGAGCTGGCGCACCGTGGTCCCCGAGTACTCCACTACCGAGCCCTGGCCGCCCGCCACCCCGATCTCCCGGATGATCCCCAGGGCCAGGTCCTTGGCGGTCACCCCCTGGCCGAGCTGCCCGTCGACAAGCACCTCCAGGGTGGGGGCCGGGGCCTGCCAGAGGCACTGGGTTGCCAGCACCTGCTCGACCTCCGTCGTGCCGATCCCGAAGGCCAGCGCCCCGAAGGCACCGTGGGTGGAGGTGTGGGAGTCGCCGCAGACCACTGTCATCCCCGGCTGGGTGAGGCCCAGCTCCGGGCCCACCACGTGGACGATCCCCTGCCGGCGGTGATAGAGGTCGAGGAGGGGGATGCCGGCCTCGGCGCAGTTCTCCGAGAGCTGGCGCAGCTGCTCCCTCCCCACCGGGTCGGGGGTCTCCCGGGAACGCTCCCAGGTCGGGACCAGGTGATCCATCACCGCCATGGTGAGGTCGGGACGGCGCACCCGGCGCTCCGCCGAGCGCAGGCCGGAGAAGGCCTGGGGGGAGGTGACCTCATGGACCAGGTGCAGGTCCACGTACATCAGCATCCGCTGGAGGGGGTCCCCAGCCACGCGGTGGGCGTCCCAGATCTTGTGGTAGGCGGTGCGCT
>JAJYWQ010000076.1 GCA_021791415.1 bacterium | reverse complement strand
GACCGCCTCCTCGACTGGAGCGTGGAGGAGGAGACGCTCTGGTCCTGCACCACCTGCGGCGCCTGCGTGGAGCAGTGTCCCGTGCTCATCGAGCACGTGCCGGTGATCGTGGACCTCCGGCGCTCCCTGGTTCTGGAGGAGTCGCGGCTGCCGCGGGAGGCGCAGCGGGCCCTGGACTCCATCGAGCAGCGGGGCAACCCCTTTGGAGTTGCGAGGGAGGGCCGGATGCGCTGGGCGGAGGGGCTGGATGTGCCCCTCCTGGCCGAGCACCCGGACGCCGAGTACCTGTACTGGGTGGGCTGTGCCACCGCCTTCGACGAGTCCAACTGGCCCACCGCCCGGGCGCTGGTGCAGGTGCTCCAGGCGGCCGGGGTGAGCTTCGCCGTCCTGGGGCCGCAGGAGATCTGCAACGGGGATCCGGCGCGTCGGCTGGGCAACGAGTACCTCTTCCAGGTCCAGGCCGGCCAGGTGGTGGAGACGCTGGGGCGGGCCGGGGTCCGCAAGCTGATCGCCAGCTGCCCCCACTGCCTCAACACCTTCGCGAACGAGTACCCGGACCTGGGGGCCAAGTTCGAGGTGATCCACCACACCCAGCTCTTGGAGCAGCTCCTGACGCAGGGGCGCATCCAGCTGAGCCGCGAGCTCAAGGAGGGGAACCTCACCTACCACGACCCCTGCTACCTCGGCAGGTGGAACAAGGAGTACGACGCCCCCCGCCGGCTGCTGCGGGCCATCCCCGGGGTCCGCCTGACCGAGATGAAGCGGAGCCGCGAGGACGCCATGTGCTGCGGGGCCGGGGGGGGCAGGGTCTTCATGGAGGAGCAGCCCGGGGAGCGGGTCAACCGGGTCCGCGTCCAGCAGGCGCGGGCCACCGGGGCCGGCCAGGCGGCGCTGGCCTGTCCCTTCTGCGCCACCATGTTCCAGGAGGGCATCAGCTCGCAGGACCTCCAGGGCTCCCTCAAGGCGGCGGACGTGGCGGTCCTGGTCGCCGAGTCGATGGGACTCACCTATTGACCGGCCTAGACTGGCAGCGGTGAGCAGCTGGAGCGGCCGCCAGGTCGACCACGTCGGGATCGCGGTCCGGGACCTCGATATGGCGCTGGCGTTCTACCGGCCGCTGGCCGGCCCCCCCGTCCACCGCGAGCTGGTGGCCCATGATGGGGTGGAGGTGGCCTTCCTCAAGCTGGGCGGGACCGCGCTCGAGCTGCTGGCGAGCCGGGGGCCCGACTCCTCTTTGCAGCGCTTCCTGGAGAGGCGGGGCGAGGGACTCCACCACCTGGCGCTGGAGGTCGGGGACGTGGCGGCCGAGCTGGCCGAGTGGCGGGCGCGGGGGGCCCAGCTGATCGACGAGGCGCCCCGGCCGGGGGCGCGGGGCCGGCAGGTGGCCTTCATCCACCCGCGGTCGGCCCTGGGGGTTTTGGTGGAGCTGTGCCAGAGGGTGAGCTGACCCCGCCGGCCCGCACCAACTCCGGCCTGGAGCTCCCGGAGGTCTACCTGGCCGGCCCGCCGCTGCCCCCTCCTCCGGGTTCGCCTCCCTTCACCAGGGGGATCCGGCGGGAGGGTTACCGCGGCCGCCTCTGGACCATGCGCCAGTACGCCGGGTTCGGCTCCGCCGAGGCCACCAACCAGCGCTTCCACTACCTGCTGGAGCGTGGCCAGTCGGGACTCTCGGTGGCCTTCGACCTGCCCACCCAGATGGGGTACGACTCCGACCACGAGCTGGCCCGGGGTGAGGTGGGCCGGGTGGGGGTCCCCATCTCCCATCTTCAGGACATGCGTGTCCTGGTCCGGGGGCTGCCGCTGGCCGAGGTCACCACCTCGATGACCATCAACGCCCCGGCGGCGGTCCTGCTCCTGCTCTACGAGCTGGCGGCGGAGGAGGCGGGGGTGCCCGCCGAGCGGCTGGGAGGCACCATCCAGAACGACATCCTGAAGGAGTACGCGGCCCGCGGCACCTACATCTTCCCGCCCCGCCCCAGCATGCGGCTGGTGGTGGACGCCATCTCCTACTGCCGGCAGCGCCTCCCCCGCTGGAACCCGATCTCCATCTCCGGCTACCACATCCGGGAGGCCGGGGCCACCGCCACCGAGGAGCTGGGGTTCGCGCTCAGCAACGGCCTGGCGTACGTCGAGGCCGCGCTCCAGGGCGGTCTGCGGCTGGAGGAGTTCGCCCCCCGGTTGAGCTTCTTCTTCAACGTCGACAACGACCTCTTCGAGGAGGTGGCCAAGTTCCGGGCGGCGCGCCGCCTCTGGGCCGAGCTCCTCCTGGAGCGCTTCGGGGCCCGGGACGACCGCTGCCGCCAGCTGCGCTTCCACGCCCAGACCTCGGGGGCCACGCTGACCGCCCAGCAGCCGCTGAACAACGTGGTCCGGGTGGCGCTGCAGGCGCTGGCCGCCGTGCTGGGAGGCGCCCAGTCGCTGCACACCAACTCCTACGACGAGGCGCTGGCGCTGCCCTCGGAGGCCGCCGCCACCCTGGCCCTGCGCACCCAGCAGCTCCTGGCTCACGAGTCCGGGGT
>JAJYWQ010000004.1 GCA_021791415.1 bacterium | reverse complement strand
CTGGGTGGCTCACTGGAACGAAGATCCCCGTCCCTTCGTCTGGCACACCCCCGCTGCGGACATCATCGCCAAGGTGCGTCGGGGGCGCTCCGCACTGGCCCAACTTAATTCACCGACGGACCACTAGACGCTCAGCGGAACTGAGTGCAGTGTTGTCCGGTGGCCCCGAACGGTCGTGAGCCACCTCGAGGGTCCCGGGTGGTCGGTTGGGTCCTCTGCCGCTGGTGCGGCCGCCCTCTGGCCTTGGGGGATCGGAGTTCCCTGGTCCGCTGCCCGGACAGACCGGTCGATTGCCCGGCCGGCATGGGCCACACGGCGGTGTCGGTAGCACTCCGTTCCCCATCCTCGGGTAGGGGTAGCTCACACCTTTCCCGTCGCCGTGCTCGCTGGCTGAGCCCGCGTCTGCCGATGACGAGCGCTGCCGCGTTGTGGCCGCTCGCCGCCGGCGACCCGTTCCGCCACCACCAGCCCCACGTCGGTACAGACCTTGACGCCTATCCCGGAGACCTCGGCGATCCGGTATGCAGGGCGCCTGCCCCCGGAGGGCTCGGCGCAGCCATGGCCCACAAGACAGGTCCTACCGCAGCCCAGGTGGGGCCCACGCGACAGTGTCTAATGGCTGCGCCTGGCCCTCCGATGGCCGGGCCACGTACTGATCACACGTCTTTCGACCTGCTCTCCGCCAGCCGGGCCTGGGCGGCGGCCAGCCGGGCCCCGGGGACCCGGAAGGGCGAGCTGGAGACGTAGTCCAGGCCGAGGCGCTCGCAGATCGCGATCGACTGGGCGTCGCCACCGTGCTCCCCGCAGATCCCCACCTCGAGGTCTGGCCTTGTTCCCCTCCCCTCCTGGACCGCGAGCCCCATCAGGCGACCGACCCCCTCCGGGTCAAGATGCTCGAAGGGGTTGGCTGGCAGGATGCCATCGTCGACGTAGCGGCGCAAAAACTTGCCCTCCGCGTCGTCCCGGGACACCCCAAACGTCATCTGGGTCAGGTCGTTGGTGCCGAAGGAGAAGAACTGGGCGTGCTCAGCGATCGCCCCCGCGGTCAGCGCGGCCCGCGGGACTTCGATCATGGTCCCGATCTTCGTCTCGAAGCGCACCCCCTGTTCCTTGGCTACCTGCTTGAGGGTTGCCTCGATCACCAGGCGGGAGCGGCGGAGCTCCTCGGCGTGCCCCACAAGCGGCACCATGATCTCGGGGATGGCGCGGACGCGGCGCTGGCGCAACTGCGAGGCGGCCTCGGCGATGGCCCGCACCTGCATCTCGATGATCTCGGGGAACAGCAGGCCGAGCCGGCACCCCCGAAGTCCCAGCATGGGGTTCTGCTCGCGCAGCTCCTCAACCGCCGCCAAGAGGCGCTCCGCCCGCTGCAGCTTCTTCCCGCTCTTCTTGAGCGCCCTGAGCCGGGTCACCTCCTCCAACAGGTCGTCGTGGCTGGGTAGGAACTCGTGGAGGGGAGGGTCAATGAGCCGGATGATCACGGGCAGCCCCTGCATGGCCTCGAGGATGCCGAGGAAGTCGTCCCGCTGGAACGGGAGCAGTTGGTTCAGCGCCTCCCTGCGGGCGGCCGCGTCCTGGGCCAGGATCATCGCTTGCACATGGGGCAGGCGCTCCTGCTGCATGAACATGTGCTCGGTCCGGCAGAGCCCGATCCCCTGGGCCCCGAACTCCCGGGCCCTGCGGGCGTCCTCAGGGGTGTCAGCGTTGGCGAAGATCCTGAGGCGCCGCACCTGGTCGGCCATCTTCAGCAACTTCTCGAGGTCCCCGGACACCCCTGCCTCGACCATGGGCACCGAACCTTGGATCACCCTGCCGGTGGTCCCGTCGATGGTGATGAGGTCTCCCTCCTTGACGGTCACCCCATCGGCGACAAAGCGCCGCTTCTCCAGGTCCACGCGGATCCCATCACAGCCGGCCACGCAGGGCTTGCCCATCCCCCTGGCCACCACCGCGGCATGCGAGGTCCGGCCGCCCCGAGAGGTGAGCACGCCCTCGGCGGCGATCATTCCATGCACGTCGTCAGGGTTGGTCTCGATGCGGACCAGGATGGAGCGCTGCCCCTTCTTGGCCATCTCCTCGGCCCGGTCGGCGTCGAACACCGCCGACCCGGTGGCCGCCCCCGGGGACGCGGCCAGCCCCTGGGCCAACACCTTGACTTCCGCTCCCGGGTCGATCGCTCGATGGAGAAGATGGTCCACCTGCTCCGGCTCCACCCGGGATAGAGCCTCCTCGCGGGTGATCAGCCCCTCATCGACCATGTCCACCGCGATCTTGACCGCCGCCGCCGCGGTGCGCTTGCCGGTGCGCGTCTGGAGCATGTAGAGCTTGCCCCGCTCGATGGTGAACTCCATGTCCTGCACGTCGCGGTAGTGCCGCTCCAGCCTCTCGGCGATCTCCTGAAACTGGCGGTAGACCGTGGGCAGGCTGCTCTCCAGCGTGGCGATCGGCTGGGGGGTGCGGATCCCGGCCACCACGTCCTCGCCCTGGGCGTTGAGCAGGTACTCGCCATAGAGACGACGCTCACCGGTGGAAGGGTCGCGGGTGAAGGCCACCCCGGTGCCGGAGTCCTCTCCCATGTTCCCGAAAACCATCGCCTGCACGTTGACGGCGGTCCCCAAGGTGTGCGGGATGTGGTTGTACTCGCGGTAGGCGATGGCTCGCTTGCCGTTCCAGGAGGAGAAGACCGCGGCGATCGCCCCGGTCAGCTGCTCCCAGGGCTCCTCCGGGAAGGGATTCCCGGTCCGGCGCTCGATGATCGCGCGGTAGGTGGAGGCCAGCTGCTCCAGGGAAGGGGGGTCGAGCTCGGCGTCCGTCTTCACCCCCTGCCGGCGCTTGGCCGCCTCCAGCTCCTCGTCGAAGAGCTCACCCTCGATGCCGAGGACGATCCGTCCGTACATCTGGACGAACCTCCGGTAGGCGTCCCTGGCGAAGCGCAGGTCCCCGGTGGTCCGAGCCAGCCCCTCCAGGGTCGTCTCATTGAGGCCGAGGTTGAGGACCGTGTCCATCATTCCCGGCATGGAGAAGGCGGCACCGGACCGCACCGAGACCAGGAGGGGGTCCTTGGGGTCGCCGAAACGTCGGCCGGCGGCGGCCTCCAGCTTCTGCAGGTGGGCTCGGACCTCCTCCATCATCCCCTCCGGGAAGGTCCCCTTCTGCAAATACGCCAGGCACGCCTCGGTGGTGATGGTGAAGCCGGGGGGCACTGGCAGCCCCGCCCTGGTCATCTCGGCCACTCCCGCGCCCTTTCCTCCGAGCAGACCCCGCATCTCGGCGTTGCCCTCCTCGAAGTCGTACACGAACTTGCGAGCGGCGGCGGCCTTGGTCCTCGGGCGGGTCCTGGCGACGGTCTGTGACATGAAAGCTGGCCTCCTTTCCCCTTGAATCCTCCCAGCTCTGAGTTTAGACCGGCCGACCGCCCCGACTCCGCGCCGAACGATAAGATCGCTCGGGGTTGAGTTGATCAAGAGCGTGGAAGGCTAGACCGGATGGCAATGCGCATGGGAGGGGGGCCGCGCCGCCTGATGGCCGGATACCAGCAGGAGCGCCCTGCGGGGAAGATCCAGCGCAGCACCCTGCTGCGGGTGCTCCGGCTCTTCCGCCCCTATCGCTGGAAGGTCACCGGCGTACTGCTGATCCTGGTGGTGGTGGCCGGCCTGGGGATCGTCAACCCGGTCATGTTGAAGCTGATCATCGACGACGCCATCCTGAAGCGCAACGTCCACCTGCTGCTCATCTTCGTAGGAGTGATGGTGATAACCCCGGTGATAAGCACCGGGCTCGGGGTTTGGCAGACCTACCTCAACGCTGTGGTCGGCCAGCGGATGATGCAGGACCTCCGGGTCGCCCTCTACAGCCATCTTCAGAGCCTGCCGCTGCGGTTCTTCACGGCCACCCGGACCGGGGAGATCCAGTCGCGGCTCACCAACGACGTCGGGGGGGTGGACTCGGTCATCACCAACACCGCCACCAGCATCGTCTCCAACCTGACCAGGGCCGCCGCCACCCTTACCGGCATGGCGGTTCTCAGCTGGCAGCTCACGCTCCTGTCCGTGGTACTGATGCCGGTCTTCCTTCTGGTAACCGCCCGGGTGGGCGAGGTGCGCCGGCGGGTCAGCGCGGACACCCAGGCCACCCTGGCCGACCTGTCGGCCATCGCCGAGGAGACGCTTTCAGTGAGCGGGATCCTGCTCAGCAAGGTCTTCGGCCGGGAGAAGGTCACCCAGCAGCGCTACGTCAACGAAACCGGCCGGCTCACTGATCTCATGATCCGCCAGCAGATGGTCGGACGCTGGTTCTTCGGCTTCATCTCCACCTTCTTCTCCATCCTTCCCGCCCTCGTCTACCTGGTGGCGGGGGTCTTCCTGGGCGCCGGCCGGGCCGGGGGGGCGTCGGTGGGCACGCTGGTGGCCTTCACCACCTTCCAATCCCAGCTCTTCTTCCCCGTGGGGCAGCTGCTCAACATCCAGGTCGAGCTGCAGGGTGCGCTGGCCCTGTTCGAGCGCATCTTCCAGTACCTGGATGAGAAGGTGGAGATCCAGGACCGCGAGGGTGCCCTGGCCATCCCGGTTGCCTCGATCCGGGGAGAGCTGGCCTTTCAGGGGGTGACCTTCCGGTACGAGGCGGAGTCCCCGCCGGCGGTGCGCGAGATCTCCTTTCATGCCAGCCCCGGCCAGCTGATCGCGCTGGTGGGGCACAGTGGAGCTGGCAAGAGCACCCTCACCTACCTGGCCGCCCGCCTGTACGACGTGGACGAGGGCCGGGTGACCCTGGACGGCCACGACCTTCGGGACCTCACCCAGGAGACGCTCCGGGACGCGATCGCCGTCGTGACCCAGGAGACCTTCCTCTTCCATGGCACGATCCGGGAGAACCTTCTCGTGGGCAAGGCGGAGGCGAGCCAGGAGGAGCTGGAGCAGGCTGCCCGAGCGGCCTCCATCCACGACCGGATCAAAGAGCTCCCCGACGGCTACGACACCATGACCGGAGAGCGGGGCTACCGCCTCAGCGGGGGGGAGAAGCAGAGGGTGGCGCTGGCCCGGGCCATCCTCAAGAACCCCAGGGTGCTGGTCCTGGACGAGGCCACCAGCGCCTTGGACACCCACAGCGAGCGGGCCATCCAATCAGCCCTGGAGACGCTGATGGAGGGGCGCACGACCATCGCCATCGCCCACCGCCTCTCCACCATCCTGGCTGCGGACCAGATTCTGGTCTTGGACCACGGCGAGATCGTGGAGCGGGGCACCCACACCGAGCTGCTGGCCCAGGAGGGGGTTTACTCCCGCCTCTACTTCGAGCAGTTCGCCAGCTCCGACCTGGAGCGAGTCGGTTGAGCCGGCCGGCGGACCTGCTCTTTTGCTGATCTCCACCTGGAACGTCAACTCCATCCAGGCGCGGTTGCCCCTGGTGATCGAGTGGCTGGAGCGCCGCCGGCCCGAGGTGCTCCTGGTCCAGGAGACCAAATGCGCGCCCGGCGCCTTCCCCACGGCCGAGGTGGAGGGCGCCGGCTACCGGGTTGCGGACCACGGCGAGGGGAGGTGGAACGGGGTGGCGGTCCTGTCACGGGTAGGGCTGGGCCGGGTGGACCTGGGGCTCGACCTGGCGGCGCCCGATGGCCGGGTCGAGGCCCGCTACCTGGCCGCCGATTGCGGCCCGCTGCGCGTGGCCACTGTCTACGTCCCCAACGGCCGCGAACTCGGCCACCCCTACTTCGCCTACAAGCTGGCCTTTCTGGAAGAGCTAAGGGAGCGGGTCTCCCAGGAGCTGGCCGGACGGAGGCCGTTCGTCCTCGGCGGTGATTTCAACGTCGCACCCCAGGACAGCGATGTCTTCGACCCGGCGGCCTTCGCCGGACAGACCCACGTGAGCCCGGAGGAACGCGGCGCCCTGGGCGCTGTGCTGGGAACGGGGCTCGTGGATCTCGCTCATCAGCCCGGCCAGACCCCCGCTTACACCTACTGGGACTACCGGCAGGGATTCTTCCGTCGGGGCTTGGGAATGCGCATCGACCTTCTGCTGGGATCTCCGGAGGTTGCCCGGGCGACGACAGCGGTTGAGGTCGATCGCTCCGCTCGCGGAGCGCCCCGCCCCAGCGACCATGCCCCGCTGACCGCCACCCTGGCCGAACTCTAGGTCAGCCGCCCACTCCGGCCCCAAAGCTGGGCCTCACCTCCCCGCGGGCAACCAGTAGCTCAGCGTTGAGCAGGGCCGCCCCAGCCGCTCCCCGCACCAGGTTGTGGGAGAGCGCGGTGAACTTCCAGTCCAATACGGAGCACTCGCGGACCCTCCCGACGGACACCGTCATCCCGCGGCCTGCGCCCCGGTCCAGCCGGGGCTGGGGTCTGTCGGGACGACGGTGGAGCTGGACCGGGAACGGCGGAGAGCTGGGGAGCGCGGCAACCTCCGGGGAAGCGCGAAAGGACTCAAAGGCGTCGACGACCTCATCGGCAGTGGCGGAGGACATCAACTTGACACTCACCGCCTCCAAGTGCCCGTCCAGGACCGCGACCCGGTGGCAGGCCGCGCTCACGGCCAGCGCGGCGGGCAAGAAGGCGCCCTCCCAGCGACCGAGGATCTTCCTAGGCTCGGTCTCCAGCTTCTCCTCCTCTCCGGGGATATGGGGCAAGACGTTGTCGGAGATCATCCCGGCGCTCACCCCGTCCAGTCCGGCTCCGGAGATCGCCTGCATGGTTGCCACCTGAACCTGGCTCACCCCGAAGCGGTCCCAGAGTGGCTTGAGGGCCAGCACCAGACCGATGGTCGAGCAGTTGGGATTGGTGACGATGAAGCCGCCACCTGCGCCGGGGGCAGCCCGCAGGGCGTCTAGGTGGGAGGCGTTGACCTCGGGGATCACCAGCGGCACGTCGGGATCCATCCGGTGAACGCTGCTGTTGCTCACCACCGGGTATCCGGCTCGCGCCAACTCCAACTCCGCCGGGCCGGCCACCGCTGAGTCCAGAGCTGAGAGCACCAGATCGACCTCTGGTTGCCTCCCCAACGGCTCGATGAGAAGACCGCTGGCCGCCCGGGGAGGGAATCCAGGGGAGCGCCAGTCGACAACCTCCCCGTACCGCCGGCCAACCGATCGGTCCGAGGCCACCAGGACGGCCAGAGAGAACCAGGGGTGGCTGTCGAGGAGCCGCACCAACTCCTGCCCGACCGCGCCGGTGGCACCGAGGACTGCGACGCGAAGCTTTGGCATATGTCAGTCCGAGTCTGGCGGATCCGGGCAGGGTCCGTCCATGAGGAGGGCGGCCCCGCACACCGCTTTCGACTGTGTATGGTTGGACGATGATCGTCTCCATCCCCACCCGGGGTCGCCCCGGGCTGGTCACGGCGGCCGCACGGATCGATGGCGATCCGAACGTGCGCCCCATGGGACGAATGCGTTGGCGTGCCTCGGGGGACACGCCGACCTCCCTCTAGCGCTGGCGCGCTAGCTCCCCCGAACCGCATCCCGGGCGTGGCTACGCCCTTGGGCGGTCAGCGTGACCGCCGACAGATGCTGTCAACCGCCATCAGGAGAGCTGCCGTGTCCGACCTGTTCCACCTCGGGTGTCCCCTCTGCCGAAGGCGCTTTCGGGGAGAACCCACGACAATCTGCCCCACCTGCTTCTACCCGACCTCTGTGGCCTACGATCTCGACTCCGTGCGCGAGCGCATCAGCCACGAGGCGGTGCGCGCTCGCCCCCACGACATCTGGCGCTATCAGGAGTTGCTCCCCGTCAACCCAGGTCCAGGTCGTCTCGCCGGGGTGGGCTGGACGCCGCTGATACCCGCTCCTCGCCTGGGCCGGTGCTTGGGCTCCGGAGACCTGCTCCTGAAGGACGATGCTGCCTGCTTCCCCACCCTGTCGTTCAAGGATCGGGTGGTGGCTGTGGCCCTGGCCGCAGCCCGGGAGCTGGGCTACGAGGTGGTCGGCTGCGCCTCCACCGGCAACCTCGCCAACGCCGTGGCCGCCCAGGCCGCACGGGCCGGGCTCCCCTCCTGGATCCTGGTGCCAGCGGATCTGGAGGCGGCCAAGCTGCTGGGGACTGCCGTGTACGGGGCGCACCTGGTGCGGATCTCCGGCACCTACGATCAGGTCAACCGGCTTTGCCTGGAGATCTCCGAGCGCCACCGCTACGGGTTTGTCAACGTCAACCTGCGCCCCTTCTACGCTGAGGGCTCCAAGACGGTGGCCTTCGAGATAGCCGAGCAGCTCGGCTGGCGCCTGCCGGACAATGTGGTCGTGCCCATGGCCGGGGGGTCACAGCTCACACGGATCGCCCGCGGGTTCCAGGAACTGGTGGACGTCGGCCTGGTACCCGCCCATCCAGTTCGGATCTTTGGCGCCCAAGCCAAGGGATGCTCACCCATAGTGACCGCCTTCCGAAAGGGCTCTCGCCAGGTTGTCCCTCAGGTGCCCCAGACCATCTGCCGCTCACTTGCCATCGGGGACCCCGCCGACGGGCACGCGGCCCTTCAGGTCATGACGGCGAGCGGAGGTGGAGCCGGGCTTGCCAGCGATCCTGAGATACTCCGGGGGATCCGGACCCTGGCGGAGTCCGAAGGGATCCTGGGAGAGACCGCAGCCGGCGTGACCGTGGCGGTGGCGGGCCAGCTGCTGGCGGAGGGCAGGATCGGGTTCCGCGACACCACCGTGCTCTGCATCACCGGCAACGGCCTCAAGACCCTGGAGTGCCTGGACGGGCAGCTGGATCTGGGGGCGCCGCTCGACCCCTCGATGGCCGCGTTCGAGGCCCGGCACGCGGAGCTGGCGGGAGCAGCCTGAGTGACAAGTCCGCTCCCGGTCCTGGTGATGAAGTTCGGCGGCACCTCGATCCTCGGGCCGCAGGGCATGGGGCGCGTGGCTGAGATCCTCGCTCCTGGTGGTCCCAGCACGGTGGCCGTGGTCTCCGCCATGGCGGGGACCACGGACGTGCTCCTCCACGGCGTGAGGTCGGCTTCCACCGGAGGCTCCGGCCTGGCGGCAGCCGCGGGCGCCGTCCGGCAGGACCATCTGCGCGTCGCCGGGGTTCTCTTGGGGCGGCGAGAGATGGACTCCTTCGCCGCCCACCTGGACTACGTGATTTCGGGATACCTGGCCAAGGGCGCACTGCCGACCGCGGCCAACCCGGCAGGCGGCTGCTCGCTCGAGGCGGCTGCCAGCGCGGGTGAGCTCCTCTCGGCAGCCCTTCTTGCAGCGGTTCTGAGGGAACGGGGGGTGGCGGCGGTGGCAGTGGACTCGGCTGACCTTCTCATCACAGACGGCCACCCGCGAGCGGCGCTGCCCCTGGTCGCCGAGTCACGGGAGCGGGTCAGGGGGAGGCTGCTGCCCCTGCTCCAAGCCGGGACGCTTCCTGTGGTGACCGGCTTCCGTGCGGGTACCGCCGCGGGAGAGGTGACCACGCTGGGCCGGGGAGGCTCGGATCACAGCGCCACCCTCCTGGGCGCGCTCCTGCCGGCCGCGGAGGTGTGGATCTGGACGGACGTCGACGGCCTGCTCACTGCCGACCCCCGCCTGGTCGCCGACGCCCGGCTCCTTCCAGAAGTCTCGTACTCCGAGGCCATGGAGCTCTCGTACTTCGGGGCCAAGGTGCTGCACCGGAGCGCCGTGCCACCCGCGGCCTCGGCCGCGATTCCCATCCGCATCAAGAACACCATGCGACCGCAGGGGCCGGGCACGGTGATCGAGGGAAGGCCGCCAGGGCCGGGAGGGGCGCGGGCCGTCACCCTGGTCGAAGAGGCATGCCTCATGACCCTCACGGCGAGCCCCGGAGCCGGGCTCAACCGTCTGGCCGCCGAGGTCTTCGACGACTTCGCCGACGCCAGGATCACCACGCTGCTGGTCACCCAGTCGTCCGCCGAGGACGTGGTCTGCGTAGCCATCCCCAGGGTTGAGCTGGCCGCGGCCACGGAGGCCCTCAGGCGAACGAGACACCTGTCGGCACAGGACGTCCAGGACCAGGTGTCCGTGGTGGTGGTGGTTGGGGAGGCGATGCGCGGCACCGCCGGGATCGCCGGGAAGATGTTCGGAGCCCTCGGGAAGCAGGGCATCAACGTGATCGCCATCTCCCAGGGATCCTCGGAGCTGGCCGTGGCCGCGGTGGTGCAGCGCCGGGACGTGGGTGACGCGGTGCGCGCCCTGCACCGCGTTTTCGGACTGGGCGGTTCGGGCGGAAGCCGGGACGCGCCCCTCAGGTCCTGAGGTAAGAGGCGCCGTTCACGTCCAGGATCGCCCCACTGGAGAACCGGGCTTCAGGGGAGGCCAGGTAGAAGATGGCGGCCGCCACCTCCTGAGGGGTGGCGACACGCCCGAATGGACTCTGGCGCTGGATCTCCTCCCCTCGGGGGCGCTTCAGCTCCTGGTTGTACATGTCGGTGGCGACCCAACCGGGTGCCACCGTGGCGATGCTGATCCCGTGGGGTGCCAACGCCACCGCCAGGGACTGGCCGAGCGCGTTCAGGCCGGCCTTGCTGGCCCCGTATCCAGGCTGCCCAGGCTCGCCCCTAAAGGCTCCCCGAGAGGAGACGTTGACGATCGCTCCGCCCCTGCCCAGCATCTTCCGCGCCGCGAAGTACATGAGGTAGGCCGGGGCCAGAAGGTTGACCGCCAGGGTCCGCTCCAGCGCCCGCCGCCAGGGATCGAATTCCATCTCCAGGAGGTCATGGGGCAGGCTCACCCCCGCGTTGTTGACCAAGACGTCCAGGGCCCCAAGCAGGGCACCGGTCTCCTCGACCACCCGCTCCGCCACCTGGGGATCGGAGAGGTCCCCGGAGACCACCACATGCCCTCCCCCGGCCAGTTCGCCGAGCAGCTCTTGGGCAAGGTCGGGCGACTCCCGGTGGTGGACCGCCACCCGGTCCCCGGCCGCGGCGAAGGCGAGAGCGGCGGCTCTGCCGATACCACGGGAAGCTCCTGTGACCAGCACCGCCCGCGAGCCGGTCACAGGCCGGCCATGCCCCAGTTTCCCGCGGAAGCAGTCACGCAGGAAGTTTACTTTGGCCCGGCCATCGCGGGCTTCGAGAGCGCCGGACCATAACGCCGCGCGGCGGGGCGAGTGCCGTCCTCTCCCTCCACCCCTGCCGACCGTCAGCGCTTGAAGGTGGCAAGTGCATCTTGGTTCAGGCTCCGGGTGGCCGCTGGCCCACCGACATCCTCACCGTGGAAGATCACCGTGTCCGAGGTGCGCCCCTTGGTCCACCAGGCGAAGGCCAGACCAAGAGCCAGCAGGACGGCAATCGTCTGGTCGATGCCGTTGCCGATCGCCTTGGGCCCGAAGATGAAGAAGGCGACCAGCAAGCTCCCCATCACCACGGTAGAGAAGAGGGCGCCAGCCAGCAGCCACAGGTGGGAGTGCGGCTCGAGCGTGGTCTCAGGGACCCGGCGGTGGCCAAGAGAGAGAAACACGGATGCGGTCACCGAGTCGAGGAAGAACTCCGCCAGCAGGAAGAACCCCGCCGCCGACAGGATGAGGTTGAAGAAGGCGCTGAGTGAGGTGATGAAGACCTGCATGGCAACCACCGCCAGGGCGGTGCCCAAGCTGGCGACGATGGCCACGTGGGGAACCTGCCGACGGCTCAGTCGGGCGAACTGAGACGGGATGAGCCGTTCCCTACCCATGGCATACAGCGCCCGCGTCAGGATGTAGGTGGTCAGCCACAAGCCGCCAGCGGTCGAGGCCAGGATCGGGATCAGCATCACCCACGGCGCCTGCGGGAGCAGTCGTGCCGACCACTCCGCCAGCGGGTTGGTGGCGTGGGCCAGCTGGTGCAGGGGGGTTTCGCCCAGCATCAGGGGGTAGAGGATGGCGTAGAAGAGCAGCGCACCGATGGCTCCGATGATCCCTCCCACCCCCGGGTGGGCACGCGGGCGCATGGACTCCTCGGCTGCGTAGCTGTCGATCTCCCAACCGTCCAGGATGGTAGCGGCCACCACCGCGACGATCAGGATCCCGCCGATGGGCGGGGCGCCGAAGTGGATCGGTACCGCAATCCGGTGCCAGTTGAGGATCCCGAGGACGCCGAAGCTCGCCAGCGAGACCATCTCCAGGGCGAAGAACGCCTGGGTGATCCGGGCCGTCGGCCGCCCCCCCATGAGGAGCGGTACAGCCGCGAACGCGATCCAGAAGATGGTGACGCCCAGCTCCACCACCGGCGGCGCGTGGTAGCCGGGAGCTACCAGCGCCAGGGTGTAGGCGCCGGCCGGGATGGCGATGGGGGGGATCGACGTGAAGTAGGCGAGGATGAGAATCCAGGCCTGGTAGCGGGACGCTGACCGGCCGATGACCCGGGCCGACCAGTGGTACGAGGCGCCGGAGTGGGGAAAGTGCTGGTTCAGGAGCCGGAAGACGAAGCTGGAAACTAGAAACGGCACTGCCAGCACGGCGATCGCCGGCAGCGTCCACCAGCCGGCATCGGCCGCCATCACGCCTCCGGTGGCGGCCACGGAGAAGAGCGGGCCGACACTCGAGACCGAAAGGGGAACCAGGTCGGTCAGGTGGAAGAGCTGGGCCAGCCTCCGCTCAGCAGGATCGTGTTCGGCACGCCCAGCACCGCGCACACCCAATCCTCCGCGACTCTGCCCCCCCTGGTTACGGCCAGCTGAGTATAGACGACTGTTGTGACGGAGTTGCAGTTGGGAGCGAGTCGTATTGGCTCGTCTTGGGTTGCCCTGAGGGGGGCAGCAGCAGGGGAAGACCCCACAACAAATCGTCCTGCGCGCGGGGCCGACACCCGCGCCGCCGGGACCGTCTCAGCTGGGCCTCAGCGCCCCAGCTCTGTGGCGCAGACCTCGCGAAGCTGCGACAGCGACACCCGGACCTGGTCCATGGAGTCCCTGCGGCGGACTGTCGCCGCCTGATCCTCCAGGGTCTCGAAGTCGATGGTGACCGCCAGCGGAGTGCCGATCTCGTCCTGCCGGCGGTAACGCCTGCCGATGGCCTGGGTCTCGTCGTACTCGGTGGCAAAGCTGGAGCGAAGGTCCGCCTCCACACGCCGCGCCACCTCCATCAGCTCAGGCCGCTTGGAGAGAGGCAGGACGGCCACTTCGAATGGTGCCACCCTCGGGTCGAGCCCCAGCACGACCCGCGTCTCGCCCCGAACCTCCTCCTCCCGGTAAGCGTCCAGCAGGAGGGCGAGGAAGGTGCGGTCCACGCCCAGGGACGGCTCCACGACGAAGGGCAGAAAGCGAGATCCGGTCGAGGGGTCCGTGTACTGCAGGTCCTTGCCGCTCATCTCCTGGTGGCGGCGGAGATCGTAGTCACCCCGTCGAGCGATCCCCTCCAGTTCCCCCCAACCCCACGGGAAGCGGTACTCGATGTCCGTGGAGGCAAGGGCGTAGTGGGCCTTCTCGTCGTCGCCATGGGGCCGGAAGCGCAGGCTGTCGGAGCTGAGCCCGATCGCCCGATGCCACGCCATGCGGCGCTCGCACCAGTACTCAAACCAGCTGGCGTCGTCTCCGGGCGAGCAGAACCACTCCAGCTCCAACATCTCCAGCTCACGCAGCCGGAAGATGAAGTTGCCGGTGGTGATCTCATTGCGGAAGCTGCGCCCGATCTGGGCGATGCCGAAGGGCACCCGCTGGCGCGAGCTGTTGAGAACGTTCTTGAAGTTGACGAATATGCCCTGGGCCGTCTCCGGGCGAAGGTAGACGACACTGCCGGCGTCCTCCACCGGGCCCATGTGGGTCTTGAACATCAGGTTGAACTGGCGGGCCGGGCTGAGCTCGCCGCCGCAGTTCGGGCAGCGGTCCCCCGAAAGCTGATCGGCACGCCAGCGCTGGTGGCACTCCCCAAGGCAGTCAACCATGGGATCGCTGAAGTTGGCCAGATGACCGGAGGCCTCCCACACCCGGGGGTTCATCAGGATCGCCGCCTCCAGCCCCTCCACGTCGTCGCGCAGCTCCACGACCTCCCTCCACCAGAGGTCACGGATGCGGCGCCGGAGCCGGACCCCCAGGGGACCGAAGTCGTAGACGGCGTTCAGCCCGCCGTAGATCTCGCTGCTGGGGAACACGAAGCCTCGTCGCTTGCAGAGCGAGACCAGAAGGTCAAGCCGGTTCGAATCAGCCACTCCACTCCTCACCCGCCCGCCCCCCCGAAGACTGGGTCATTCTACGGAACAGGCGAGCGCCGAACTGGTCCCAAGTTGAGTGGCCGAGGGCGGCTGGTACGATCGGCTCGTGCTCCGCCTCTTCGACACCCGCTCGCGGGAGGTGCGCGCGCTGGCCCCCCTCCGCGACGGGACGTTGCGGATGTACAGCTGCGGGCCCACCGTGTACAGGTCGGTGCACATTGGCAACCTGCGCACCTACCTCCTCGCCGATTGGATCAAGCGGGTGGCCCGGGCCCAGGGGTGGAATGTCCTCCACGTCAAGAACATCACCGACGTCGGACACATGCGCCAGGAGATGGCGGAGCGCGGCGGGGACAAGGTGATCGCGGCCGCACTGGCGGCGGGCAGGACGCCGCGGGAGATCGCCGACCACTTCGAGCAGGAGTTCCATGAGGCCGAGGCGAAGCTGCTGATCGAGCCGGCGGACGTCTTCCCGCGGGCCACCGATCACGTGCCCCAGATGTTGGAGCTCATCGCCAGGCTCCTGGATAGGGGCCTGGCCTATCAGGTGGACGGCACGGTGTACTTCGACACCGCGACCCACGCGGGGTATGGGGCCCTCTCGGGCAACACCCCTGACCTCCTCCTGAACGGCGCCGGGGCCGAGGTCGACCCCGCCAAGCGCCACCCGGCCGACTTCACCCTCTGGCGCGCTGCCGACCCCGGCCGCCAGATGATGGTTTGGGACAGCCCGTACGGCCCCGGATTCCCGGGGTGGCACATCGAGTGCTCGGCGATGTCGATGGCCTACCTGGGCGAGGAGATCGACCTGCACACGGGAGGGGTCGACAACATCTTCCCGCACCACGAGGACGAGCTTGCCCAGAGCGAGGGTGCGACCGGGGGCCAGTTCGTCCGCCACTGGGCCCACGGCCAGCACCTGCTCGCAGACGGGGTCAAGATGGCCAAGTCCCAGGGCAACGTGTACACCGTGACCGACCTTGAGGAGCGGGGCTTCGACCCGCTGGCCTTTCGCCTTCTCTGCGCTCAGGTTGGCTACCGGACCAGATTGAACTTCACCCTCGCGGCCCTGGCCGGCGCCGAGCACGGGCTGCGCCGGCTGCGCCGGGCCGCGGCCGACAAGGAGGGTGAGCTGGATGCGGCCCGGGCGCAGGAGCTGGAGATGGCGGTGCGGACGGCGATGGAGGACGACCTCGACCTGCCATTGGCGATCGCCACCACCTTCGCCTTCGCCGCCGACCGAGGGATGAGCCCGGCTACCAGGGCTTCCGGGCTCCTTGCCGCCGACCGGCTGCTGGGACTGGGCCTGGACCGCAGCCCCGACGCCCTCCTCGGCGAGGGGGCCTGGGCTGAGCTGGCAACTAGGCGGTCGCGGTTGCGGAAGACGGCCAACTTCGCGGAGGCGGATCGGGCTCGGGACGAGCTGCTCACTCTGAGGGCCGTGCCCGAGGATCATCCCGGAGGGAGCCGGCTGCGGAGAGCCACGGCCCTCGACCTGCGCCGCGGGCTGATCTCTTCACCCCAGGAGATCACAGATGGGAGGGCCGCCCCCGACGCCCTCGAGGTGTCTGTCAGCATCGTCGCCGGCCCCTACCCGGAGGACCTGGAGCGATGCCTTGCGAGCCTCCGGCGGAACCGCTCGGGCCACGATGTGGAGTACCTCGTCGTGAACAACGACGCCGGGCCCGAGGTGTCCAGGCTGCTCTCCAGGCTGGGCGAGGAGGAGCCACGGTTGCGCTGCTTCCACGCAGATCATCAGCTGGGCGAGGGGGCGGCCCGCAACGTCACGGTGCGGGCCGCTCGCGGCCGCGCCATCCTCATGCTGGACACCGGCGTGGAGGTGGTCGGCGACTGCTTCGGGCCGGTGCTGGACGCCCTCGGGGATCCTCAAGTGGGGGCGGTGGGCCGCTGGGGCGCCCGCACCAGCGACCTGCGCGAGTTCTACGACTCGCAGGAGGCGGAGGTGGACGCCATCGACGGCTACTGCCTCGCCACCCTGAGGCGCCGCTTCTCCGAGCTCGGTTTCCTCGACGAGCGCTTCCGCTTCTACAGGATGCTGGACTTCAACTTCAGCTTCGCCCTCCGGAGCGCCGGGCTCCGCCTCCAGCGCATCCCCGACCTGCCGGTCCTGATGCACCAGCACCGGGGGTGGGAGGACTCCGACCCGGACGAGCGAGACAGGCTCAGCCGGATCAACTTCCGCCGCTTCTACGATCGCTGGCACCACCGATCCGACCTCCT
>JAJYWQ010000019.1 GCA_021791415.1 bacterium | reverse complement strand
TGCCGGGAGGACCTTGGTCACCGTCTCCGTGGCAAGGTCCACCGCGGCCACGTTGCGCACCCCGTTCCTGCCCTTGAGCACGTACAGGGTGCTCCCGTCCGGTGAGATTGCCAGGGCCAACCCGGAGTTCCCCACCCGGAACTGGGTCGACAGCTGCCCGTTCGTCAGGGCCACCTCGTCCACCAGCCCGTTGGACTGGAGGGCCCAGACCGAGCCCTGTCCCGGTGCCGGCACCGCCGCCACCGTGCCCAGGGGCAGCGGGGCCGAGCCCACCACCCGCCGGGTGACGCCATCCACCACCACCATCGTGGCGCTGGTCGCGGTGCGGGTGACGACGTAGAGGTAAGGGGAGTTGCCTTGGGCGGCGACCGCCTCTGCGGGGGCCGCCAGGGCCACGGTCGCAAGCAGGGCGGCAGATGAGGCGGCGCGCAACTGCAGGGCACCGGTGCTGGCGGTGGCCAGGCTCACCCCCAGGATCCCGGTCCCGGTCTGGGCCACCGCGGTCGCCGAGGCCGGAGCTGGAACCACGGCAAGGTCGGCGCGCGAGACGAGGTCCACCTGCCGAAGGGTCCGAATCGCCCCGGTGCCGGCCAGGACCCAGACCACTCCATCCAGAGACGGTGCCGTGCCCGACATGAGCCCGGCCGGAGCGGGCACGATGAACTGGGGCGTGGGAGCGGGAGCAGGGGGCTCGCGCCCCGAGCCGGGGGCACCGGAACAGGCTGCCAGGAGCGGCACCAGGGCGGCGCCACCAAGCCAGAGCGCGGCTCGGCTCAACTCCGAGCTGCGACCTCGCGCCCCCCGGGGAGCGGGGTCCCCGACGGGGGAGGGCATGATCGGCCTCTGGGCAACCTCGAAGCACCTCATGGGAGTTGGCGTTGACTGAATGTCCGGCACTCCGGTTGGGGACAGAGTTTACGACCTGCCGGCCGAGAGCCCCTTTCTGCCGCAACCTCCCCCCTACCCTCCACCGACACCCCGCGCCCGTGGCAGTTCGGTAACGGCGGAGCACTGAGGGGGTTGGCGCCTACCCTGGGGGGACGGCCTCGGTCTGACGCGCTCCTCAGCGAGCCGCCACCATGCGCCGGCCACTGGGAGGTCCGCACCTTGGGGGAGAACTGATGATCCGGCGGTGGTCGGGGGCGCAGCGTCTTGCGCTGACTTGCTGCGGCCTGACCCTCTCGGCGGGGTTCGCCGTGGGAGCGGTGCCGGTTGCCGCCGCTCGCCTGCCGGTGGGAGCACGCGCGGCCGTGACGCCCTCCCTGCGCGCGGGCAGCCCCCTCACGGCGGCCAAGAGTCGGGTGGACCTCTCCCAGCTGATCGCGCACGGCACCCGGGTGGCTCCCCTCGGGGCGCCCGGATCCCTGACGGCATCAACCTTGTCGGGTCCGGCCCAGACCACGGGCAGCGCCGGCGCCTACACCGCCCTGACCCCCACCCGGCTGCTCGACACCCGGGCAGTCGGTGGGCCTCTCGGGCCGGGAGGAAGCCGCAACCTCACCGTGACCGGCGGCAGCGTGCCCACCGACGCCAGCGCCGTAGCGCTCAACGTCACGGTGACGGAAACCACCGCCACCAGCTTCCTCACCGTGTACCCGGCAGGGGGTGCCCGGCCGCTCGCCTCCAACCTCAACTGGGTCGCGGGTGAGACGGTCCCCAACCTGGTGGTTGTGCCGGTGGGTTCGGGCGGCGAGGTGACCTTCTACAACTACGCCGGCTCCACCGACGTCATCGCGGATCTGGAGGGGTACTTCGCCCCCGAGACCTCGGGCACGACCGCGGGCAGCTACGTGCCCCTCACCCCCTCCCGGATCACCGACACCCGGTCGGGCAGCGGAGAGCCGTACGCGGGGCAGACCCTCACCGCGGGGAGCACCCTTGATGTCCAGGTGGCGGGGATGGGAGGCGTGCCCGTCAGCGGCGCGGCGGCGGCGCTGCTGAACGTCACCGTCACTGGAACCACCGCCACCGGCTACCTCACAGCCTATCCCGAGGGGGCGGCTCGGCCGCTGGCCTCCAACCTCAACTGGACGGCGGGAGCCACGGTGCCCAACCGGGTGGTGGTGCCCCTGGGACCGACAGGTCAGGTGTCCTTCTACAACGACGCCGGCAGCACCGACCTGGTGGTGGACGTCGACGGGTACTTCACCAACGGCAGCACCACCCCGGCCGGGGCCAGCCTCTTCAGCCCCATCACGCCGGTGCGAGTGCTCGACACTCGGCAGACCGGCCAGACGCTCGGCCCGGCGGCGACCCTGACGCAGGAGCTCGCCGGCCTGGACGGCATCGCCGCCAACGCCTCAGCGGTGGTGGCCAACGTCACGGTGACCGACACCACCGCCACGAGCTACCTCACCGTCTACCCGGAAGGAACTCGGCCCCTGGCCTCCGACCTCAACTGGGGCCCCGGGCAGACCGTGCCCAACCTCACGGTGGCCACCCTCAGCGGCACCGGCGCGATCGCGGCCTTCAACGATGCCGGGCGCGCGGACCTGGTCGTCGACGCCTTCGGCTACTTCGTGCCCGAGACCCCAGCCCCGCTGGTGGTGACCACGGCGTCCCTGCCCGCCTCCAGCCTGGGCGCGGTGTACTCGACCGGCCTCTCGGCATACGGGGGAACCCCGCCCTACTCGTGGCGTCTCCTCACTGGCGCGCTCCCACCGGGGCTCTCCCTCTCGACCGCGGGCGTGATCTCCGGCACCGCCAGCGCGGAGGGCCTGTACGGCTTCCAGGTGGGGGCCACCGACTCCACCTCGCCGACCCCCGAGACGGCCACCGCCCAGCTCTCCCTCCTGGTGTCCCCCGGCTCGGTCACCATCACCACCTCCAGCCTCCCCGAAGCTTACGTGGGGGCTGACTACTCGGCGACCCTCACCGCCAGTGGGGGATCCGCGCCTTACTCCTGGAGCTTGGCGGCCGGCTCCCTCCCCTCCGGGATGAGCCTCTCATCGACCGGGGAGATCTCCGGCTACCCGACCTCCGGGAGCGCCACCTCGACATTCCAGGTGGAGGTCACCGACTCCAGCAGCCCGACCGCCCAGACGGCATCGGCGACCCTCTCGATCACGGTGGCGCCGATCACCCAGTACACGGCGACCTCGTCCAACTGGTCTGGGTACGCGATGGGGAACGGACCCTACAACTACGTAAGCGGAACCTTCAACGTTCCGGACCTCTACGCCACGCCAGGGGCGACGTACCTATCGGAGTGGGCGGGGATCGACGGTGCCACCAACAGCGACCTCATCCAAGCGGGCGTCGACGAGTACTACGACCCGTCCACCGGCTACGTTTACTTATCCCCGTGGTGGGAGATCCTGCCGGCCCCGGAGACCCTGATCTCGATGAGCGTCTCGCCAGGGGACAGCATCACCGTGACCATCTCGCAGGTCTCGGGATCGGAGTGGGCGATCCAGTTGACCGACAACACCACCGGGCAGAGCTTCCTCACCGACCAGACCTACACCGGCCCGGGCTCCTCGGTGGAGTGGATCGTGGAGGCTCCAGAGGTGAATGGCGCCATGACCACACTGGCGGACTACAGCCCGGCCGTGACCTTCACCGGAGTGCGCTTCAACGGGGCGGAGACCACGCTGACCGACATCGACATGGTTCAGGGTGGCGCCCAGGTCTCGACCCCGTCGGTGTTCACCACGCAGGGCTTCGCGGTCGCCTACGGCGGCACGGCCCCTCCGCCCCCGTAGGGCCCGGCCCGGCGCCTGGGCCATGCTCCAGCGCCCTCCCCACGCGGCCTCGCCCGAGCGAATGGACGCCAGACGCCGCCTTTGAGCTCAGGCGGGGGTGGCGGCCCGCAGGTGGGCCACCTCCCTCCCCACGATCTGGGCCGCCTCCTCCACCTCGGCCGAGGTCGTGGTCCGGCCCAGGGTGAGGCGGAGGTGGGCCGCCGCCAGCTCGGGCTCGAGGCCCATGGCCAGCAGCACATGGGACGGAGCCTGGGAGCCGCTGGCACAGGCGGAACCGGCCGAGGCACAGACGCCGGCGCGGTCCAGGCGCATCAGCAGAAGCTCGCCCTCGGCCCCGGGGATGGAAAGGGTGCAGAAGTTGGGCAGCCGCTCCGACCCGGAAGCCCCGGTGGGCCGGGCGTCCGGCACCAACTCCAGGATCAGCTCCGTCAGGCGAGCCGCGAGTTCGCGCTGGCGCTCCGCCTCCGCCTCCCGCTCGCGCTCGGCGAGCTGAGCGGCCAGCCCCAGACCGACGATCCCGGGCACGTTCTCGGTCCCGGAGCGGCGGTTGCGCTCCTGCCCCCCTCCGGTGATGACCGGGTCGAGGGGAACCCCGTGACGGACGAAGAGCGCCCCCACACCCTTGGGCCCGCCAACCTTGTGGGCGGAGATGGTGAGGAGGTCGACCCCCAGCTCCTGGACGTCCAGGGGAACCTTGCCCAGCGCCTGGGTGGCATCTGTGTGGAAGAGGGCGTCGCTGCCCTCCCTGACCACCCGCGCCAGCTCCCGGACCGGCTCCAGAGTCCCCACCTCGTTGTTGGCCAGCATCACGGAGACCAGCCTGGTATCCGGCCGGAGCGCCCGCGCCAGGCGCTCCGGATCCACCCGCCCGCGGGAGTCCACCTCCAGCTCGGTCAGCTCGAAGCCCTGGCGGGTGAGATCCCGAGCGGTCTCCAGCACCGCCTCGTGCTCCACCCGCGAGACCACGAGGTGGCCCCCCTCGCTCCGCAGGCGGCTCAGCGGTCCGCGCAGGGCGAGGTTGTCCGCCTCGCTGCCGCCACCGGTGAAGACCACTTCGCGGACCCGGCAGTGGAGGACCTCCGCCAACCGGTCCCGGGCCAGGTCCACGAGAGAGCGGGCCTCGCGGCCGGCGGCATGGGAGCTGGAGGGGTTGCCGAAGACCGCTCCCAGCGGCCCCTCCATCTCCGCCCGGACCTCCGGACGCACCGGGGTGGTGGCGGCGTGATCCAGGTAGATCACCGGGGACTCAGTCGCGCCGCGAGGGGCGCTCCAGCAGCTCGGTGAGCGGCCCCTCGAAGTCCCGCAGCTGGCGGTGAAGCTCCAGCAGCTCGTCTGGTGAGATCGGGTCCAGCTGGGAGGGCGTGGCCTCGGCCTCGGCCCCGCCCTGGACCTCCAGGGCCACGAGGAACGCCATGGAGCAGTGGCGGCAGGTGACCTGCACCGTGTAGTGGGGCCCCTGGTGGGCCAGCTGGCGCAGCTCGCAGTCCGCCAGCGACCGCCGGCAAACCGGGCAGCGGAAGTCCCCCGCCCGCTGCCTCAGGAAACCCATGATGTCCATCGCCATCTCCACCTAGGAGTATAGATCCGACCCGGTGGGGACCCCGTGGCCCCTCGACGCGCGGTGACGCCAGGTCCGCGCTTGGCATGGGGGAGGAGGACTCGGCCGCGCCCCTGGTGGGGCTGGCCGCGGCAGTGCGGCGGACCGAGGAGGATGGAGCTGTTTGTGCAGGGGTGCGGGACGGGGCCGAGCCCTTCTTCACCGAGGGGGCGGAGCTGCCGCAATTGGGACGGTTGGTGGCCCTGACCGTGCCCTGGCCGCCCCCCGGCCAGCCCCTCAAGGACAGCGTGGCCAACCTCCCCGGGGCCTGGGTGGTCCTCCGCCGCTCGGCCAAGAACGGCCCCAGCCCGGCACATCGACCACCGCGCCGTGTCGCCACTTCCGGAAAGCGGGGCACGGTGGGCGTCGAGTCGGCACCGAGCGTGCCCCTCCACTCAGGGGCGCAGCGACTCCAGCAGCGCCCCGGGCCCGCCGGCCATGGTCTCCTGGGTGAAGTGGAGGACCTCGTCGGCCACATCGACGATCTCCTCCAAGACGGCCTCGTGGGCACCCCGGCCGGGATCTTCGACAGTGTCTTGGACGTAGAGGATGACAAAGCGGGCGTGGCGTCCGTCGGGCTTGCGACGCAGGATGCGGCCCATCCGCTGGATCATCTGGCGGCGCGAGCGGCTGGCGCCCACGATCACGGCCAGGTCGGCGGCGGGCACGTCGATGCCCTCGTCGAGGACCCGAGGCGCGGTTATCGCATCCAGCCCGCCCTGCGCGAACGCCTCCAGGGTCCGGCGCCGCAGCGGCCCCGGCAGTTGGGAGTGCATCGCCGCCGCCCGCAGCCCGCAGTCGGCGAGGATTCCGCAGGCCCGCTCGCTGGTGGCGATGCTCTGGGTGAACACGATCGACCTCTCCGCCGCGGAGAGGGCAGGCGCCACCAGCCTCAGGGCCCCGTCCTTGGCAGGGGTGTCCGCCAGGAGCCGGCGCCGCTCTCGCATCGCCTGCAGATACATGCGAGCTATGCCGCTGCCCTCCGACCCCGCCTCCGCCAGGGCCCGGACGGCCATCAGGAACGCCGTGAAGGGCTCGGTCGGGATCCGGTACTGCTTCACCAATCGGGCCCCCAGGGCGACCATGCGCTCGGTCAGCTCCTCGTACCAGGCCCGCTCCCCGGGGGAGAAGGCGACCCCGACCAGGCTCGCGGTGAACCTGGCCGTGATCCCCTCCGCGACCGCCCTGGCGTAGCCGAGGCGAAAGCAGGTCCCGCCGAAGTAGGGGTCCAGCCAGGCCTGGTTGCCGTCGTCCTCGCGAGCGTAGGTGGCGCTCAGCCCCAGGCGGTGGCGGAAGCGCTGGTCCAGCGCCAGCCGGTTCATGGCGCTCCCGTACCGGTGGCACTCGTCGGCCACCAGCAGACCTCCCTGTCGGATTGGGCGCATGTCGAGCGAGCGGGCGCTGTTGACCACCGCCACCAGCACGTCGTGAGAGGAGAGGTCGTCAGCGCCTCCTGCTCCCATCCTGCCCGCCGACCTGGCGGGGGGCAGGAGCGTCTCCAGTTGGACCATCCACTGGTTCTGCAGCTCGACCGTCGGCACCAGCACCACGGCCTGGCCCCTCCGGTGCAGCTCGTCGAGGACGGCGGCCAGTCCCACCCTGGTCTTGCCGGTGCCGGTGACCGCCTCCACCACCCCTCGCCCGCCGCGCCTGCGCCACGCCTCGAGGGCGTCCCGCTGCCACGGATAGAGGCCCAGCCCCGAGCTGGGGAGCCCGGTGGGCAGGGGGCCTCGGCTCTCGCTCACGGTCGCCTGGGCCAGCCACCACCGCGCCGGCGATCCTCGGTCGCTGCGGAACCGGCCATGTGCCGCCAGGAGGGTGAAGGCGACCTGCCTCTCTGGGACCCTGAGCCGCCCGGCCAGCTCGGCCGCGGTCAGCCCCTCGCCACCATCCTGAGCCAGCAGGGAACTCAGGTCGTCGGCGAGCATTCAGCCGTCCTCGTCAGCCGCCTCCAGTCCGGAGTCGGTGCCGAGATCCACCTCCAGCTGCGCGGTGCTCATCTCCGGCTCGTAGGTCGGGTCCAGGCGGCGCAGGTCCCAGGCATTGATCCAGCTGCGGACGTACTGGCGCATGCGATTGGACGGCAGGCGCTCCAGGCCGGCCACGTCTGGTGGCTCCCACGAGTAGGCCTCGCCGTGGATCTGCTTCAGCTGGGCGTAGGTGCGGTCCAGCTCTTCCCTGGTCGGGGGCTGCAACAGCACCTGCTCCCGCTCCAGGATCCGCATCCCGACCTCGGCCTGGCGGGCCAGCGACTCCGCGTCCGCGGTCCCCTTGGCACGCAGGCGGCTGGGGATGAGCTCCACGTCGTTCTTGCCCACCAGGACCTGTGCCTCGAAGTCGTCAACGGTCGTGAGGACGGCCCCCAGCGGCGCCTTGGGGTCCTCCCGCTCGCCCCGCACCCAGCGTGCCACCTCGGCGTAGGACCGGGCGCGCTGCAGGAAGGCGTACCGCCCGATCAGCTCCACCTCGTCCACGAGGACGACCCAGCCGGCGTGCCCCGCCGCCTGCATGAGCCGGGAGACGAAGCGGAACCGCTGGCGGGAGAGCTCCCGCTCCCGGATCGCGCCCAGCCGGTAGGTGGCGGCGGCCCCGGCCTCCCGCAGCCGCCTTCTCAGGTCGGAGACAGGCAGGGGATCCCCTGCCCAGAAGCGCACGATCCGGTCGACGAACTCCTCATCCCCCCGCCCGTACTCGTGGAGAAAGAGGGTGGCGGCAAAGCGGCTGTCTACCGGGGACTCGGGCTGGTGGGCCCAGCGGTAGAGGGCGGCGTACGGCTCGGAGTCCACCCGCAGGCCGCCCGTGATCTCCGCAAGGGCCGAGCCGGGGCGCCCGGGAACCTTGGCGGAGTCGATGGCGGCGCGATAGACCTTGGCCGGGTCGTACAGGGGTGTCTCCTTGGAGATGACGACCTTGGAGACCACGAACCCCTCCGACAGGGCGACGTGGGCGACATGCTCGAGGATGTGGCTCTTGCCGGCCCCGAACCCGCCCCCGATCAGGATCCCCCCCGGGGTCGGACCCTCGGGGAGCGCCAGAATGGCCGAGAGCAGCTCGCTGAAGCGGTCCTCGACACCCTGTTGCATGGAGCCCAGCACCGTGACCGCGTCCCGGTTGGGGACTCCCGCCCGAAGCGCCTCCAGCGCCCTCCGCCGCTCCACCACCGTGGGGTCGTTCAAGCCGCCCCCAGTCGCACCAGCGAGGAGAGCGGGTTGTCCCGGTGCCTGTCGCGCACCTCGTCGAAGATGCGCAGCTTCAGCGCCTGGTAGGCGTCGATGCCCCGGGAGGTGTCGGTGAGGAAGGCGGGGGATGCCACCACCACCACCATGCAGTTGGCCATCTCGTCGGTGTTGTCGACCAGCTGGCGGAGGACCTCGTAGGCGTCCAGCAGTGCCGTCCTGGTGTAGTAGTGCCCCGAGCGCTCGGAGACGCTGGGGCGGCGGGCGACCCCCAGCCGGCGGATGTCCAGGGTGATCGCCAGGCCGGAGCGCTGATTGACGGCGAGCCAGTGGGCCAGCGAGAAGATCATGTGGCGGGAGTTGTGGCGATCGATGCGCCGGAAGATCAGAGCCGACTTCAGGACCGAGACCTGGCGGAGGTCGCCCCGGAGCCAGTCGAGGATGGCCGCGTGCTCGGCGTCGACCACCTGGCCGCTGCGCAGCTGGGCCTGGCACAGCCGGAGCATGGCGGTGCGGAACTCGTTGACCATCGCGTAATCGCGGTGCACCAGCCGCTGCAGCTGGCGGTCCACGTCACGCTTCAGCTCCCCCGGATCCACCCGGTAGTGCGCGGCCAGCCGGTCGATCTCGACCCCGCCACCCTCGAGCCCGGGATACCCGGCCTCCCGAAGGGCCCGGCGAGCCGCGACCAGCGCGAGGTCGTCCCAGTCGATCTGGCGAGCGACTGAGAAGAACACCTGCTCCAGCAGGTGGACCCGGGTCGCAGCCGAGTCCACCCGGGCCACCGCGTAGCCCGCCTCCCGAGCGCTGGCCTCGAAGGAGTCCATGAAGGCCGCTGCCGAGTCATCCTCCGGTGGCACCGCGAACTTCACCGCCGCGCCGCCCGCATCCACGTACCCGCGGAGGTACTCCCGCTCCAGGAAGGGGACGTACTCGGCCGTGGGGATCACAGGGCTACTCCTGGAATGAGATGCCGGCGTAGATCTTGCTCTGCCCGCCCCGCGTCACGGTGGTCAGAACCCCGCTGCCCCTGGTCAACGCGCTGGCGGGGAGGCTCATCCGCCGCCCATCCTTCACCTCCACCACCCCGCTCTGGTCCAGGAGGTACATGTCTCGAGCGAACTCCTGGCGAGTGTAGTCGCGGGCGGTGCCGGGGAGCAAGGTGAGGACCCGGTGCACGTCCACCAGCTTGGCGGGGGCGCCCGGCCGGAGGTGCTTGGCTCCCACCACGTAGTCGTAGGCGGCGGCCAGGCTTTCGATGAAGGCCTCGGGCTTGAACTTGGGAGGCCTCTGCTGGAGCGCCGCGAGGTGGCGCACGGCGACCGACGGCCGCACCCGGCGATCCCTCTGCCGGTCCACCGAGAGGGTGGCGTCGGCCAGGACCTGGACGATCGCCGGGTAACAGAGGATGCGGTCGTCCGACTGATACGCCTGAACCCCGGCCGTGGCGGCGGCGGCCAGCAGCTCACGGGTGTACTCGCCGGATTCGAACCAGCGGCGCACGTCGAACTGCCAGGCCTGCTCCGTGACGGCGACGGCCCCCGACGCCTCCTGGGCCAGCCCCGCTGCGCTGGCCAGGGACTGCTCCAGCTCTCTGATCTGGCCGAGCGCGGCCGCCGCCTTGACCCTCTTGGCGGCCTTCATCGCGGCCGAGAGCGCCCTGATGGCGGCGTCGGCGTCCAGTTCGACGGCGGCCAGAGCCCCTTCCAGATCGGTCGCGTCAGACGTCATGCGGTGCCTCCAGTGAGCAACTCGGGAAAGAGCGTCGGTGCCAGTTCGCCTCCGTCGCCGGGGGCTTGCCGGCCCGGGCGGACCTCGACCAGGAGGTCGCCCGCGGGGGAGAAGCCGAGCAGCAGAGTGTCGCCGCCCCGCGCACCCGAGGCCAGCGCCACCGCCCGCACCGAGCCCCTGACCAGATGAGAGCCGTCATGGGCCAGGGAGACCGGGCCCCAGCGGCTGGAGTAGATGCGAAGGGTGTTCGGCGCCAGCTCCAGCCCCTCGGCGAGTGGGGCGGGCTCTCTGGCCTCGGCGCCCCGCAGGGCTTCCTCGTCGACGGGGACGGCCAGCCACACTCGCTCCTCCGTCCTCTGGATGGGAGCCCGGCGCCCGGTGGTGGCCCTGCGGGCTGCCTCAACCCGCGGCCGCGGAAGGGGCTCGGCGCCTGCCCGCCCCTGGGACTCCCAGGCCGCCAGCCCCACCCGCCCCGACCGGGTGCGGGTGAACCGAGCTCCCCTGGTCGCCCGCTCCAGATCGGCGCGGGCCACGGGCCTACCCGCGCCGGCGAGCTCGGCTGAGAGGCGCTCAAGAGTGCGCGGCCGGGCGTGGGCGTCAAGCAGCCGCTCCACCGCGTCCGCCAGGCGACCCGAGACCAGGACGGCGAGGCCGTGAACGAGGACAGCGCCGTTGGCGGTGAGCCACCCCGGTAGCTGGTCATCGTGGATGCCCAGATCCCCGAGCTCCTCCTCCAGGTCCGCGATGTGCCTCACCCCGCCGTCGCCCGCCAGGGACTGAAGCGTGCGGCCGACCGTGAACACCGGATCCAGAGCCAGCCAGCCTGGCCTTTCCGCGATGTGCGAATAGGGCCCGGCCAGCCACAGCAGCAGCTCGGGGCCCGGGGTGGTGCCAGCGCCCAGACGGGCGGTCCACGAGGCAGCCAGCGCACCCGAGGTGACCTCCCCCAGCCGGTCGCGGAGTGTGCCCAGCACCCAGGCCAACGGCCCCGGCGCGCGCTCCGCGGCTGACCTGACCCGGCGAGCAGCGCGGCGCACGATCTGGCGCGCCTGCGCGGCCGGGACCTCCGCCTCGGACGCCAGCCGGGCGTGAGAGACGCCCCCAGGCCGCAGCAGGGACGCCAGGAACAGCTGCCGGTCTCGCCGGTCGCCCGCCGCACGGAGCAGCTCCGCTACCCGCCCCTGCAGATCGAGCGCCCAGGGGGCATCGAGGCCGAGGATCCGTTCAGCCGCGGCGCGCTCGGGCGCCGACCCCTGGCCGCTGCGCTTCTCCAAGAGGACTTCGACCAAGGGCTGGCGGACGAGGGGCCGCTCGTGGCGAATCAGACGGGAGAGGTCGCTCTCCTCGGTCACCGCCAGCGGCCCTCGCCGCTCCTCCCCGGCACGGGTCGAGGATACCGGGCCGGGACCACCCAGGGTGTGCAGGGCCACGGGTACTGGCACCCGCCACCCGGGCACCTCCCTGCACAGCCTCACCGTGGGCCAGGTCCGGCCGCTGGACACGGTGGGACGATAGATGCCGCGTCGTGCCGGGAAAGGAGGCCGGCCCGTGGCCGCCAGTCACACTTAGTCGTACAGTGCCCTCGTGCGCAGGACTGCCACCCTGACCATCTCGCTCCCGGCGGGCCTTGCTGCCGAGGTCGATCGGCTGGCTCGGCAGGAGGGCCGGACCCGCAGCGAGCTGTTCCGGGAGGCGCTCCGCCAGTACGGAGAGCGGCACCGCCGCTGGGAGCAGCTCTTCGCCTACGGGGAGGCTCGCGCGTCCTCCCGCCACCTCACCGACGAGCAGCTCGCCAGCGCCGTGAAGCGACGCCGCCGGGCTCGTCACTCAGCGCCCGGCTGAGTGCGCGTAGTCCTCGACACGAACATCCTCGGCTCCGCTCTCCACTCCGGTGGACGGCCGCGCCGTCTGCTTCAGGTGGTGTTGCAGGGCGAGCGTCACCTCATCATCGAGAGCGCCACACTCAGGGAGCTGGAGGCCGTCCTCGTGGAGGCGTGCGGCTGGAGTTCGGACCGGGCTTGTGCCGCTTGCGGTGAACTCGCGGCGCTGGGCGAGGTTGTCTCACCGGCCGAGGTGCCGCGCCTCTGCCGTGACCCCGATGACGATGAGATCCTGGCCATAGCGTCTCTGCAACTCCAAGCGACTCTGAGCGGGGCGTAGCCGAGCGCCCTGGTGACCGGGTATGCCGACCTGCTCACCCTTGCCAGCGGCGGCCAGGTCCGGATCGTGACGGTCGCCGCCTTCGAGGACCGACGGTCATCGACCTCTGCGACCGGGGGCTGAACCGTTACTTCCCAAGTTGGCCAAGGTCGGCCAAGGTAGAAATCTCTTCCCCCAGGCGTGCGAGACTGGGTTGTCGCCCCCGTAGCGGCGCGGGGGCATGGGAGCCACTTGCGTGACGGGTTACCCCATCAGTCGGGTGGCGAGGTGAGCGGCGAGCAGGTGTGAGGGTCCGGCTCTCACCCTTGCCTGGAGGCCCCAACGTTGGAGCCGAGTGCCCTCTCAGGCACAACCCACCACGATCCCAGGTGGAACGGCGCTTCCCTGAGGTCGGTGCGCAACGGGCCCGCTGACCCCTGGAGCCAGTCAGATCCTCATTGGTCCTGGGGAGCACCGGCGCCGTCGCCGGTCAGCCCGAAGCTGAGGATACGGTCAGGGTGGATGCGGATGAGATCGGTGGTGAAGCCCGGTTGGAGGGGATCCTGGTCGTGGAGCGTCTCGGCGTGGCCCCGGATCTCCAAGCAGCGCACCCGCCAAGGCCGGAACGAGACGATATCGTCAACGACGAAGGCGACGCGGTCGTTGACCGCCAGGTTGCGGAACTTGCGGCTGGCAGCGAGGTTGTGCCCGCCGATGTCGATCGTCCCCAAGTCGGGGTTGAAGCGGTACCCGACGGGGTTGTTCTGCGGGGCACCGTCGCGGTCCACCGTCGCGAGGCGGCCGAGCCTCTGGCTTGCCAGGTAGGCAACCTGCTCGTCGGTGAAGCTCATGGCGGGCACTCCCTTGCTGCCCGGGGGCGGAGCAGGTCGACGAGCTGCAGCAGACCGGCGCGGTAGCGGGCAACGAAGTCGGCCTTGGTTGCCTCGACCCCGAACAGGCGGCGCACCTCAGCGGGGAAGACGATCGGGGCAGCAACCGCGCCGAGCAACACAAGCTGAAGCGTCGCTGGGTCCAGGTCTGCGTCGAGCTCACCGTTGTTCTGGCGGCGGCGCAGGGTGCCGACGCCAGGGTGGTCGGCGTCTGCTGACGCGTCGGGGGGGGCGGCCCCGTGGGCGGCCAGACCCCGCCACACGAGCAGCCTCATGGGCCGGGGGTCGTCGAGCGCGCCGCGGAGGTGACGGTCCAGGGTGTCGGCGATGGAGGCCTCCGCGTCGGCGGAGCCGCCCGCCTGGTCCAGCCATGCCCGCTGGACCGCCAGGTAGAGCCCTTCCTTTCCGCCGAAGTGGTAGGCGATGAGGTCCTTGCTCACCCCAGCGCGCTCCGCGATCTCACGCACCCGTGCCCCGGCGAAGCCCTTGGCGGAGAACTCCTCCAACGCCGCGTCGAGCAGAGCCACCTTCGAACGATCGGCGTCAACCAGGCGCTCGTCAGGGCTCGGAGCCCGGCGCGGCCGCGAGGTGCCGGGAAGAGCCTTGACTGAGGACATCGACGCGACTGTAGCAGAAGCGCCGTCCAGCTGTCGAGCCGGGTCCGACAACTGTATGGGTCGACAGCTTGACCTAGCCTGCAGAAGCTTCACCCTGCATCGCCAGTCAGAAGGGCCGGACAACATCCCCGGCCCTGCGGCGGGCGATCGGCGTGGTGATGATCGGCGGCAGCACCTGGACCGCGACCTCAACGCAGGGATCAGCCTCGCCTGGGGGGTGGATCACCTGGCCGTCCCCTCCAGCCCCGGGGAGACGCCAAACGGCCGTGGAGCCGATCAGAAGACCCGGCCGGGCCGGTGGCTGGGAAGCGGCAACCGGGATTGCCCAGGAGCCCACCGGCCCGACCGGTGGTCCTCCCGCCCGTGACGCACTTGTCACGATTCGAGGAACGGTTAACCGGGACAGTCTCATGCCTTACTTCCGTCCTTCTGTGTACTTCCCTGTCACAGGGAACTATAGCTATACTTAGAAGTATGGCCGAGCTGAACCAGCTGGAGACGAGGGTCCGCCGCATCCTCGCCACGGCTCTGCCCGGCACGCTACGTGTGGCTGTGGCGGCCCGGGGCGAGGGGCCGGGATCGAACTTCGAGGTGACGGTACAGGCTGGCGCCGCCGATCACCGGTTCCTGGCCGGATGGGCCGGGGAAGGGTGGCCTGGGGACGTCGAGGCGATGGTGCACCTCGTCCCTGGGGTCGAGGTGGCCGTGGCGGCCAATCTGTCGCGCGGGGCGCGGGACTGGCTTGCCCGTCGGGGCATCGGATGGGTGGACGAGGCGGGCCACGCCGAGATCGTCCGGCCCTCTGGGCTGGTGATTTCCCGGGAGCCCGGACCGCTCACGTCCCGGCCGGCCTCGCCTTCGACCAAGTGGGCACGTTCGACTCTCGCCGCCGCCGAGGCAGCGCTCTCCGGAACGGTCCCCACTGTCGAGAACATCGAGAAGGCGACCGGTCTGTCCAGGAACGCCACGGCGACCGCCCTGCACAAGTTGGAGCGGCTCGGGTTACTGCAGCGGCCCCAAGCCCTGCGAGGGCCAATGTCCGGTCGGCGGGTCGCAGACACCGAGGCCCTTCTCGCCGCCTACGTCGACGCGGCCACGGACCAGCGGTCGAAGTCGCCGAAGATCCTCATGCACCGCCTGTGGGTCGGTGATGCTCTTGAATCGCTCCGGACGGAGGTCGCACCGGCGCTGAACGCGACGAAGTCCAAGTGGGCTGCCACCGGGGTCGCAGCGTCGATCCTCCTCGCCCCCTACCTGAGCGACGTCACGACGCTCGACATCTACGTGGACTCGGACCTGTTTTCGGACAAGGCACGCTTGGCGTCTCGGCTCGGAGGCCGCATCGTCGAAAGGGGACACGTGGTCGCCATTCGTCCACTCCCGACGCCGATGGCCGCAACAGGGCCCATAGTCGAGGGCATCCACGTCGCCCTCCCTGTCCGGGTCTACGCAGACCTCCTCTCCAGCGGAGGCAGGGCTGCTGAAGCGGCGCAACACCTGAAGGAGGTGCGCGGTGTCGCATCCGGTTCGTAGCCGCCGGGCTCGGGAGCTGGCGGAGCGCGCGCTCGTCCGTCTCGTGCGGGAGTACGGAGACATCCCTGATTTCGTCCTCCTCGGAGGCCTGGTGCCGGACCTTCTCTGCACAACTTCTGCCCGACGACACGAGGGCACGGCGGATGTCGACGTCCAGGTCGACCTGGAGATCCAGGGTGGATCTGAGAACGCAGCCCGCTTGGAGGGGGCCCTCACCCGCGTCGGCTTCCGGCCCGATGATGAGCGGATCTGGCGATGGCGGGAAAACACTGTACCGGAGTTGGTCGTGAAGGTGGAGTTCCTGGCCGATCTCGATGACATCCCGAACCATCAGACGGTCTCATTCGACGATTGCAAGTCGTTGGGAGCTGTGAACCTGCGTGGCACGGGATTCGCCGCCCGGCACTGGGAGATGCGATCGATCACTGCCCACATCGACGGAGTGCCGCAGACTGTCACCCTCCGCGTTGCCACGCTCCCGTCCTACCTGCTGGCGAAGACTCACGCTGCACACGGCCGCGGGCTCCCGAAAGATTGGTATGACATCGCGTACGTGCTCCTGCACAACGATGACGGCGGGCCTGGTCCCGCGGGACGGCGCGTCCGTGAGCAGTTCGGTGACTACCTCGTGGGAGCGACGGTCACCGCTCTTTCGGAGTTGTCTGCGAACTTCGCCGACGAGAATGCGCAGGGCAGCGTCGCCTTCGCGTCGACCATGGCCGGGATCCATCCGGAGTTGGATAGCGACGTGCTCGCGAACGACGCCGTCGCTGCCGTCGCGGAGTTCATGGGAGCGCTCGGACCGTAACTGCTCACAGCCCTCGCGGGTCGGAGAGCAGCGAGTGCTGGAAGTAGCCGCTGGGGTTGGTACGCCAAGCGATGGCGCAGACCGAGACGACGGTCGCAAGCGCGCGGGCACCGGGTTGTGACTTGCTGCCATATGACCGCTTACGTTTGCGCAGCATCAGACGGAGGTCGCGATCCACGCGGTTGTTGTCCGCCGGAACATCCGCCGTCAAGCAGGGGAACAACCTATTCGGACCAGCGAGGGCAATCTGGGCCTTCAGCCGGGCAAGCCTGGCAGGCTGACCAGCCGGAGGAGCCGGGCTGGCGCAACAGCGCTTGCAGCTTGGTCCACAGCTCATCCTTATTGAGCGCTTGCTAGGGATCATCTGAAACTCCCCAGAGCTGATCACTGAAATTCCCCACCTGAGAGCGGCCTTTGGGGGCAGCTCGGAAGGGTCCAAGAAGGGGCAGGGGTCTCCACAGAGTCAAGGTGCGGGCATGT
>JAJYWQ010000041.1 GCA_021791415.1 bacterium | reverse complement strand
GGAGCCCAGGGCGGGGATTGAACCCGCGACCTCTTCCTTACCAAGGAAGCGCTCTACCACTGAGCTACCTGGGCGTGGGCGGGAGAGGATTCGAACCTCTGTAGGCGACGCCAGCTGATTTACAGTCAGCCCCGTTTGACCACTTCGGTACCCGCCCGCTGGCGAGTATACCGGGAGGCGGCCCTAACCCTTGACTTCTCGGAGGTGAGCTGAGCCATGCCCGAAGACGCATTGCCGGAAATCGATTTCGACCAATTCAGCGCGGTGGAGATCCGCTCCGGGGTGGTCCGGAGCGCGGTCCCGTTCCCCGAGGCCCGCAAACCAGCGATCAAGCTGGAGGTGGACTTCGGTCCCGAGATCGGTGTCCGCCAGTCCAGCGCCCAGCTGACCCGGCACTACCGGCCCGAGGAGCTGGTCGGCTCCGAGGTGCTCGCCGTGGTCAACCTGCCCTCACGCCGGGTGGCCGGGTTCCGGAGTGAGGTCCTGGTCCTGGGGGTGATCAATCCGGAGGATCCTGGTGAGGTGGTGCTCGTCCGCCCTGATCGGGCGGGCACCCGAGGCTGGCGACTGGCCTGAGGGACCTGGGGTCGAAGCTCGGGAACCGCTAACATCCCATCTGGAGGGAACGAGCCCACCTGTGCCAAGGAGACGGCAATGAGCATCATGCGGCGGATGTCGGACCTGTTCCAGCAGAAGGCCAACAAGGTCCTGGATCGGGCGGAGAACCCGGTCGAAGCGCTGGACCTCTCCTACCAGAAGCAGATGGAGTCCCTCCAGCAGGTTAGGCGGAGCGTGGCCGACGTCCTCACCTCCGAGAAGCGGCTGGAGATCCAGGCCGCCCAGTTGCAGCAGAGCCAGGAGAAGCTCCAGGGGCAGGCCAAGCTGGCCCTCCAGCAGGGCCGGGAGGACCTCGCCCGCCTGGCCCTCACCCGCGCCCAGGACGCCCAGAACCAGCTCCAGAGTCTGCAGGTCCAGATCGCTCAGATGAAGGATCAGGAGCAGAAGCTGGAGCTGACCGCCCAGAAACTGCAGGCCAAGGTCGAGGCCTTCCGCACCCAGCGCGAGACGATGAAGGCTCAGTACTCGGCGGCCAAGGCCACCACCCAGGTGGGCGAGGCGGTGACCGGGCTCAGCGAGCACATGGCCGACGTGAACCTCATGATGGAGCGCGCCCAGGACAAGACCCAGCAGATGCAGGCTCGGGCCGCCGCCATCGACTCCCTGGTGGACAGCGGCACCTTGGACCAGATCGGGATCACCTCCGGGGATGACATCGAGCGCCAGCTAAGGAGCGGGCTGGCCACCTCCGAGGTGGACGCCCAACTCGCGCAGCTGAAGCAGGAGGTCCTGGGTGCCCCCGCCGAGGCACCCAAGCTAGAGGCGGCAGCGCCGGCGGCCCCAACTCCGGCGGCGGCACCACCGACCGCTCCCTCGGACTCCTCCAGGGCCACGGTGGTGGTGCGCATCCAGGGCGAGGACCAGTACCGACTGGCGGTCTCCGAGCAGCCGCAGTTGGAGCCGCTGGACCGCGCCCTCTCGGACGCCATATCAGGGCAGGACCAGGACACCTACCGGACCGCTCTGGCAGCCCTGCTCAACTTCGTCCGCGCCCATGGAACCAAGGTGCCTGCGGACGACCTGGTGCCGTCTGACGTGGTCCTGCCTTCAGAGGACATGACCCTGGAGGAGGCCACCGCGCTGCTGTCCGAGGACGGCAACGTGGTGGACGCCCCGGCCAGCCCGGCCTGAGCTCAGACCGGCACGCCCCAGAGGGCGTACCAGCGCTCCAGGTCGGGCTCCACGGGTAGGTCCTCCTTGGCCACCGCCGCCAGCCGCATCTCGGTGGCGTTGTCCCGACGGCGGTCCCCGGTGGGAACGAAGGGGTAGAAGGTGGCCTCCTTGTAGCCGTAGATCCAGTAGACCGGCCCAGAGGCCGAGGTGAAGGGGAAGACCGCCGCCAGCAGGCAGTCCCCCAGCCCCTCGTCCAAGAGCCCCGTGGCGACAGCGTGCAGGGCGGCCAGCGTGGTGTCGAATTGCTTGCCCTCCACCAGAAGCCATTCGAACCCCAGGTCGTCCTTGACCTCGCGCACCGTGAGGGCGTCCTCCGGGGACGCCTTGTCCTGCAAGCCGAGCATGGCCACCGTGTCGGCGGTCAGCCGCTGGAACCGTCCGCTGGGGAGGGAGCGGAACACCACCCCCACCCGCCCTGTGGGCTGGAGCCCGGCCGCGGTCTCCAGGGTGAGCATGGCGGTGCTCATGGCGAAGATCTTGTCTTCGTTGGATTTGGGAAGCTTGGTCCGGCCGAGGATCGAGTCGAGGAATCCCACGCCCCAACTCTAACCGGAAATCTTCGCCTCCAGCTCGCGGAGCTTGGCCAGCCGGTGCTCCAGCGAGGGGTGGGTGGAGAACACCTCCGCCAGGCTCCCCTTGCCAGCAGCGATGGCCGGGAAGATCATGAAGGCGTTGGCTGACTGCACCTGCCGGAGGTCCCGGCTGGGGATCCTGGTCATCACTCCGCTGATCTTCTGCAGCGCCGAGGCGAGCTGGGACGGCTCCTGGGTGATGATCGCCGACCCCCGGTCGGCGGCGTATTCCCGGTAGCGGGAGAGGGCCCTGATCAGGACGAAGCTGATGGCCCACACGACCGCCGCCACCAGGATGATGACGATCATCCCCTCCCCTTCGTCCGAGCCCCGCCCGCGGCCGTACCCACCGCCGTAGCCGAAGCCGCCGAACATGCCGAACCACATCCCCGACTGCACGATGAGGGAGGCCACGGTGGCGAAGAACCCGGCCATGGCCATGACCTTCACGTCACGGTGGATCACATGGCTGAATTCGTGGGCCAGCACCGCCTCCAGCTCCTTGGGCTCCAGCTGGTCGAGGATGCCCGTGGTCACGGCCACCACGGCGTTCTTAGGGTTGCGACCGGTGGCCAGCGCGTTGGGCACCCGGGACGGGATGACAGCCACCTTGGGCATGGGCATACCGGTGAGCTGGGCCAGCCGGCCCACGATGTCATGCAGCTGGGGGTACTGCTGGGGGGTGACGACCTGGGCGTGGAGCGCGGAGAGCACCATGCGGTCCGAGAAGTAGTACTGGGCCACCAGCAGCACGGCCACCACCACCACGATGGTGACGATGCCCGTGTGCAGCAGCAGCAGGACCCCGATGAAGGCCAGGTAGACGACCGCCAAGAGGAACAGGGTGAGGAACATCCGGGCCGTGAGCCCGACGTCGGTGCCCAATTTGCGCTGCATGCAACCTCTATATACCCGTTTCCTGGGAACCGACGCAGAGAGGCATCTTCGGGGCCGCTTGGCCAACGGCGCTACCATGGCCGAGAGCAGGTCGCGGAGGTGGTTCAGCCGTTGTTTGTCGATGCCCTGGCGGGCGGCCTCATCCTCGCCCTGTTGGGTCTCGGGCTGCGGACCAAGGTGGGCCATCGCCTGGCCCGCCTGGTCTTTCAACGGGCCCACGCCCTGGGTAGCCGGACCGAAGATCCCCTCGAGGCCTTGGAAGCCGCCTACCGCAGACAGGCCGACGCCCTCCAGCAAGCCCGCCGGGGGATCGCCGAGGTGGTGACCTCCCACAAGCGGCTGGAGCTCCAGGCCAAGAGGTTTCGCGAGAGCCAGGGTCGGCTCCGGGAGCACGCCCGCCAGGCCCTCCTATCCGGGCGCGAGGACCTGGCCAGGATCTTCCTCACCAGGGCCCAGGCCGCCGCCGCCCAGCTCGCCTCCCTGGAGCTGCAGGTGGCTGGCCTCCGAGAGCAGGAGGCGCGCCTGGAGCTGGCAACCCAGCGCCTCAAGGCAAGGGTGGAGGGCTTCCGCAGCCAGAAGGACGTGTTCCGGGCCCAGTACTCCGCGGCCCGGGCCTCAGCGCGCATCGGCGAGTCGATGACCGGGATCTCCCGGGAGATGGGGGACGTGGGCCGGATGCTGGAGGCGGCCCGGGAGCGCACGCGGGAGATGCAGGCTCGGGCGGCGGCCATCGACCAGCTCGTGGCCACCTCCCACACCGCTACCATTGGCACAGGCGGAGATGAGACGATCCGTCAGCCGAGAGTCACCCAGGGATGAGCGGCCTTCGGGGCGCAGCCCAAGCCGCTGCGGCCCGCAGGCGCCCCACATCTTGAAGGTTGCGCTCTGCTAAATTCCAGTTCCGCGTCCACGCCAGAGCCGTCGTCACTGCCAGAGGGAGGTTGAACCAAGTGCTCCACGTCATCGCCTTCATCGTCATCGGGGTTGTCATCGGGGCCCTCTACATCCGCCAGTCGCGGGGAGCTGCGGCCACCGTCCGGGTCATCGCCGGCCTGGCCGGGAGCCTCATCGGTGGCTTCGTCACCCTGGCGATCCTGGGAGAGGGCCACACCTCCGGCAAGTACGGGAGCATTCTGGTGGCGATCGTGCTGGCGGTGATCCTCGCCGCCCTGGCCTCGGCGGGCACCCGGCCCCGCACGGCCTGATCCGCGGGCCCTTCAGGGCCGTTTCGAGAAGAACTCCTCCGCCTGGCGGCGGTCCTCCGCCATCCTCGCCACCAGCTCCGCGTCGGAGCGGAAGGTCTCCTGGCCCCGGACTCGCTCCAGGACCTCCGCTATCAGCTCCTGGCCATAGAGGTCGGGGGTGGGACCGAGCCCGTGGACCTCGAAGCGCCGGTCGCGACCGGAGAAGTGCGGCCGCATGCCGACGCTTCCCACCGCCGGCCGTGACTCTCCCCCCGCGGCCGGCCTCCAGGTCATGACGTAGACACCATCGGGGGGTAGGAGCTGGGCCGGCAGGGTCCGGAGATTGGCGGTCGGGAAGCCCAGGACCCGGCCCAGCCCGTCGCCCCTGACCACCTCCCCCATCACCTGGAAGGGGTGACCGGTGAGGAGCGGGTACTCGAAGACCCGGCCCTGCTGGAGCAGGCGCCGAAGCTCCGAGCTGCTCACGGCCACCCCACCCACCACCACCTGGTCCACGACCTCGAGCCTGAGCCGGTGCTTCGCGGCATAGGCACGGACGAAGTCCACACCCCCGGTTCCGTCCCGACCCAGGGAGAGCCGAGGACCGGCTGCCAACCCGACGACCGCCAGGTGATGGCGCAAGCGCGAGAGGAACTCCCCCGGCTCCTGCGCCCGCAGACGGTCGTTGAAGGGAATGACCAGCACCTGATCCACGCCGGCCTCGGCCAGCAGGCGCCGGCGGAGGCGCAGCGGCGTGAGAAGGCCGGGCACCGACTGCGGGCGCAGGAGGTGCGCCGGATGGGGCTCGAAGGTCACGGCCACCACCGTCCCCCGGCGGCCGGCCATCTCGCGCGCCGCCTGGAGGAGCCGCTGGTGGCCCAGATGCACCCCGTCGAAATTCCCCACCGCCACGACGGCCGCCGGGCCCTCGGCGGGCACACCGTTCAGTGGGGTCCCGAAGACGGCCGGCACCCCGACCCCCAGGTCAGCCACCGACGGGGGCGATCACCTTGAGAGGCTGGAATCGCAGGCCGGCGAGGGTGCCCACCGCCAGGAGCCGGCCGTCCGGACCATGGGCCCTCACCTCCCCCGCCGCCTGCTCTCCCTGGGGACCCCGCTGCAGCCAGGCCCCTTGTCCGCGCTGGACGGCGGCGGCGGCTCCGGGCAGGAGGTCGACCCGAGGCATCCGCTCCACCGCGGCCTCCGGGGGCAGGAGGAGCGACCGGGGATCGTCCGCCTCCAGCAGTTGGGAGACCGAAACCGCCTGCTCCAGATGGAAGGGTCCGTAGGCGGTCCGCTCCAACCACCCCAGCACCCCCCCTACGGACAGCCGCTCCCCGAGGTCGGTGGCCAGCACCCTGAGGTAGGTACCCTTGCCGCAGACCACCTCGACCTCGGCCTCTGCCACCTCGCCGGGGGTGAACGACAGGACCTGGATGCTGTGGATCTCGGCAACCCGGGGCCTACGCTCCACGGTCACCCCCTGCCGGGCCAGCTCGTAGAGGTGGCGCCCCTGGTGGCGCACGGCGGAATGCATCGGGGGGACCTGCTCGATCCTGCCCACGAACCCCGCCAGCGCCTGCTCCACCTGGGTTCGGTCCAGCGCCGCGGCGGAGGAGCCGGGCCGGACTTCCCCCTCGAGATCCCCGGTGTCGGACGTCTCGCCCAGCCGGAGGCGCGCCCTGTAGGTCTTGGGCTCGCGCAGGATGTACTCCACGAGTCGGGTGGCCCGCCCCACGCACAGCGGCAGCACCCCGGTGGCCGCCGGGTCGAGGGTGCCGGCGTGCCCGATGTGTCGCTCGCCGAGCGCCCGTCTGGCGTCCCGGATGGCGGCGAACGAGGTGATCCCGGCTGGCTTGGCCAGATTGAGCACCCCGGTCACCCCCGGCGGTCGGCCGGTGCGGCGGAGCGGGTTGGGGAGCACGTCCACCGGAGCTGTCACTCCGCGCCCGCCTCCAGCACCGCGGCTCGCGCTCGCCGCAGCACGGCCTCCTCGGCCTCCAGCAGACCCGAATGGAGCTCGGCGCCTGCCGCCCGGAAGTGTCCCCCACCGCCGAGGTCGGCCACCAGCTCGTGGGCCGCCAGCCGCCCGCGCGTCCTGAGGCTCACCTTGGTCACCCCCTCCCCCGCCTCCTTGAACAGGACGGCGCAAAGCATGGTGTCCAGGGTCTGAAGCAGGTCGATGATCCCTTCGGTCTCTTCCAGCGCCGCTCCCGCCTCCCGCAGCATCCGCTGGGTCACGGCCGTCCAGATGAGTCGGCCGTCCAGCTCGTAGCGGGCGGCGCTGGCGGCCAGCGCCTGCAGACGCAGGGTGGAGGCGGGCCTCCACTTGTACGAGCGCAGCGCCACGAAGGCCGGGTCAGCCCCCAGATCCACCAACTCGGCTGCCGCGTGCAGGACCGGCCCGGAGGTGTTGTCGTGCCGGAACCCACCGGTGTCGGTGAAGATGGCCGCGTACAGGTTGGTCGCCATGTCCGGCGTGATCTCCGCCCCCCAGCTCTGCAGCAGGGACAGCACCACCATTCCGGTGGCCGCAGCCTGACGGTCGACCACCCCGAGATCGCCAAACCCGTCATTGCTGATGTGGTGGTCGAAGAGGATGGTGAGAGGAGCCTCGGCGATGCGCGGCCCCAGGTCGCCGAAGCGCGACGGACTGCCGGCGTCGAAGGCGATCACGGTGGATCCCGCAGAGATTTCCTCCCGATTCACGCGGGCGAATCCGGGCAGGTAGGAGAGCCCCTGGGGAACCGGCTTGGGAGCCAGAACGGCAACCCGCTTTCCCCTTTGGTCAAGATACTCGGCAAAGGCCAGGGCGGACCCCAATGAGTCAGCGTCAGCGTCCTGGTGGGCGACCAGCACGAAGTCCTCCTGCTCGTCCAGAGCCGCGGTGATCGCCGGCAGGCTCTCAATCATCGGGAGAAGACCCGGGTTCGGAGGCCAGGGAGTGGAGCAGCTGGTTCACCCTGGTGCCGCGGACTATCGAGTCGTCCAGCCGAAAGTCGAGCCTGGGGACCCGCCGGAGGTTCTCCAGCCGATCGCCGAGAAGGTGCCGCAGGTACCCGGTCATCCCCTTGAGGGCGACCAGGTTGCGCCGCCGCTCGGCGTCGTCCCCCAGGGAGCTCACCCGCACCAACGCCACCGACAGGTCGGGAGCACAGTCCACCTCGAGCACCGACACCAGGCTCAGCCGGGGGTCCTTCACGTCCTGGGCGAGAGCCAACGCCAGCTCCTGGCGCAGCTGCGCGTTCAGCCGCTCCCGCCGGTGGCTCGGGGAGGCAGGGCTCATCTGCCGACCCCGCCACCGCCGTCAGCGATTGCGCTGCTGCACCACATAGGACTCCAGAACGTCACCCTCTGCGAAGTCCTGGTAGGCGCCCAGGTCGATGCCGCACTCGTACCCGGCGGCCACCTCGCGCACGTCGTCCTTGAACCGGCGCAGGGACTCGATCCGGGCCCGCTGCACCTCCTTGCCATCCCGTCTGACCACCACGGTCGAGCCTCTGGTGAGCTTGCCCTCGGTCACCTGCGAGCCGGCGATCATGCCGCTCCGGGGCACGCGGATCCGCATCTTGACCTCGGCCCGGCCTTCGAACACCTCCTCGAAGGTGGGCTCGTGCATGCCTTGGATGGCCCGCTCGATGTCATCGGTGATCTGGTAGACCACGTCGTAGGTCCGCACGTCGATTCCCTGCCGCTCGGCGGCCGCCCGCGCGCCCACATCGGGCCGGACGTTGAAGCCCACGACGATGGCGTTGGCGGCCGCCGCCAGATCGACGTCGGCCTCGCTTATGGGGCCAACGCCCTCGTAGACCAGCCTCAGGCGGACTGTGGGGTCGGAGAACTTGACCAGAGTGGAACGGAGCGCCTCCAGGGCCCCGTGGGTGTCCGCCTTCACCACCAGATCCAGGTCGCGAAGCTGCTCCTCGCCCTGGCGGCTGAGCTCCGCCAGGCTCACCCGGCGGGCGTCCACGCGCCCCTGGCGTACAGCCGCCCTGGCGGCCTCGGCCCGCGCCTTCGCCTCCTTCTCGCTGGCCACCACCAGAAGCCGGTCCCCCGCGACCGCCACCTCGGGCAGACCGGCCACCTGAGCGGGAAGCCCGGGAGAGCAACCGTCGATGCGCTTGCCGGTGTCGTCTATGAGGTCCCGGACCCGTCCGGCGACCGCCCCCACCACGAAGTGGTCCTGGCGGCGCAGGGTCCCTTCCTGCACCAGGACCGACGCCACCGGCCCCCGGCCCCTGTCCATCTGGGAGTCGATCACCACGGCCTCCGCAGGAGCGTTCGGATCGGCCATCGGGGGATTGAGGTCGGTGACCAGAAGGATCATCTCCAGGAGGTGGTCCAAGCCCTCTCCGGTCTTCGCGGAGACGGGGACGCTGACCACGTCTCCGCCGAAGTCCTCCACCACCACCCCGTGCTCGGCGAGCTGCTGCTTCACCCGGTCGGGGTGGGCATCCTCCAGGTCGATCTTGTTGATGGCCACCAGGATGGGGACCCCGGAGTTGCGCACGTGCTGGATGGCCTCCTCGGTCTGCGGCATCACCCCATCGTTGGCGGCCACGACCAGCACCGCCAGGTCGGTGATGTTGGCACCCCTGGCCCGCATTGCGGTGAAGGCAGCGTGGCCCGGGGTGTCGATGAAGGTGATCAGCCTCCCCTCCCGCCGCACCACCGATGCACCGATCCTCTGGGTGATGCCGCCGGCCTCCCGCGCCGCCACGTTGGACTCGCGGATGGCATCCAGCAGGCTGGTCTTGCCGTGGTCCACATGCCCCAGGACCGTCACCACGGGGGGCCGGGGCGAGAGGCCCTTCCGGCCTCCATCGCGAACCACCCGCGCGCTGGCCGGTGCCTCCTGCGCGGCGGCCTCGGCCAACTCGATCTCCAGCGCCTCGGCCACCAGCCGAGCGGTGCCGAGATCGATGGACTGGTTGATGGTGGCCAGGATTCCCCGCTGCAGCAGGGCCTTCGACACCTCAGCGGAGGAAACCCCGAGAGCCTCGGCCAGCGACTTGACCGTGAGATTGTCGGGGAGTTCCACCCTCTTCAGCTTCGCGATAGCACTTCCTCCGGCCCCTGGGCGGGGCCCCATCCGGTCTCTGGGGTCGAATTGGAGATCATACCGGCCACCAGGCCAGCCACACGGCCGGGAACTGGCACTCCGGCCGGAAGGCGCAGCGCCCGCTGCAACGCCCGCCTACGCTTGGCCGCCTCCCAGCACTCCATCTTGGCACAGATGTATGCCCCCCGTCCGGCGGCCTTCCCCTCTGGGTCCAGGTCCATGGTCTCACCGGTCCGGCACAACCGGATCATCTCCCACTTTGAGCGCCTCTCGCGGCAGCCCACGCAGGTCCGCAGGGGCAGGTGCGCCGGACGCTTGTGGGATGGCCGGGTTCCCGGCGCCAGGTCGGCCGTGCTCACCTCCGGTGGGCGCTGGCGGCTTGGCCGGGGGCCCGACCGCCGGCCGGCCCCGCGCCTCCGGTCACGGCTCCGTCCCGGGCACCCGGATGTCGATGCGCCACCCCGTGAGCCGGGCCGCCAGGCGGGCGTTCCGTCCCTCCTTGCCGATCGCCAGCGAGAGCATCTCGGGAGCCACCTCGACCACCGCCCGGTGGCCCTCCTGGTCGAGGCGGACGCCGACCACCGGTGCCGGGCCCAGGGCCGAGGCCACGAAGGTGGCGGCGTCATCCGCCCACTCGACTATGTCCACCTCCTCCCCCGCCAGCTCCCCCACCACCGCCCGGATCCGGGTGCTCTTCGGCCCGATGCAGGCACCCTTGGGGTCCAGGCCGGGCCTGAGTGACTCCACCGCGACTTTGGCCCGCACGCCCGGCTCGCGGGTGACCGCCCGTATGACGACCTCCCCGGAGGCGACCTCCGGGACCTCTATCTCCAGGAGGCGGCGCAGAAGGAGGGGAGACGTGCGCGAGGCCCGCACCTCGATCATCTCCGGCCCCCCGCGGCGGGACTCCAGCAGGACGACCTTGAGGTGGCGCCCCAGCGCCAGGCGCTCACCGGGGATCTGCTCGCTCGGACCCAGCACCGCCTGCAGGTGACCGGCCCGCAGGAACCAGGTGCCTCCCGCCCGGCGCTCCACCACCCCGTCCATGAGCTGCCCGCGATGCTCCACCGCCTCCGCGGCCAAACGGTCGCGCCTGGTCTCCTCCAGCTGCCGGGCGAGGCGGACCCGGGCCAGCCGAGCCGCCCGCGCCACCACCTGGGGCGCCAGGGAGATGGGTGCCGGCTCCCCCTCGCCGATCGACACCACCTCCACCTCACCGCCTTGGGCCAGCCGCACGGCGACCTGGCCGGCCACCGGGCTGCCCGACTCGGCCAGCGCCTCGGAGAGGGCGAGGGACACCTCCTCCATGAGCCGGGCGGGGTCGACGCCCAATTCCTCCCAAACTGCCGCCAGCGCCGCGTCCAGCCCTCCCGGAGAGACGCCCCGCGGAGGGGTCATAGGTCCACCACCACCTGGGCGGATACCAGGTCCGACCGCTCGAGCTCGATCCGCTGGGGCCGACCGCTGCGGCGCCGGGCCTCCAGCTCCAGCAGCCGGTCGGAGACGGCGGTCAGACGTCCCTCGATGACCGCCTCCTGTCCGGACCGCGCCACCACGACCCGGAGGCGGCGCCCAAGGCTGGACCGCAAGTCCTCCTCGGTGGTCAGCATCCGCTCAGCCCCGGGGGAGCTGACCTCCAGCGAGTAGGACTCGGGGAGCTCGGCCTCGTGCACGTCGAGCACCGCGGAGATGGCCAGGCTGGCGGCACCGCACTCGTCCACAGTGACCCCGCCGGGCCGATCCACGGTCACCCGCAGTGTCGCACCGCGGCGCCCGCCGGCCCAGGAGAGCCCCAGCAGAGTGAGGCCGAGCTCCGAGATCGGTGCCTGCACCAGGCTCCTGAGACGGGCGGGGTCGGTCTTTGACCCCGGCTCCCCCGTCATGTCCAACCCACCGGGGGTCGACGCTCAGCGCCGGGTGGCGGGGATCGCCGCTACCCGAGAACTGCCGCCTCGACGGACCACCGCCTGGCGGTCGAGCTGCCGCCAGGCGGTGAGGAGGGTGGCGGCATTGAAGATCGAGGAGTAGGTTCCCGAGAAGATTCCGATGAGCAGGGCGAGGACGAACCCCTGGACCGAGGCCCCTCCCAGAAGCACCAGGGTGAGCAGCACGAAGAGAACCGTCAGCGAGGTGTTCAGGGAGCGGGACATGGTCTGAGCGATCGAGAGGTTGACCACCTGGTCGAAGGTCATCCTCGGCCCCTGGACCCGCAGGTTCTCCCGGATCCGGTCGAAGACCACGATGGTGTCGTGGACGGAGAATCCGACCACGGTGAGCACCGCGCTGACGAAGAGGGCGTTTACCGAGCCCAGTTGGCTGAAGTGCCCCAGGATGGCCCACAACCCGACCAAGACGAAGACGTCGTGCAGCAGGGCCGCCATGGCACAGAGGGCGAAGCGGCGGGCGCTGATCATCGTCTGGGAGAAGCGGAAGCCCAGGTAGACGGAGATGAGGGCGGCGGCCACGATCACCAGCAGAACCGAACTGACCACCAGGCTGCTGGCGATGGTGGGGCCGACCGTGCTCTCACTGAGGTTGAGCGAGCCCGAGTGATCCTTGGTGATCCCGAAGTTCTGGTCGAGGGCCTGGTTGATCCTCGTGAGCTCACTGGCCGCGATCGGCTGGGTGGTGATCGAGTAGTAGTGATTCGACTCGGCCAGCACCTGGGGATGGCTGGGCCGGTAGGTGTCCGTCACCACCTTTTGGACTGCGGCCGCGGTGGTCGGCTGGTGCAGCTGCACGCTGATCGAGTCACCGCCGGTGAAGTCGATGCCGAGGTTGAACCCGGCGAACAGGATGGTGATGATCCCGGGCACGATCACGATGAGGGAGGCTGCGAAGTACCAGTTGCGGTGGGTGACGACGTCGAACCGGCTGCCGGAGCTGAAGGTGGCCTTGAGGCGGTCGGTGGGCACGATCCGGGTGTAGCGGGTAGGTCGGCGGGCGAAGGCGAACCAGCGCTGGACGTAGTGCAGCAGCGAGTGGGTGATGACGATGGCCGAGAACATGCTCACGGCCACCCCGATGAAGAGGGTGAGGGCGAAGCCCTGCACGTCCGCCGCCCCGAAGAAGTACAGGACGGTGCAGGTGATCATGGTCGCGATGTTGGAGTCACGGATCGCCGGCCAGGCCCGGCGGAAGCCGTATTCCACGGCCAGCTCCAGGGGCCTTCCCTGGCGCAGTTCCTCCTTGGTTCTCTCGAATATCAGCACATTGGCATCGACGGCCATCCCCACGCTGAGGATGAAGCCGGCCAGGCCCGGCAGGGTGATGACCACCGGGATGAGCTCGTAGACCGCCAGGACGATGAGCGCGTAGCAGATGAGGGCGACGCTGGCCAGGAAGCCGGGGAAGCGATAGTAGGCGATCATGAAGATGATCACCAGGGCCAACCCCAGGGCTCCGGCCCTCAGGCTCTGGGCGACCGACTGCCGGCCCAAGGTGGCGGACACAGTCGTCGACTGCAGGACGCCGATCTGAGCCGGGAGCGCCCCGGCGTTGATGTCGTTGACCAGCGCCTGAGCCGAGTTGAAGGTGAAGTTCCCGGTGATCTCAGTCTGGTTGCTGCTGGGCCCCTCGACGCAGGGCGCGGTCAAAATCTCGTTGTCCAGGAAGATCGCCACCTGGGCGGAGGGGGGCGGTGGGGTGGAACACGAGCCGCCCGTCCCCGTGGTGCTGCAGAGCGGGTTGTTGGCACAGGCCTTGGTGGTGACCTGGCTCCAGACCGACGCCCCCTGGCTGTCGAAGGTGATGTCCACGGCGTAACCGCCGCCCGGGTTCTGGCCCACCGCGGCGGAGGCGACAGCCGAGGCGGGTAGGTTCTTGATGATCTTCCAGTGGTACGCGGCCCCCGTGGACGACACCGGGTAGTCGGCGGTGCTGTTGAACTGACAGCTGGGCTTGGCGTGCCCCGGGGGGAAGCAGCTGCTGGGGACCAGCTGGTTCTGGTCGATGCAGGTCTGGGTGGTGCAGGTGCCTGGTTGACCGTTGACGGTGGGCTTGCCCGGCACCGCCACGGCGAAATGCAGCTGGGCGGTGGACCCCAGGGTCTTGAGGGCCTGGCCGATGCCCACCCCGGGGAGCTGGACCAGGATCTGGTTGCTCCCCTGGGCCTGAACCTGGGTGTCGGCCACTCCCAGCGAGTTCACCCGCCGCTGGATGATGGTGAGGCTGGCCGACTGAGCTTCGGCCAGGGTCTTCCCCTTGGGGAGGCCGGTGCGACAGCCGATCCCCGGCGGGTTGTTGGGCCCGAGGCAGATGGCGAGGGTGAGCGAGGTGCCTCCCTGCAGGTCGAGACCCTTGTGGATGTAGGGCTGGGCCCCGAGCAGGGACGGGTGCTGATTCGCCGGATACGAGGCGGTGACCGCCTTGTGGCGCACCAGAAGGTTGTAGATCTGGGGGTAGGCATCCACGACTATGGCCCCCACGACCAGCACGAAGACAAGCCCCAGCCACCACCGGTTGATCCGGATCAAGAGTGTTGAGCCCGCCGCATTGGGTTGCTGGTCATCGCGAGTTCTAGATTCTAGCCGGACCGGCTCGCCACTCCCCCTCGGGCCGGAATCGCGGGGCCCTCACTCCGCCGGGAAGAGAGGGGGCTCCGAGGACGGAGCGACCAGATGGGGAGGTGGCGCCATCCCCAAATGGCGGTAGGCGCCGGCGGTGGCCATCCGGCCGCGGGGGGTACGCTGCAGCAGGCCCAGCTGAAGGAGGTAGGGCTCCACCACCTCCTCCAGGGTGTGCGGCTCCTCGGAGAGGGCCGCGCCCAGCGTCCCGAGCCCCACAGGCCCTCCGCCGAAGCTGGTGCAGATGAGCCGCAGAAGGCGGCGGTCGGAGTCCTGGAGCCCCAGCGAGTCGACCTCCAGGAGATCCAGGGCCGCCTCCGTGGCCACCCTCGTGACCGCACCGGCGCCGCGCACCAGGGCGAAGTCACGCACTCGGCGCAGCAGCCGGTTGGCGATCCTCGGGGTTCCCCGGGACCGGGCCGCGATCAGGGCCAGAGCATCCTGGTCCGCCTCCACCTGGAGGAGCCGCGCGGAGCGCGAGACGATGGCCAGCAGCTGATCCGGAGTGTAGAAGTCGAGCCTGAAGGTGGCGCCGAAGCGGTCCCGAAGGGGTGCCGAGAGCATCCCCTCCCGGGTTGTGGCCCCTACCACGGTGAAGCGCTGCAGCGCGAGGCGCAGCGTCTGGGCTCCGGCCCCCTTGCCTGAAACGAAGTCGAAGGCGAACTCCTCCATGGCCGGGTAGAGGCTCTCCTCCACCGCCCGCTGGAGCCTGTGGACCTCGTCGATGAAGAGGATGTCACGCTCGCCCAGGCTGGTCAACAGGCTCGCCAGGGCACCCTGATGCTCCAGGGCCGGGCCGCTGGTGACCCTGAGGTTCACCCCCATCTCCAAGGCCACGATGTTGGCCAGGGTGGTCTTCCCCAGCCCCGGTGGTCCACAGAGCAGGAGGTGCTCCACCGACTCCCCGCGCATGCGGGCGGCCTCCAGGAGGATGGCCAGCTGATCCTTGACCTGCTCCTGACCCACGAACTCCAAGAGCCGCTGCGGCCGCAGCTGGCGATCGAGTTCCGGCTCGTCGGGGCCGACCTGCGGCTCGTAGATGCTGTCGGGCTCGCTCACCGGCGCAGCTCCCTGGAGCCGAGCAGCTGCAATGCGTCCCTCACCAGGTCTTCGACCGAGCGCGCCTCCTCCCGCGGTGCGGCGGCGAGACCAGCTCCCACCGCCTCCCGCGCCTGTGGTGCGGAGAAGCCCAGCTGGACCAGCGCATCTACCGCCCGCTCCACCGGAGCCCCACCGGACGGCGCTCCTCCCGGAGGCCGGGCGATCCCCATCTGGTCGACCGTTCCCTTCAGCTCCAGGACTATCCGTCTCGCCGTCTTGACTCCGATCCCGGGGACCGCGGCCAGCACGCCGTGGTCCTCGGCGGCGATGGCCTCGGCCAGAACCCCCCACTCGGTGCGCGAGAGGATGGCGAGCGCGGCCTTGGGGCCGATGCGCTCCACCCCCAGCAGGTGGCGAAAGAAGACCAGCTCCTGGGGGTCGAGGAAGCCATACAGGGCGATGGCGTCGTCCCGGACCACGGTATGGACGTCAAGCCTGACCTCCCCCACCGCGGCACGCAGTTGAGCAGCCGTTCGCTGGTGGACGAACACCTGATACCCGACGCCGGCAACCTCGATCACCACGGACTCCTCGTCGACCCGGCCGACCGCGCCCCGGAGCGAGGCGATCAAGCGCGACTCGCGGCGAGTGCCAGGCGAAGCCCGCTGGCGTGCTGGTGGCAGATCCCCACAGCGCAGGCATCGGTGACATCGTCCGGTGTGGTCGGGACCTTGGCCCCGAGGATCAGCTGGACCATCCGGGCCACCTGGCGCTTGTCCGCCGAGCCGGATCCGGTGACCGCCCGCTTCACCTCGCCTGGGGTGTACTCGGCCACCTGGAGCCCGCGGCGCGCGGCGGCGCAGAGCAGCACGCCGCGGGCTTGGCTGACAGCCATCGCCGTGGAGACGTTGCGCTGGAAGAAGAGTCTCTCCACCGCCACCACCTCGGCACCGGCCATCGCCAGCAGCTCCTCGGCCTGCCGGGACAGAGCAAGCAGCCGCTGCGGCTCGCTCAGCTGAGCTTGGGTGGTGAGGCAGCCGGAGCCTCGCAGCCGCAGCCGCCCTCCCTCGCCCTCCACCAGCGCCCAGCCGGTCAGGGCCAGGCCCGGGTCAAGCCCCAGGACCAGCAATACCCCGCCTCCGCGCGCCCCGCAGGTCAGACCTCGGCCAGGACGTCGTCGGGGAGGATGGCGTTGCAGTGGACCTCACGGACGTCGTCATGCTCCTCCAGCGCCTCCAGCAGCCTGACCACCGCCGCGGCATGCTTGGCCTCCACCTCGACGGGATTGGTCGCCTGCATGGTCACCTCGGCCCGCTCCACCACCCGCCCGGCGTCCAGCAGGGCCTGACGGAGCTCCTCCAGCCGCTCGGGGGCCACGTAGACCTCGACGAGGTCACCCTCCACCTGGACGTCGTCGGCTCCCAGTTCGATAGCCTCCAGCGCCAGCAGCTCGGGGTCCTGGCCCTTTGGATCCACCGTTATCAGCCCTGTGCGGTTGAACATCCAGGCCACGGAGTTGGTCTCGCCGAGGCTACCCCCGGACCGTGTGAACAGGTTGCGCAGCCCGGCCACCGTGCGGTTGCGATTGTCGGTCAGGGCGTCCACCAGGATCGCCACCCCGCCGGGGCCGTAGCCCTCGTAGCGGATCTCCTCGATGGCCGCCCCCTGGAGCTCACCCGTCCCCCGCTTGATGGCCCGCTCGATGTTGTCGGCGGGCATGTTGACCTCGCGGGCCTTCTGGATGGCCAGGCGCAGCCGGAAGTTGCCGGCTGGGTCGCCGCCTCCCTCCCGGGCCGCCACAGTGATCTCGCTGGCCACCTTGGTGAAGGTCTGGCCCTTCCGGGCGTCGACCACCGCCTTCTTGTGCTTGATCCCCGCCCACTTGGAGTGCCCTGACACCGCCTACCTCCGTCGCCTGCCCCGCCTGGGGCGGCCGGCACGAACATGCATTCCCTGAAGTGTACCGCCGCCCTCAAGCCTAGCAGTCCGCGGAGCAGGGCTCAGGGTCGGGCCGCCTGGGAGAGGACGAGCCTCACCACCCGCCTCGGGCCCACCCGCAGGATGGTTCCCGAAGGGAACTCCACGGGCTCTGGAGCCGCGGGAAGCCGGTGGTCTCCCAGGCGCACCGCCCCCTGGTTGAGAAGGCGCAGTCCCGCGCTGCGAGAACTCGCCATCCCCGCCCGGACCAGCAGGTCCCGCGGATCCAGCGGTCCCGGCGGGATCACCACCTCGGCGATCTCCGAGGGCAGCTCCTTGAGGCGGAAGCGACGCACAAACTCCTGGGCCGCCCTGTCAGCGGCATCCTCATCGTGGAACTCTGCCACCACCCGTCTCGCCATCAGCTCCTTGAGGTCGCGGGGCAGCAGCGTCCCCGCACCCAGCTCGCGGGCCAGCTCCCGGGACTCAGTGAGTGGGGTGGAGGTCGCCAGCTCCAGGTAGGGAAGGATCTGGGCATCGGGGATCGACATCAAGCGGCCGAACTGCTCGTCGGGCGCGTCGGCCACCCCCACCGCGTTGCCGAGCGACTTGCTCATCTTGCGCTGGCCGTCGATGCCCACCAAAAGCGGCACGGTGACCACATCCTGAGGCGCCATCCCGTAGGCCAGCTGCACCTCCCGACCCCGCAGGAGGTTGAAGAGCTGGTCGGTCCCTCCAAGTTCCACATCGGCCGCCACCGCCACCGAGTCGTACCCCTGGAGAAGCGGGTAGAGCAGCTCGTGGAGACCGATCGGCCGCTCCTCCGCCATCCGCTGGCCGAAGTCCGATCGCTGCAGGAGCTGGGCCACGGTGGCGGTGCCCGCCAGGCGCAGGACGTCTGAGAGAGCGAACGCCCCGAACCACTCGCTCTGCCAGCGCACCTCGGCTCCGGACTCGGCCACCACCGTGAAGAGCTGCTCCAGGTAGGTCCTGGCGTTGGCCGCCACCTCCTCCGCAGTGAGCTGGGGGCGGGTGGCGGAGCGCCCCGTGGGATCGCCGATCTGGGCGGTGACGTCTCCGATGATCAGGACCGGGGTGTGCCCCAGGGCCTGCCAGCGCCGCAACAGCCGCATGGGCACGGTGTGGCCCAGGTGAATGTCCGGGGCGCTGGGGTCGATGCCGAACTTGATCCGGAGGTGCTCGCCCCGCTCCACCCTGGCCCGGAGGTGAGCCGCGTCAACGCAGTCGACCACGCCCTGCAGGTGGGCGTCCCACCTCTCGGCTGGGGAGTTGCCGGTATCCATGTCGGGGAACGTTACCGAACCGGCCGGCGCCCCAGCCGCCGGCTCTCAGAACGCCCTCAGCTCGGCCCCCGCTGGGGGACGGTAAACTCGCGCCCAGAGGTCGCGAGATGGCCGGGTGCCGGCGGTCCTTGGTGGAGGTCGGGCGTGCAGGTAGAGGTCCTGGAGACTCCCGAGCTGGGCGATCGCAGCTACGTGATCGCCGACCACCTGGAGGCGGCGGTCATCGATCCCCAGCGCGACCTGGACCGCATCATCGGGCTCCTCGACCGGCGGGGCTGGCGGGTCAAGGTGGTCCTCGAGACGCATCTGCACAATGACTACGTCACAGGTGGGCTGGAGCTCTCCCGGCGGACCGGGGCGACCTATGTGGTGGCCGGAGGGGAGGATGCCAGCTTCGACTGCTGCCCGGCGCGCGAGCTGGACACCTGGAGGGTGGGCCGGTCCCGGATCAGGGTGGTGCCCACCCCGGGCCACACCCCCGGGCACTGCGCATACCTGCTGCAGGGACCGGGGTCCGAGGACCGCGCGGTCTTCTCCGGGGGATCGATGCTCTTCGGCACCGTCGGTCGGACCGACCTGGTGGCGCCCGACCGCACCGAGGAGCTGAGCCGGCACCAGCACCGGTCGGTGCGGCGACTGGCCTTCGAGCTCCCGGAGTCGGTCGAGGTCCACCCGACCCACGGTTTCGGGAGCTTCTGTGCGTCCTCGCCCGGCAGTGGCGGCCAGCGGAGCTGGATCGGGGAGGAGCGGCGGACCAATTTGGCCTGCCGCATCGAGGACGAGGACGAGTTCGTCCGCACGCTGCGGTCCGGACTGGGAGCCTACCCGAGCTACTACTCCCACATGGGGCTCCTGAACCGGGCCGGCCCAGCCGCGTTGGATCTCACCCCTCCACCCCGGGTGACCCCGCAGGACATTCCCTCCCGGATCGGCGCCGGCGAGTGGGTCGTCGACCTGCGGCCCCGCCGCCAATACGCACACTCCCACCTCCCCGGCACGGTGGGTGTGGAGCACGACCCCGGCTACTTCACCACCTATGTGGGGTGGGTCGTCCCCTGGGGCACCCCCATCACCTTGGCGGCCAGCTCCGAGACGGAGCTGGCAGGTGCGCAGCGGGACCTGGCCCGCATAGGGATTGACCGCCCCGCGGCCGCCGTCCTCCTCCCGGAGGACCTCGGCGACGCCGGCCGCGGCTACCCTTTGGCCAGGTGGGAGGATCTCGCCGCCGAGCTCAACTCCCCCCGGCCGCCGACGATCCTGGACGTCCGCTCCGAGGAGGAGTGGCGGGCGGGGCACCTGCCCGGGGCGACCTGGGTCCCCCTGGGGGAGCTGGGCCCACGCCTCGGAAGCCTTCCCCGGGTGACCACCTGGGTGCACTGCCAGGCCGGGTACCGCGCCAGTGTCGCCGCCAGCCTCCTCGACCGAGCGGGCATACCGCCGGTGCTGGTCGACGATGACTTCGGGCGGGCGGCCGCCGCGGGCCTGCCCGTGGTGGTGGAGGATGCCCGGTCCGGGACGGGCACTGGGGGACCTACTCCAGGGAACGCTGCCCCTTGACAGCTGCGCCCAACGTGCTATGTTGGCCTCAGGTATCCGGGTTCAGACGGAGGTGTCACGTAGTGCGTACCGTCTGGAGCATGCTGAGGCACACCAGGGCGGAGTGAGCGGCCCCCCGGGGCCATCCCGGCGGAAGGTTCCGCTGTCTCGCGTTGGGCCCCGGCAGAGGGCGACTCGCCACGTATTTCGTTCCGGCTTATCCGCCGGACGCGGTGCCTACAGCACCGGTGACTCATGGGAGCGGGCCTTTGCGCCCGCTCCTCTTTTTTGCCGTCACCGTCCCGGCCAGGTAGTAGCGCAGAGGGGCGGGATCCCGCACGCCGATGCGGGGTCCGGTCGCGACGTCCCGCCCCGCCGCGCCGGCCTCGAGCCAGAGGTCTGTGCTCCGGGAGCAGAGGTCCAGGCGGTTCTCCGCCAACGTCACCCCGAGGGCGCGGCAGAGAAGCGCCGGCCCGCCCACCACCTCCCCTGAGGTCCGGCGGCCCGCCCGGAGCAGGACCGCCTGGGCCTCGCCGTCCGGTCCGGTCACCACGTTGAGGCAGTGATGCATCCCGTAGACGAAGTACACGTAGGCGTGGCCGGCAGGTCCGTACATGGGCAGGTTGCGGGGCGTGGGGCCGCGGTGGGCATGCGAGGCGGCGTCCGATTCGCCGAGGTAGGCCTCCACCTCCAGGAGCTCCAGCCTGACCGGGCCCGTGGGGCCCAGCCGCACCACCCAGCACCCGACCAACTCGCGAGCCACTTCGGGACTGGAGCGGGCGAAGAAGCGTCGGCCCAGGCGCCGATCCACCGGGCTCACCGGGGCTTTGCGCCGACCTCCACCTCCAGCGCCCGCAGCACGGCCTGGCGGGCCCGATCCCCCTCGGCGGCCGTCAGCGTGCGCTCCGGGTGACGGAGACGGAGCCGCAGTGTCCAGCCCTTGACTCCCGGACCGAGCTGATCCCCTAGGTACTCGTCAAGGGGGGTTACCAGCTCCAGTTCAGGCAGCTCCAGCGCGGCGACCGCCCGGAGCGCCGGCCCCAGGAGGGCCCGGCTGGGAACGGTCACCGAGAGGTCGAGCACCAGCGCCGGCGTGCGTGGGAGCGGGGGGGCGTGACCCGGCCGGCCACCGGGCTTGAGCCAGCCGTCCAGGCGCAGCTCGGCCACCTCCACCCGTCCCCGGACGTCGAAGAGGTCGGTCACCGGCTGGGCCACCTCGCCCACGATGCCTCGGCGCTGCGCGCCGGCCCAAACCTCGGCCGCCCGGGCCCTGTGAAGCGCCGGCCAGGTGACCGGACGAAATTCCACCGCCCCCCCGCCGCCGACGCTGGAGAGGGACGCGATGAGCGCCATCAGGCGCCGCAGCCGGGTCGCCCCTTCTTCAGCGGAATCGTCTGCCAGGTCCAGGGCCGCCAGCATCCAGGGCTCCTCAGGCCGCTCCTGGCCCCTCGCCCAGAAGGCCGCCCCCTGCTCGAACAGACGGATCCTGTCCTGGCCGCGCGCCTGGTTGTGGTGAGCGCTCTGGAGCAGCCCCTGCAGCAGGCCTTGGCGCAGGCTTCCCAACTGCATCGAGAGGGGATTGGCCAGCTCCAAGTGGGCGAGGTCTCCGACCAGGCGCGGCGCCAGCCTCTCGCGCTCGCCCGACACCAGGCTGAGGCTCAGAGCTTCGCTGAAGCCGGCAGCCCGGCAGGCTGCGGACGTGAGGCGGGCCACCGGCTCCGCCAGCGCCTCGAGCGGAGGTGGCTGGCGGATCGCTGGCAGCGTCCCGGGGACCTCCCCGTACCCGATGATCCGCCCGACCTCCTCGGCCAGGTCCACAGCCGACGTCACGTCGGTGCGATAGGGGGACGGGGTGGCGAGCATCTCACCTCCCTCCTGCCGCACTTCGAACTGGAGGCGCCGCAGCGGGCTGGCGACCGCCTCCGGACCCAGCTCCATCCCCAGGATCGAGGAGATCCGCACGGGGTCGCAGCGGATGGCTGCGGCCGGTGCCAGTGGTGCGCCCCCTTCTGCACCCGGGCCCAGCTTTGCCCCCAGGTGCCGGACCGCCAGGTGGACGAAGCGGTCCGCACCCCTTCTCGCCAGATGCGGTGACAGTTGGCGCTCGAACCTGGCAGAGGCTTCGGTCCTGAGACGGAGCCGTCGGGAGGTTGAGCGGAGCCTGGCCCAGTTGAAATTGGCGGCCTCCAGCAGCACCCGGCCGGTTTCCTGGCCCACCGCAGACGCCTCCCCCCCGATCAGTCCGGCAACCGCCTGGGGAGCGTCTCCCACGGTGATCACCAGGGTCTCGGGGTCGAGCTGGCGCGCAACCCCGTCCAGGCAGCTGATCGACTCCCCGTCCCGGCCTCGCCTCACCCCCACGGGCAGCTCCGCCCCGCGTGAGGGAAGACGGTCCAAGTCGAAGGTGTGGAGGGGCTGTCCGATCTCGAACATGACGTAGTTGGCGAGATCGACGATCCCCCCCAGCGATCGCTGCCCGATGGCTGCCAGGCGCCGCCGGACGAAAGCGGGTGCGGGGGTGTTGCTGAAACCGGTGAGGACCTCGGCCAGATAGACGGGGCAGTCGACCGAGGAAGCCACAGTCACCTGCACCGCGGGGGTCGACGCGGAGCGCGCTGGCCGGACGGCCTCAGGGTCCCGCAGCGGTCGGGAGAGCAGAGCCGACAGCTCGCGCGCCACACCCCAGTGGGAGAGGCAGTCGGCGCGGTTGCTGAGAACCTCAAGCTCGTAGAGGTGGTCCGCGGGATACACCATGTCCAACGCCATCCCGACTTCGGCGTCCTCCGGGCTGAGGATCAACACCCCGTCGTGGTCCGAGCCCAGCCCCAGCTCGTCCGGAGCGCAGAGCATCCCCTCGCTCCAGATCCCCCGCAGCCGCTTGCGCCCGATCTCCGCACCGATGGGCAGCCGGGTGCCGGGACGGGCCCACGGGACCAGAGCCCCCACGAAGAGGTTGTCGGCACCGCAGACCACCCCCTGGGGCTCCAGCCCGGGGGTGGCGACATGGGCGAGGAAGAGATGGTCGCTCCCCTCCACGCGGCGCAGGCCGACCACCTCACCCACCACCACCTGGTCCAACCCCACCCCAAACGGCGTGACCTTCTCCACCTCGGTGCCGCTCAGCGTGAGTAGGTCCGCGACCTGGGCGGGCTCCAGGCCCTCCAGGTCCACCATCTCTCCCAGCCACTCGTGGCTCACCCTCACTCAGAAGCACTCCAAAAGGCGCAGATCGTTCTCGTAGAGGTCGCGCAGGTCGGTCAACCCGTAGCGCAGGACGGCTATCCGATCTGGCCCCATTCCGAAGGCGAAGCCGCTGTAGGTCTCGGGGTCCACCCCGCCGTTGCGCAGCACCTGGGGATGGACCATCCCCGACCCCAGGATCTCGATCCAGCCCTTCTGAAGACAGGTCCGGCAACCGGCCCCCTGGCAAACGGCGCAGGCGACGTCCGCCTCCAGGCTGGGCTCGGTGTAGGGGAAGAAGCTGGCCCGCAGGCGCACCCGCCGATCCCGGCCGAACAGCGCCCGGATGGCGTACTCCAAGGTACCCTTCAGGTCCCCCAGGGTCACCCCGTGGTCGACGCACAGCCCCTCCACCTGATGAAACACGGGGGTGTGGGTGGGGTCGGGATTGTCCCTGCGGGCCACCTTCCCCGGGACGATGATCCGCAGTGGGGGCGGCGAACCCAGCATCGCCCGCATCTGGACCGGGGATGTGTGGGTGCGGTAGAGCCAGCCGCCGGCGGGCGGGCTGAGGTAGAAGGTGTCGTGGCTGTCCCGGGCGGGGTGCTCCGGGGGCATGTTGAGCAGCTGGAAGTTGTGCTGGTCGTCCTCGAGCTCGGGCCCGCCCACCGACTGATAGCCGAGGAAGGCGAAGATGTCCTCGATCTCTCTGATCAGTCCCGTCACCGGGTGGGAGTGGCCCTGGTCCGCCTCCCGGAAGGGGTGGCTCATGTCCACCCACTCCGCATCCTCCCGCAGCTGCGCCTCCCCGGACGCCAGCTCCCGCTGCCGGGTCTCCAGTGCCGAGCGGAGCTGTCCGCTGGCCCGGTTGAATTCCTGGCCGAAGGCGGCCCGCTGTTCGGGGGCGAGCTCCCGGAGACGCTGTCCAGCCAGGGTCACCAGACCATCCCGCCGGCCCAGGTAGCGCAGTCGCACCTCATCCAGCCGGTCCAGGCTGTCCGCCCTGGCGATCTCCTCCAGGGCCATCGCTGTGAGCTCCTGGAGGTCGACCGCGGTCACTGCGGGGTGGTCCCCTCCTTGGCCAGCTCAACCAGCTTGGCGAACGCCCCGGGGTCCCTCACCGCCAGCTCGGCCATCTCCTTGCGGGAGATCATCACCCCGGCCGCGCCGATGGCGGCCATGAAGCGGCTGTAGGTGATCCCGCTCTGCCGCACCGCGGCGTTGATGCGGGCGATCCAAAGCCGGCGGAAGTCTCCCTTGCGGCGGCGACGGTCACGGTACTGGTAGGCCAGCTTGTGCATGACCGCCTCGTGGGCGGGCCGGTAGAGCCGGTTGTGGGAGCCCGTGAGGCCCGAGGCCTCCTCCAGGAGCCGCTTGTGGCGCTTGCGGGCGGTCACGCCCCGCTTCACCCGGGCCACAGCTCAGCCCTCCAGGTACGGCGCGTTGCGCCGGACCACCTTGGCATCCCCGGAGTCGACCACCTGCATCTGGGCGTAACCACGCTTGCGCTTGGCCGACTTGTGCTCCAGAAGGTGGGACTGGAACGCTCCCCGGCGGAGCAGCTTGCCCCCGCCCGAGACCCGGAAGCGCTTCTGGGTCCCCTTATGGCTGCGGATCTTGGGCATTGTGGTTCGCCTCTCCCCTGCTGGGCTTCTTCTGCACCGGATTGAGAATCATGATCATGTTGCGCCCCTCCAGGAGGGGCTGCCGCTCGACCTGGGCCACGTCCTTCACCTCTTCGGCCAGCCGCTGCAAGAGCGCCCGCCCGATTTCCTGGTGGACCAGCTCGCGGCCCCTGAACATGATAGTGAGCTTGACCTTGTCGCCCTCCTCCAGGAAGTGGCGCACGTACCCGTACTTGGTCTGGAAATCGTGGTCACTGATCTTGGGCCGGAGCTTCATCTCCTTGAGGCGGATGGCGTTGTGCTCGCGACGAGCTTCCTTCTCCCTCTTCAGGGCCTCGAACTTGAATCGCCCATAGTCCATGAGCCGACACACCGGAGGTTGGGCCTGCGGCGCCACCTCCACCAGGTCGAGCCCCCTCTCCTGGGCCAGCCGCTGGGCCTCCGCCAGGGTCACTATCCCCAGCGCCTCGTCAGTCGTGTCGTCGAAGAGCCGGACCTGCGGGGTCCGGATCTGGTCGTTGATGTGCAGCTCGCGAAACGCTATGGACGCATCCTCCTTCGCTCAGGCCAGAGGGGCCGATGCTAACACGTAGAGAGCCGTGCGCCCACAGGCACTCAAGCCTGCTCCGTCTCCTCGGCCAGCCTCGCCGCCAGCTCGTCGACTCCGACCAGCGTCTTGCTCCCGCCCCGGGTGTCCCGAAGGTTGACCTGGCCGGCCTCCACCTCCCGGCGCCCGACCACTGCCAGGTAGGGGACCTTGGCCATCTCGCCGTCCCGGATCTGGGCCGGCATCGTCTCCCCCGGGCGGGGCCGGGAAGCCCTGATGCCCCGTGCCTCCAGAGCCGCCACCACCTCAAGGGCGTAGGGCAGCTGGTCGTCGCTGACCGTGACTAGGCGCACCTGCTCCGGGCTCAGCCAGAAGGGCAGGGCGCCGCCGTAGTGCTCCAGGAGGACCCCGAAGAAACGCTCCAGGGAGCCCAGCAGGGCCCGGTGGACCATGATGGGCCGGTGGGCGGCGCCGTCCGGACCGATGTACTCGAGGTCGAACCGCTCGGGCTCGTTGAAGTCGAACTGGACAGTGCTGCACTGCCAGCGGCGCCCCATGGCGTCCCGGATGTGAATATCCACCTTGGGGCCGTAGAAGGCGCCCTCCCCGGGGTTGACCTTGAACTCCATGCCTCGCCTCCGAAGGGCGCGGTCCAGGGCGGCCTCGGCCAGCTCCCACATCCGATCCTCCCCAGCTGCCTTGGCCGGCTTGGTGCTGAGGTCCACCTCCAACTCCTTGAAGCCGAACCTCGAGAGCATCTCCGAGGCCAGCTCCAGCACCCCCACGATCTCCTCCTCGGCCTGCTCCTCGGTGCAGAAGATGTGGGCGTCGTCCTGGGTGATCCCCCGGACCCGCAGCAGCCCGTGCAGAGTCCCACTGCGCTGGAAGCGGTAGACCGAGGCGATCTCGGCCAGCCTGAGCGGGAGCTCGCGGTAGCTGCGGGGACGTGAGCGGTAGATGAGGATGTGAAAGGGGCAGCTCATCGGCTTCACCCGGTAGCGGTCTCCCTCGACAGCGATGGGCCCGTACATCTCGTCCGCGAAGAAGCCGAGATGGCCGCTCACCTCCCAGAGGCGCTCCCGGGCCAGGTGCGGGGTGTACACGAGCTGGTAGCCGGCGCGCTGGTGCTCACGCCGCCAGTAGTCCTCCATGACCGTCCGCACCACGGCCCCTCGGGGATGCCAGAGCACGAGTCCTCCGCCCAGCTCCTCGGGGAGCGAGAAAAGGTCCAGCTCCCGCCCCAAGCGGCGGTGGTCGCGCTGCCGGGCCATCTCGACCCTCTGCAGGTACTCCTCCAGCTCCGAGGCACTGGGGAAGGCGGTGCCGTAGACCCGCTGCAGCATGGGCTGGCTCTCGTCCCCGTGCCAGTAGGCCCCCGCCGTGTGGAGCAAGCGGAAGGCGGGGATTTGAGAGGCGCGCCCTACATGAGGCCCGCGGCAGAGGTCGAAGAAGTCGCCCGTCCGGTAGCAGGTGATGAGCTCCCCCTCGGGGATCCTCTCGATCAGCTCCACCTTGAAGCGCTGGGAGCGGCGGTTGAACTCCAGGAGGGCGGCATCCCGATCCACCTCCAACCGCTCGTACGCGGGGTCGCGGCCCTGGATCTCCCGCATGCGCTGCTCGATGTTGGGGAGATCGGAGTCGCTGATCCTGGCCCCCTCGGGCAACAGGAAGTCGTAGTAGAAGCCCTCCTCGATAGCCGGGCCGATGGCGTACTCCGCGCCCGGGAACAGCTCACAGACCGCCGCCGCCATGAGGTGGGCGGCGCTGTGGCGCAGCACGTCCAGATCAACTCCTGCCATCTGACCTCGCATTCTAGGGGGGCGCTCCGATCTGGGGATGGACGAGCGGCAGCTATAATCCGAACCCTCCGGCGGGCGCATAGCTCAGGTGGTTAGAGCGCTACCCTGACACGGTAGAGGCCCCAGGTTCGACTCCTGGTGCGCCCACCACCTGCCGACCTCCGGGCAGGGGGGCGGCTGAGGCACCAAAATGGCTCCGGACAATGCGGCGGGATCACTGGACGACCACCTCTGGGGGCTGGCTCACTCGGAACGGGCTGCGCTTGCGGACGACCTGTCCTCCCTCAGTGCCGAGCAATGGCGGCACGCCACCCTGTGCCAACGGTGGGACGTCGAGCAGGTAGTCGCCCACCTCACCGCCGCGGCAAGCCTGACCCAGTGGCGATGGCTGCGCAGCATGGTCGGCGCACGCTTCAGCGCCGATGTGCACAATCAGCGTCGGCTGGCCGAGCACCTGGGAGAGTCCCCGGCCGAGACCCTGGCCCGGTTTCGCTCCGTGATCGGGAGCCGTACCGCCCCCTCCCGGCACACCCCGGCCTACCTCGGGGAGGTCGTCGTGCACGCCCAGGACATCCGTCAGCCGCTGGGGCTGCCCCGGGTCCCAGCCGTCGACGCGCTGACGCCCGTGGCTGAGTTCTTCGCCCGACGCAACTTCGCGGTGCCCAGCCGTACCGCCGCCGCCGGCCTTCGACTGCGTGCTGACGATGGCCCCTTCGCCAGCGGCACCGGGCCGCTGGTCTCCGGCTCCACCCTAGCCCTGGTGATGAGCATGGCCGGCCGCTCTCCATACCTGGACCACCTGGACGGACCGGGTGTGCCGATTCTGCGCGCCCGCGTCACCGGCGGGGAAGCCTGAACGGCGGCACCCGCGAACGCCCCAGAGCCCCGAGCACCCCCCCTCCTCCCGGCACCGGCCCTGTCTTTCGCCGCCTGGGGACATCCTCGCCGTGGCTCGGCGCGAAGCGCCTCATCACCGCGACCAGTGTCACCATGGCTGCGCGCAGCTCAGTGGCCCCGGAAACCACCGCACTGATTCAACCTTGACGAAACCTCCTCCTCCATCAACTGTCACCCGTTGGCCATCCTGGAGACCAGATGTGGCGTCGCGGGTCGCGGCGACAGCGCGGAGGCCTTACTCACGAGCAACCAGCGAGGCGTGCGCCGCGAGGCTGTCCCCATCGGTGACGACGGCGGCAGTTCTGTCGAAGAGCGGTGTCCACGCTGGCACTTTTGCCTGCGCGACCAACACACCGCCCTCCTGATATCGTTCTAGGTCCTCGAGCCACCGGGCCGCTCGGAAAGGGACGGACGTGCGTCCGGGGCTGACAGGCTCGCCGTGCAGTGAACCCTTGCTGGGACCGGCAGTCGGATGACAGGTCTCCAGACTTCCCAGCATTCGCCTGAGGATCTTTGGCTCCCCGAGGGCAAGCGGGGGGGCGAGGCGCCGCTGGCCCGCCCATGTTCATCGTCCTTGCGCCACCTTCGCTTGCGGGTCGTGGGGCTCGCCCCTCAACGCCGTGCGAAGCTCGGGGAAAGTTGGGAACTATGCGTCGCCTGCGCGGCCGCGGACTTGCGCCTCCACGGGCCTCGTCCCGGGACGGAGCACGCAGCGACGCACGGCAGGTCCGCCGAGGAGGAGCGCCGCTACGTCAGCAGATCAGCTCGTCCGGCACTCGTAGAACGGGGCGAGAGTACAAGGCAGACAGCGCTTCGAGGTCGTCGGCGGCGCAGCTGGCAGCGATCGCGCCAAGTAGGTCGTCATAGTCGTCGCCGGCCCTCCCCTGGCAGGCGTCCTCCATGCGCCCCCACACGTCCCAGGGAAGCATCTCCACCTTGTTCAGCTAGGCCAGGCCCTTGACCAGGTTGCCCCGGATCTCACCGGGCCCCAGTTCCCGGTGCCAAACACTTAGAACGTGTCGGCGTCGATGGCCCCTCGCCGGAAAGCGTTCCACGCCTCGGCACCAGTCAAAAACTCATCAGGCCGGAGATCTTCGAGATGTTCGACCCTCGACTGGGCGGCTACTTCTGGGTCAACCCGTACCCAACGCCCGCTGCTACCTCGGAACTCGGTGATCCAGTGGTCGAAGCGCTGGCCGGGCTGGAAGTAGGTGGCGAAGTCGCAGCGGACCCAGGCCGGGATCCACCCGGCACCAACACGATGGGACCAGCCGGGTGCGGCCGCGACTACCGCTGGCCCGCACCGTCCAGCTCCAGTGGCTCCAGGCGGTAGATGGCCATCGGCCGGTCGTGCGGCTCAGTGGCGAGTGCACGTATGGACTGCAATCGGAAGCCGTTCTTCTCGAGGACCCTCCGGGAGGCGGCGTTCGCCGCCTCGGGCGCGATCAACATCCCGGCGCCGCGATGATGGCGCCCCACCTCCTGGGCCAAAGCGGCGATCATCGCCGTCCCCAATCCGCGGCCCAACAGGTCCACGACGCCGATGGCGTAGTCGGCCCCCACCTCACCGTCCTCGGCCCCAACCGCCTCGGCCTCCGTCGGGTAGTCCTCCCACCGATACCACTGGCACCACCCCACGGGCCGCCCGCCAAACGAGACCGTGCACAGTTTGGTGGCTGAACTGGCCCCCTCCTTCAGCCTCGCGCGCAGCTGTGCCAACTCCCTCTCAGCCGTCGAGTCCGGCGTCCACCAGCGCGCCACGTGGGGCTCACGCAGCCACATTCCAACCGCTGGGAGGTCTTCGAGTGTCATCGGCCGGAGATTCACCACGGAGGGCACCGGCTCGAGACTACAGCGTCCGGGCAGCGCCAGCACCGGAGCGGCTGCCCCAGGCCAATGGAGCACATGGCATCCCTGGCCGTGATCTCGAAGGACCGCGCCCCAGGCGAGCCCGGTGCCGCTTCTGAGAACCGCGCCCTACGTCACCCTCTCTTACGGCCAAGCCCCTCCCCTCCCCTCCGGAAGAAGGGAAGTGGTTCCGGGGCCAGGCCCGCGTCGGCAGCGGTCCCCAACCGGTCTGAGGCCCCGGTTGGCCAGGCCGGGGCCGCCCTTGTTCCGGCTCGACCGAGCCGGGATGCGGGCCGTCCGGCGGTCGCCGGCCCGACCCTTCTGGTCGATCTCCTTCCCAAGAAGCGGTTCGCCTGACATGGTCCCGGGACCGGGCTCGGTCCCGCGCCGGCATGTGCTCCTGCCCCTGGGCGGACGGGGTGCCCGCCTCTGAGGCCCCGCGCGGACTTCCACCGGGGGCCTGCTTGTCCACACCCGAAGTGGGGAAAAAGAGGATAAACCGGGTCCGGGCAGCGGCCACGAAATCCCTAAATTTCTGAGCCTTTTTCGGCATTGACAGCGGGCCTTAAGGAGGGCTTAACATGGGGCCCCGTGACTCCTTCCCGCAGCCCCCGCCCACCCCGCATCTGTGCCCGCGCCGGGTGCGGCGCCGCGGTCAAGAAGCCAACCGCCCGGTACTGCAGCGTGGCCTGCTCCGCGCAGGACCCGGAGAGGCGGGCCCGGCTCCGGGAGCGGGCGCGCTGCGGACGGATTCTGCCCCTGGCACGCCAGCTCCCCCTGGACTTCGACGGAGAGGAGCAGCGGATCGCGGCCCTGGCCGGAGCCCGGGAGGAGGTTCCGCAGGGGCTCGCGCGCTGGGCCGTCTGAGGCTCAGGAGATCGCGGTCCGGGGGCGGACCATGGCCTCGGCGGTCCGGATGTCGGCGGCGGTGACGGTGACGCGCAGGCTTTGCTCGCAGTGGTGGCAGATCAGGTGGAAGGTGGTGGGCCGAGGGATATCTCGTTCCACCTCCTGTCGGAAGCCACAGGCCTCGCAGCTCACCACCGCACGCATGGTGCCATTGAAGTGCGAGGAGGCGAGGTGAGCGCCACCGCCAACGGACTGCCACACGCCGCTACCGGGCCGTAACCGGGCCCTGCCCCCACGAACGCCCCAGCGCCAGTCCGCCAGCAGCCACCAGGCAGACCCCGAGGACGGCGATGACATCGCTGGCGCCCACCACGTCAGCCACCGCTCCCGCGACCAGCAGCGGCAGGGCGATGGCCAGGTTGATGAGCAGGAAGGCACCCCCGAAGATCCTGCCCCGGGTGGCCTCCTCGGTGCCCTCCTGGATCAGAACCAGACAGGGGATCAGCACGGCGCCCAGCCCGGCTCCGAAGATGACCGCCAGCCCGATGGCCAGAGGGACCAGCGCCCCGTCCACGCCCAGTTGGCGGAGGACCGGAGGGAGGACACCCAGGACCAGCATCGCGGCCCCGGCCAGCGTGAGCCCGAGGGACGCCCTCCTCGCCCCTCCAGAGACCCCCGGCCGGCGGCTGATCAGTGTCCCGGCCAGCACCATGCCCACGGTGGCCGGCACCAGGAGGATGTAGCTGTCCTGCGGTCGCCGGAGCAGCACGTGCTGCATGTAGCCGGCGGAGAGAGCAAAGATGGTGAAGACGATCACCAGGGCCAGGGTCAGCATGCCGAAGGCGAACGGCAGTATCGGGCTCTCCCGGATCACCACCAGCACCTCGCGCACCTCGTCCACGGTCCGGCCGATCCCACGGGTGACGGAGTGGGACTCGCTGTGGGTGGCGGCCAGCCGGGCCCGGATCAGCCAGATGGCACCCGAGGCCAGGGCGAAGAGGCTGGCGCCGAAGTAGTAGGGGCCCTCCTGCCCCAGAACGCGCTGGGCCAGGGAGGCCAGGGGGACCGAGACGACGATGGTCATGACGATGGTCACGGTGAACAGCGAGGTGGCCGCCGGCACGTCCTCGCGCCGCACCAGGTTGGGGATGCTGGCCGCTTCGGCGGGAGCGAAAAGCTGCCCCACACCGGCGAAGACCAGGGTGATGGCATAGAGGGGCGCCACCTGGTGCTGCGCCACCCCCGTCAACTCCAAGAGGGGCACGCCCAGGACCAGGATCCCGCGGCTGAGGTTGGTCCACATCATGAGGACCTTCTTGTCGTAGCGGTCGGCGAAAATTCCGGCCGGCACCGAGAGGAACACGGCAGGGATGGTGTAGGCCAAAAGGAGGGCGGCGTCGCTGAGGTACAGGTGGGTGAGGGAGTAGATGGACAGGAGAAGCGAGAAGGCGAAGAACTTGTCCCCCAGTTGAGCCGCCACCTGAGCTGCCCAGAGGAGACGGAAGTCCCGGCTGGCCAAAGCCTGACGGAAGCCGGCGGGGCCAGGAGAGGAGGGCCGCTGGGTCCCAGGGACCATCTGGCCCACAGCCGTCATGGGGGCGAATATATCACCGCCACTCCCCTGCTCCGCCCGCTACGACGGCGGCCAACCTGACCCACTGCCCGATGTCGATGGCCCCAGGGCGCTGGGCGGGGTCGATCTGGGCCAGCTCCAACAGTCGGCCGGCCTGCCGCGGGCTCACCCCCATGGCCACGGCGACCCCGTGCCGCAGCTGCTTGCGCCGCTGCTGGAAGATGGGGCGCGCCAGTTGCAGGAGGGCCTCCCGCGCCGAGCGTTCGAGCACCCGCCGGGGGACCAGCTGGACAAGGGCGCTGCTCACCTTGGGGCGCGGCCAGAAGCTCTCCGGGCCCACCAGAAGCCCGACCTCGCAGGTGGCCGCGAGCTGGACCGCCAGGGTGGCCAGGGACCAGCTTCCCACCGGCGCCGCCAGCCGCAGCGCCACCTCACGCTGGAGGAGGAGATGGCAGCTGAGCGGGGCGGGCTCCATGTCCAGAAGGTGATTCAGGAGCACACCGGTGATGCTGTAGGGCAGGTTCCCCACCGCGATGTACGGCGGGCTAAGCCCCAGCTCCGAGGGGCCGACGCGCAGGGCGCTCTCCTCCACCACCCGGAGCCCGGGATGGCGGACCCGGAGCAGCCCGAGGGCCGCGACCGCGCGGTGGTCGACCTCCACCCCGATCACCGTCCGGCCTGACTCCAGCAGCCCCTGGGTCAGCGATCCGAGCCCTGGCCCGATCTCCAGGACGAGCCTCGGAGTCTCCGGCAGGGAGGCCACGATGGCATCCCGCACCTGGCGGTCGACCAGGAAACTCTGCCCCCTCCCCCGCTCAGGGGAGAGGCCGAAGCGGCGGGCCACGGCCCTGGTGGTGGACTCCCGGCAGAGGTCCAGCCCCCTCACGGCGGGGGAAGCTGGAAGAAGGCCCGAGCCGTGGAGCTGCTCCGCTCCGCCACGGTGTCCAGCCCAACTCCCAGATGGTTGGCCAGCCAGGACGCCGTCAGCCTCACCAGGGCCGGGTGGCAGACCCGGCCCCGCAGTGGATGCGGTGCCAGGAACGGGGAGTCGGTCTCCAGGAGCAGCAGCTCAGGGGGCACCACCGATGCCGCCTCCCGCAGCTGGGCGGCGGAGCCGAAGGTGAGGTTGCCGGCGAAGGAGCAGTGGAGCCCCCGGGAGATCGCGGCCTGGGCGAACTCCGCCCCGCCGCTGAAGCAGTGGAGCATGGTCGGCACTTTCGGTGAGGAGTCCAGAACGCCGAGCAGGTCCCCTCCGGCGTCCCGCTGGTGGATGACCACCGGCTTGCCAACCTCCGCGGCCAACTCCAGCATCGACCGCAGGAGGTTGCGCTGCTCTCGGGGATCCCAGATGGCCGCTCCATCCCACCGGTGGTAGTCCAACCCGACCTCCCCCAGGGCTACCGCCCGCGGGTGGCCGAGGAGGTCGCGGATCTCCCGCCACTCCGCGCTGGACGGGGCGCGTCCGTTGCTGGGATGCCAGCCGGGGGTGAAGAAGACCCCCGGGTACGCCTCGGCCAGCTCTCGGGCCCGTTGGTTCTCGGCCGGGGAGTCCCCGCTGGTGACCATCTGCAGGACCCCCGAGTCGGCGGCCGCGGCGATGGCCTCCGAGGCCGGCATTCCCCGTCGCTCCAGCTCGTCCAGATGGCAGTGGGCATCCACCAGCTGGATCTCACCCACGGCGCGCGCCGCGGGCCGGGGCCTCCACCACCACCGTGCACTCCCCGCGCGCCGGCGCCGAGCGGAACTGCGCGGCAAGCTCGGCGGCGGTGCCCAGGTGCCAGCTCTCATGCAGCTTGGAGATCTCGCGAGCCACCGCCACCTGCCGGTCGGGGAGAAGCTCAGCGCAGAGCGCAAGCGTGGCGGCCAGGCGCTGCGGGGCCTCAAAGAAGACCAGGGCCAGTTCGGGTGCGGAGCCCAGGACTCGGGCCATCCGCCCGCGCGTCCGGGGCAGGAACCCGAGGAAGGCGAACCGGTCGGCGCGCAGCCCGCTGGCCGCCACCGCCGCCACCACCGCCGACGGGCCCGGGATGGCCAGCACCGGGTGGCCCGCAGCCCTCGCCGCGGCCACCAGCCTGCGGCCGGGGTCGCTGATCCCCGGGGTTCCGGCATCCGAGATCAGGGCGACGTCTGAGCCCTCCAGCGCCGCGAGAACCTTCCCGATACGCTCCACCTCCCGAGGCGCGGGCAGGGAGATCAGCTGCGGCCTGACCCCCAGATGGTCGAGCAGCCGGCGGCTATGCCGGGGGTCCTCCGCCACCACCACCTGAACCGAGCGCAGGAGCTGCTCGGCGCGTGGAGAGATGTCCCCGAGGTTGCCGATTGGGGTGGCTACCACATGGAGGGTGCCCATCTGCGCTCGACCTCAGGGGATCCGGCGCGGTCCCCGCCGCGCCCTAACGAACTCCCCGACCAGCGAGCCGACCGCCTCCACAGGCTGGTCGGAGATGGTCGCCCGGGGCAGCGCCGCGACGAAGCTCTGGCCGTAGCGGCGCTGGTGAATCCGAGGGTCACAGACCACCACCGCGCCCCGGTCGTCCCGGCCCCGCACCAGCCGGCCGAACCCCTGCTTGAGGCGCAGCACGGCCTCTGGGAGGGAGAGCTGGGTGAAGGAGTCGGGACGCCCGCGGGCGCGGGCCTGGAAGATGGGGTCAGAGGGCACCGGGAAGGGCAGCTTGTCGATGACCACGCACTGGAGCAGGTCGCCTGGCAGATCTATCCCCTCCCAGAAGCTGCTGGTGCCCATGAGCACGGTGCGGGGGTGGTCGCGGAAGCCACGCAGGAGCTGGTTGCGGGTGCCGTCGAGCCCCTGGGCCAAAAGGGCGATCCCGCGGCCCTGGAGCCGCGGGCGCAGACGGGAGGCCACCTCCCTCAGTGAGGCGTACCCAGTGAAGAGGACCAGGGTGCGCCCGCCCAGCTCGGTGGCCACCTCGTCGACCAGTCGGGCCACCACCTCAGCGTGCCGCGGGTCGTCGTGGGGTGGGATGCCCCGGGGGATGCAGAGGAGGGCCTGGCTCAGGAAGTCGAACGGTGAGTCCAGGACCAGCTCCTCTCCGCCGTCGAAGCCCAGGCGATCGCGCACGTAGCGAAAGGATCCCGCCACCGCCAGGGTGGCTGAGGTCAACACCACGGTGTCCATCCGGGAGAAGAGCTGCTCGGCCAGCGTGGCCCCAATCTCGTAGGGGGCGGAGCGGAGCACGGCGCGACCTCTGGCCTCCAGCTCGGCCCAGATCACTCGCTGGCTCGCCGCCGGCTCCCCGGCCACCGCCGCCAGGGTGAAGGCCAGAAAGTCGGCGCAGCTCTGGAGAGAGTCGGCCGCCAGCAGGCACTCGCGAGCGGCGTTGTCTGGTTGCGGCCAGAGCATCTCCTGGAGGGGAGCGGCGACCGCCGCCTGACGCAGCCCCACCGCGGCCCGCTGAGCGGCCGACTGGGCACGGCCCAGCGCTCGGGCACATCGGGCCCAGGCCGGATCGTCGGCCAGCCGCGGGTCCAGGACCAAGGCCCCGCGGTCGCCGCCGTCGGCCCGCTGCTCCAGCAGATGGCGCAGCTCCGCGAAGGCGTTCTGCACCGCCTCACGGGCCGAGCGCAGCCAACCGGCCAAGGGAGCGTCCCCGAACCGGGGCAGCCTGTCGACGACCGCGGCGACTCGACCGGGGCCCAGGCGGTCGGACTGGGCCTGGGTGGCAGCCTCCTCGAGGTGGTGGGCCTCGTCCACCACCAGCCGACGGGACTCAGGGAGGATCGACCCGCCGCTGTCGGCGTCGGCCAGGAGCAGGGCGTGGTTGACGATGACCAGGTCCGCCTCGCGAGCCTCCAACCGGGCTCGGGCCATGAAGCAGCGCCGGTCCCGCCAGTTGTGGCAGGCGGGGCCCAGGCAGTCGTCCACGGTGGACCCCACCTGCTCCCAGAGCTCAGGGTCGCGGCCCGCCAGCCGCAGCTCGCCGCGGTCCCCGGTGTCGGTCTGCTCCGCCCATACCATGAGACGCAGCTGGAAACGGAGCTCGTCCAGGTCCCGGCGGCGGCCTCCCGGGGGGGCGGAGTTCAGCCATCGCTCGAGCCGCCTCAGGCTGACGTAGTTGCCCCGGCCCTTGAGCACGACGGCGCGCACTGGAAGGGGGCGCGCTGCCTCCAAAGCGGGCAGGTCCTTGCCCACCAGCTGCTCCTGCAGGGTGATCGTGTGGGTGGATATCAGGACCCGGTCCCCGGTGCGGTGGGCCCACTCGCGTGCTGGGTGGAGGTAGGCGAGGGACTTGCCGACCCCGGTGCCGGCCTCCACCAGAAGACGCATCTCCCGGTTGAAAGCCTGGGTCACCGCCACCGCCATCTGCTGCTGCTCCTCGCGAAGCTCAAAGGACGGATCGGCCGCGGCCAGCACCCCACCCTCGGCGAAGTCCGCCGCCACCTCCGCCGGGTCGAGGCGACCCCCCAGATGGGGGCCGGATGGCGAGTAGGGGGCTGGAGGCCGGACCGTGAGCCGGTCCCCGCCCCCCGGCTCCACCGGCTGGAGCTGGCTTGCCATGAACTCGCCGGACGCCCAGCCGCTGCCGGCGGACATCGCCGCCAGACGGGCCCTCAGCCCGGGCGTTAGCGTGCGCATCTCCTCCGCCAGCCGCCAGAGAAGGAGTCTTGTGGTGTCGGCGTCCGACAGCGCCCGGTGGGGCCGATCGTGGATCAGGCCCAGCGCTTGGCCGAGCTGCTCCAGGCTGTGGCTGGGGGCCCTGGGCAGGATGATCCGCGCCAGCTCGGAGGTGTCCACCGCCGGGCGCTGGGCGAATTCCGACGGCAGGATGGCGGAGCAGAAGGCGAGGTCGAAGGACACCCCGTGGCCGACCAGGACCGCCCCGCTGGCGAAGTCCGCCAGCTGGGCGACTACCTCGGCAGGGCTCGGCTGGCCGGCGAGGTCGTGGTCGGAGAGCCCGCAGAGGCGCTGGATGGCGAGGGGAAGGGGCATGCCCGGGTCGGCCAGAGACGTTAGCTGGGCCAAAGGCCCTCCCTCGGTGAACCTCACGGCTCCCACCTCGATGATCCGGTCGGAGCGCGGGGACAGCCCGGTCGTCTCCAGGTCGAAGGCCACGTACTCCGTCCCGGGGCCGAACTCCAGCGGGGGTGCCCCCACGTCAGCTGAGCCGGCCGGTCGACGGTTGCACACCCAGCTCGCGGCAGCGCCGAAGGATCAGGCTCGCCACCTCCTCGGCGTCGATCGGGGCCGTGTCGATCACCAGAGCACCATCGGGAACGGCGAGCGGCGCGGTCTTGCGAGTACTGTCCCGATGGTCCCGCTCGGCCAGGTCCTCGCGCACCGCGACCTCAGCGCTGGCCAGTCCCAGCCGCTCCAGCTCCGAGCGGCGGCGCTCCATCCTCACCTCGAAGGGAGCATCCAGGTAGACCTTCACCTCCGCCCCGGGGAACACCGTCGACCCGGCATCCCGGCCGACGGCCACCACCCCTGCGGCCCCCAGACGGCGCTGCAGGGGAAGGAGGGCGGCGCGGACCGCGGGCTCGGCGGCGATCCTGGCCAGCAGGACCGCGTTTCCCGGGGCCCATAGTTCGGCGCCCAGGTCGCGGTCGCCAAGGCGCGCCCGCCACGCCCCCTCGGGGGCCGCGGGGTCCAGGTTGATCGCGAGATCAAGGCCCCTGACCAGTTCCGCGGCGCCGTCCGGGCCGACCGAGCGCTCGGCCGCCGCCAGGGCCAGGGCCCGGTAGAGGAGCCCGGTGTCGAGGAAGGGGAGCTGCAACTCCCGCGCCACCCTCCTCCCCACAGTGGACTTCCCTACCCCAGCGGGCCCATCGATGGTCACCGAAATGGGTGGGGCCGTCATCCAAGACCCGCCTCACGGCGCAGGCGGGCCACCTCCGCCCGGCTCAGCTCCCGCACCGCCCCCGGGGGGAGGGTGCCCAGCCGGATCCCGGCGAACTCCACCCTCTCCAGGTCGAGCACGCTGGAGCCCACCCGCTCCAGCATGCGCCGCAGCTCACGGTTTCGGCCCTCCCGCAGGGTGACGAAGAGGACCTCGCCCCCGGCCTCGGCCCGAACCGCCGTGGGGTGGGTGGGGCCGTCCTCCAGCACCGGGCCCGCCCGCAGCTCCTGCAGCTGGCTGCGGGTAATGGGCTGGGCCAGGCGCACCCGGTAGGTCTTGGGGGCGCCGTACCTGGGGTGGGTCAGCCGTTGGGAGAGATCGCCGTCGTCTGTGAGGAAGAGAAGCCCCCTGGAGTCCCGGTCCAGGCGTCCCACGGGGAAGAGACCGGCTCCGTCCGGCACCAGGTCGAGAACTGTGGGGCGACCCCCCGGGTCCCGGACCGTGGAGACCACCCCCAGTGGCTTGTTGAGCGCCAGGTAACGCCGGGGCCCACGGTCGGGTTCGACTCGCCTGCCGTCCACCTCGATGAGGTCCCGCTCCGGGTCGATGAGCTGGCCGCTGGGGGGCGCGGGAGCCAGGTTCACCCGCACCCGGCCCTGGCGCAGCAGCTCATCCGCGCCCCTTCGGGAGGCGATGCCCTGGCGAGCCAGCCACCGCCCCAGCCGCTCAGCTGGCATCGGACCGCTCCACGACCCGACGCAACCACTCGTTCCCTCCGGCTGGCTCCAGCGGGGGAAGCTCCTCGATCGACGAGAGCCCCACGACCTGGAGGAACCTCAGGGTGGTGGCGAAGAGCCGCGGGCGTCCCGGCCCCTCTCCCCTCCCCACCTCGGTGATGAGGTCGTGGGCCTGAAGCCGCTCCAGCACGGCGTCACAGTTGACCCCGCGGATGGCTTCCACACTGGCCCTGGACACCGGCTGGCGGTAGGCGACGATCGCCAGCGTCTCCAGGGCGGGCCGGGAAAGCCGTCCGGCCACCTCGGGCTGCAGCGCCCGCTGGACTGCCCAGGCCACGTCAGGGTGGGTCACCAGCTGAAGCTGATCGAGGTTGCGCTGCAGCAGGAGCCCGGTGCCCTCCAGGAGCACGCCCGCCAGCTCCGCGGCCCGCCTCACCCCCTGGCGGTCAACCCCCATGGCATTCGCCAGCTCTCCCACCGCCAGCGGCTCGGCGCGCACGAAGAGAATCGCGACCAACGCTCCGGCCAGCGCCTCCGGCTCCGACCTCGGCTCAGCCGCCAACGGGGAGCCCCACCCGGATCGGCCCGTCGCCCAGCTGCTCGCAGACCGCCAGCCCGCGATTGAGAAGGTCCAGCAGGGCCATGAACAGGACCACCGCCTCCAGCCGGTCAGCGGCGGCGGCGAAGACCTGATCGAAGACCAGCTCGCCCCGGGCGCGCAGATCAGCCAGCAGGTCGGCCGAACGGACCTCGATCGAGTACCGCGGTGAGGCCGCCTCCATGGTCACCTGGGGAGGCAGGCGGGAGAGCACCTCCCCGAAGGCCGCCGCCAGCGCCTCCGGCTTCAGGCGGATCGTGGGCCGGGGCTCCACGGGCACTCCCAGCACACGCAGGAATGCCTTGGGGCCGGTGGCGGCGTCCGCCAGCAGCACCTCCGCGGCGGCCTTGAACAGCCGGTACTCCTCCAGGCGAAGACCGGGGTCCGGCTCAGGGTCGGCGAGGATGGGCAGCGGAGCCTCTGCCTCCTCGGGGTCGAACCGGCCCAGCTTCAGCTCCACAAGCCGGGTCAGCTCTCGGAGCGACTCCGCAGCCCACAAGAGGTCCAGGTTCGCCCCGTCCTCCTCCACCCTTGCCCGGAGTCGGGCGCTGAGCTCGGCCAGGGACACCTCCGCCGGATCGACCTCGCGCCGCTGCAGGGCCGCGGCCAGCCCGCCGAGCTCCTCCAGCTGTCTTCTCTGCTCGGGATCAGCCATCCCTCACTCCCGAGGTCGGCGCCCCGGCCCCCACGGCGGCGAGCAGCTCGACGGCGTGGTTTCGCGCCGCCTTGGGGGTCGCCTCGCCGGCCAGGAGCCGGGCCAGCTCGTCCACCCGGGCCTCCCCCTCCACCACCTCGACATGGCTCAACGACCGCCCCTGCGACTCACCCTTGCGCACCCGGAGGTGGCGCTCACCCCGAGCGGCGATGGTGGCCAGATGGGTGACGCAGATCACCTGGCGCTGTCCGGCCACCTGGAGCAGCAGGTCGCCCACCCGGTTCGCCGCCTCCCCCCCGAGCCCCTCGTCGATCTCGTCGAACACGACGGTCTGGGCCTCGGCACGGATCGACAGCCGTGCCAGCACCGCCAGAACCACCCGGGAGAGCTCACCCCCGGAGGCAGCCTCGGTGAGTGGCCGGAGCGGGTCGCCACGGTTGGCGGCGAGCAGGAACCGCACTCTGTCCCACCCGTCCGCGGAGACCCGGTAGCGGGCCCCGGACGGCCCGGGCACTCCCTCAGGGTCCTCATCCTGCCAGAGCTGGACCTGGAGCTCGGCGGCGGGCATGAGCATCTGGTGCAGGTCGGCCGTCACCTCGGCCGCGAGCTGGGCGGCGGCTCTACTGCGGATCTCGGTCAGCTCCCGGCAGCACATCCCCAGTCGTTCCCCCAGCTCCTCGAGCTCTGCCTCGAGCCCCCGCAGGTCGAGGCCCGCCGTCCCCTCGCCGGCCAGCAGCCGGCGGGCCGCCTCCCGGCGCCGGATGGCCTCTTCCAGACTGCCGCCGTGGCGTCGGGCGACCCGCTCCAGCAGCTGCAGCCGCTCCTCCACCTCCTCGAGCCGACCCTGGTCCAGCGGCAGCCGCTCGAGATAGGAGCCGAGCTGGAGCCCGAGATCACGCAGGATGGCCAGGGCGTCCTCCGCCTGGGCCCGTGAGCGGTCCAGCTCCGGGTCGATGGCGAAGGCCGGACGGCCCGCCTGGAGTTCAGCCGCGATGGCGTCGGCCGCCCCGGGATCGACGTCGGAGCCGGCCACCACCCGGCGGAGCCCCTCGGCCGCCTCTCTGAGCCGGGCCAGGTGCAGGAGGCGCTCGCGCTCCTCGCGCAACCGGTCGTCCTCCCCCGCCACCAGCCGCGCGGCCTCCAGCTCGGCCAGGTCCGCACGGGCCATGGCCAGGTGAGAGGCCTCCGCGAGGTTGCGGTCACGAGCCGCGGCGAGTTGCTGGGCCACAAGCCGGTGCTGGCGCTCCAGCTCCGCCACCGAGGACCGGAGGTCCAGCGCCCTCCCCCCCGCGTACCCATCCAGGCCGGCCCGCTGGTCCGACTCCCGCAGCCAGCGGCTGGCGGCCCCCTGGCCGTGCCGCTCCACGAGCCTCTCCCCCAACTCGCGCAGCTGTGACGCCGGCACCAGACCGCCGTTGATGCGGGCCGGGCTTCGCGGCCCCAGCTCCCTGGTAAGCACCAGCACCTCGGCCGGGGCCACGCCCAGGGCGGCAAGCTGCTCGGTCTGCTCCTCAGGCCAGGTGAAGCTCGCCGAGACCATGGCGCGCTCCGCCCCCTGGCGCACCATCTGCGGGTCCCCGCGGTCCCCGAGGGCCAACCCCAGCGCAGCCAGCAGGACCGACTTCCCGGAGCCCGTCTCGCCGGTGAGCACGTTCAGACCGCCCTGGAACTCGCACTGCACGGCCTCGATCACCGCCAGCCCACGGACGCGCAGCTCCAGCAGCACCTCAGCCGCCCGGGGCCGGGATCGGAGCGGGTTCCTCGGCCCCGGCCGGACTGGCCTCCCCGAGGTCGTCGACCTCCAGCTTCAGCACCGTCCCGAACCCGGTCTTGGAGCGGAGGCGCTCGAAGAATCCTGGTGTCCCCGGCGGCTGCACCAGTTGGAGATGGGGGCCGCGTCCGACCACGAACCGCCCTCCGGCCAGAAGCGGCCTCCACACCCTGCCGTCCGCCGCCATCGTGCCCCCTCCCCGCACCAGCTCCACGCTCACGTCCAAGGTGTCCGGGATGACCAGCGACCGGTGGCCGAGGGAGTGAGGGTTGAGCGGGGTGACGACCAGTGCCGGGACCGACGGCTCCAGGCTGGGGCCGCCGGCGGAGAGGGAGTAGGCGGTGGAGCCCAGGCTGGTGGCGATGATGATCCCGTCGCCGTCGAACTCCCCGACCAGCTGGTGGTCGGTGCGCACCCTCATGCGGATCACGTTGAAGTCGTCCGCCCGAACCAGCACCTCGTTGACCGCCAGCGGCAGGGATGCGGTCGGCGTCCCCGCCGCCGTCAGCAGCGAGGCGGAGAGGGTGGGCCGGACCAGGGTGGAGCATCGGCCCTCGAAGTAGGCACTGAGAGCATCGGGCAACCCCTCCATCTCCACGCTGGTGAGGAAGCCGAGCTGGCCCCGGTTCACCCCCAGCACGGGGATGCCCCGGGGGCCGGCCATCCTGGCGGCGTAGAGCAGGGTCCCGTCACCACCCACAGAGACCAGGAGCCGCGTCCGACCGGCGAAGGCACCCAGCTCCTCCTCCGGGGTGGACTGCACGACCACGGCCCCCAGCCCGGCTTCCCGGCAGCGGCGCTGGGCCTCCCCCAGCAAGGGCGAGCTGGCGGCCTCACGCGGGTGGAGAAGGAAGGCCACCACCTGATCGGCCGGTGGTGGCGGGGTCAGCATGGCCATCGAGAATGAGATGTTAGGCACTGGGCCTCCGGGGCGGGCGTCAGAGCGTCATCCCCACCAGCAACCCGAGGGCGGCTCCCGCCAGGACCTCGTAGGGGGTGTGACCCAGAAGTTGGCGCACCCGCTCGTACCTCAGCCCGAGGTGCTGCCGGAGGTCGTCGATCATCTGGTTCAGGATGACGCTCTGCTGCCCGGCGGCGCGCCGGACCCCGGTGGCGTCATAGACCACCACCATGGTGAGCACGGCGGCCGCCGCGAAGACCGGCGAGGTGGTGCCCAGCCGCCGCCCCAGAATGGTGGTGAGGCAGACGGTGAGAGCAGTGTGCGAGCTGGGCATCCCTCCCGAGGTGCCCAGCCGCCGGAGGCTCAGCTGGCGCCGCTGCCAGGAGTCGGTGAGGATCTTGAGGAGCTGACCGAGCGCCCAGGCCAGGAGCGGGACCAGGAGATATTGGTTGGATAGCAGCCCTGCCATCCGCGCTCAGGCTCCGCCCGCGGGCCCCTCCTCCACGGAGAGCTGGAAGGGGCGCTCCACCAGCTCGCCATCGGGGCTCTGGGAGAGCTCGGTGATCCGCCGCTCGGCCCCGGCAAGCAGGGTGGAGCAGCGGCGCACCAGCTTCACCCCCCGTTCGTACAAGGCGATGGCCTCCTCCAGCGCTACCTTGCCATCCTCCAGGGCCCGCAGCACCTCGTCCAGCCGGGCCAGGGCCGCCTCGTAGTCCAGGAGGTCCTCGTCGGACCCGGGGCTCGGCTCATCCGTCATCTGACACCTCCTTGCTCGGCTCCACCGATGTCACTTGACTGCGCACCCGACCCAGCGCCAACTGGGTCAGCAGCCGCTCTCCGGGCTGCAGCACTTGCGGGTCGCGGACCAGCGCCCCTCCCTCCTCCTGCCAGGTTATCGAGTAGCCACGCTCCAGGACGGCGAGCGGGGACAGCGCCAAGAGCTGCCCGCTCCTCCCCCGCAGCTCCTCCTGCAGCCGCCCGAGGCGGGGCCAGGGGCCCCGCGCCTCCAGCAGCTGGCGCCGCGAAGAGAGCTGGTCTGACAGGCGGACCAGATGGCGGGCGGCCGCGGCCACCAGCCGCTGGGCGGCTCGGTCCAGGTCCTGCTGGCCCTCCATGAGTCGCCTCCGCGGCGCCAGCCGCTCCAATCGGGCGGCCGTGCCGGCGAGCTGCTCGGTCCGCCCCACGAGATAGGCGGCACCCGCCCGCCCGAGTCGGAGGTGCCTCGCCCCCAGCTCATGGCGCAGGCCGTCCCGATCCGGGACAGCCAGCTCGGCGGCGGCCGAGGGGGTGGGGGCGCGGCGGTCGGCCACGAAGTCGACCACCGTGGTGTCGGTCTCATGCCCCACCCCGGTCATGACCGGGACCGGGCAGCTGGCCACTGCCCGCGCCAGCTCCTCAGAGTTGAACGCGGCGAGGTCCTCCAGGCTCCCGCCGCCCCGGACCAGGAGGACCAACTCCGCTCCCGAGCGGCCGGCCAGGGCCATCGCCGCGACCAGCTCGGCCACGCTCCCCTCCCCCTGCACCAGTGAGGGCACGACCACCAGCTCGGTGATCGGGCAGCGTCGGCTGATCACGTGGATCACGTCCCGGACCGCGGCGCCCCGGGGGGATGTGACCACCGCCACCCGGCGGGGCAGGAATGGAAGCTGGCGTTTGCGCTCGGGCCCGAAGAGTCCCTCAGCCTCGAGGCGCGCCACCAGCTGCTGGTAGGCGAGCGCCAGGGCACCGACGCCGGCAGGATCCAGCTGATCCAGGTACAGCTGGACATCCCCCTTGGCCGCGTATACGGATATCCGCCCGTGGGCGATCACCCGCTGGCCGGTCTCAGGCTCGAAGGAGAGGGAGGCGCCCGCGCCGCGGAAGAGCACTGCTCGGATCGAGGCCTGGTCGGCCCGCCCCTCACGACAGTCCTTCAGCGTGAGGTAGCGGTGGCCCGCCGCAGACCTGGTGCAGGTGCCGATCTCGGCCTCCACGTACACGTCTTGGAGCGCGGGGTCCTCCTCCAGGTCCGCCCGGATCAGGCTGTTGAGCTCGGCCACCTGCAGGACCCGGCGCGCCAGCATCAGACCGCTTCCCGCGCCAGCCGGCCCAGAACCCCGTTCACGAAGCGGGCAGCATCCTCGCCGCCAAGCTCCTTGGCCAGCCCCACCGCCTCGTCCAGGGTCACTGCCTGGGGATCCTGTCGGCGCCACAATAGCTCGGCGGCCCCCAGGCGGAGTACCCCCCTCTCCACCCGCCCCATCTGCTCCAGCCTCCAGTGGGTGGCAGCCCCCTCCAGCGCCGAATCTATCTCCGGGCGGTGCTCTTGGACCAGGGCAACCAGCTCCTCGGCGAAGGCCGCCAACTCGGGGGGGAGGTCGTCCTCGGCCAGCTGGTAGGCGAACGCCGGACGCCAGTCCCCGGGGGCCTGGTCGAGCTGGAAGACGACCCTGAGGGCGAGCTGTCGGGCGCGGTGGCGGGGCCTCAACCGCCCGCCAGCTCGCGGACCAGGACGTTGACCTCGACGACCTCCAGCCCCAGCATCCTTTCGATGTCCCGCGACACCCGTCGCTGCAGCTCCTCCACCAGCTCCGGAAGAGTTGCCCCGGACTCGATGGCGATGCCCAGCTCAAGCCGGATGGCCGCGCTCCCGATCATCTCCAGGCGGACACCGCGGTGGCCGTGCTGACGGCGCAGGGGGCGGGGCACCGGCACTCCCTGGAGTTCGCACATGTGGGCCACCCCCGGCGTGTCCAGTGCTGCCAGGGAGGCGATCGCCCCCACCACCTCGCTGGCCACCCGGACGCGTCCCGGAGGCTGCTCCCGCAGGGTGGGGGCGGTCGTCACGAGGCGCGTTCCAGGTAGCGCGCGCTCCGGGTGTCCACCTTCACCCGGTCACCGACGTTCACGAACAGCGGCACGTCGATCACCAGCCCGGTCTCCAAGGTGGCGGGCTTGAAGGTCCCGGTGGCCGTGTCCCCCTTGAAGCCCGGGTCGGTGGCGGTGACCTCCAGCACGACGGTGATGGGCACCTCAACCCCGAGGATCCGGTCGTCGTGCCGGAGCAAAAAGAGTGTGTCGGACTCCCGCACGAAGCGGGAGGCCGCCTCGAAAAGCTCCTGGCTGATGGGGAACTGCTCGTAGGTGCTGGTGTCCATGAGCACGTGCTGGTCCCCGTCCCGGTACAGGTACTGCACCTCCACCTTCTCAATCCGGACCCTCGGGAAGCGCTCCTCCGGTCGGAAGGTCTCCTCGGTCACGGCTCCGGTGTCGACATTGCGCAGGCGGGTGCGCACCACCGCCGTGCCCCGACCCAGCTTTATGTGCTCGAAGGTGAGGACCTCCAGCAGCTGGCCGTTGCGCTCCACGGTGGTGCCGGCCCGCAGCTCTCCGGCGTTGATCATCTGCTCGGCTCCAAAAATTGCGGTCGCCAGGGCGGCGCCGGGGCGGACCGTGCCGCTCCTCACAGCCTCTGATGATCGCAGCTTCGGGGCTGTCCGTCGACGTGGCCACTCAGCCGCCCGCTACACGGTCTTCAAACACCGCAGCAGATCCTTCACCGGCGCGGCGGGGGCCTGGCCCTAGCCTTCAATCATGAGCGCCACCACCCTGCGGGCCGACGTCGCCACCGAAGCCGGCGGGTCGATGCCCTCCTCGCTCGTGATCGCCTCCCTGTCCCGGGCGCTGGATCTGGCTGAGGGGGAGCCGATGGGCCATGCCCTTCGGACCTGCTGGCTGGGGATGCGGCTGGCCGACTGGGTGGGCCTCGGCCCGGATGAGCGCCAGGACCTCTTCTACGCCCTGCTGCTCAAGGACGCCGGTTGCTCGGCCAACGCCTACAGCGTGACCCGCTGGTTCGGCGCCGACGACCTCAGCACCAAGGCCCAGTTCAAGGTCTCGGACTGGAGCAGCCAGTGGCGCTCGCTGCTGTTCGCCATCCGCCAGACGGCGCCCACCGCACCCATCACTCGGCGCATGGCCCAGTTGGTCGCACTGGGAGCCAAGGGCCCGGGGCTGGCCAGCGAGCTGGTGGAGGCCCGCTGCACCCGGGGAGCCGAGTTGGTGCGCCAGCTCGGCTGGGCCGAGCCCTCGGCCGACGCGGTCTACTCCCTGGACGAGCACTGGAACGGCTCGGGAAGCCCCCGCGGCCTCAAGGGCGACGAGATCCCGGTGCTCTCCCGGATCGCCCTGCTCTGCCAGACCGCGGAGATCTTCTGGCGCCACGGAGGACGGCGCAGCGTGGAGACCGTGCTCCGCCGGCGCCGGGGAACCTGGTTCGACCCCCAGCTGGTGGACGCCGTCCTGGCCCACGCCCGGAGCGACCGCCTCTGGGAGCGCTTCGGCGCCGTCAACCACCCGGAGCAGGTGGCTCCCCTCGACCCGCGCCCCCGGCGGATCTCCTGCACCTCGGTCGACGACATGGTGCGCATCGGCCAGGTGTTCGCCGGGGTGGTGGACGCCAAGTCCCCCTGGACAGCAACCCACTCCACCCGGACCGCCGCCCTGGCCCGGCGCATGGCCGAGGTCATGGGGATGAGCACCGATGAGAATGACCGCATCGGACTGGCGGCCCTGGTTCACGACCTGGGCAAGCTGGCGGTCAGCAACGCCATCCTGGACAAGGCCGGGCCGTTGGACGCCGGTGAGATGGCCCAGATGCAGAGCCACACCGCCATCACCCACCAGATCCTCTCTCCACTCTGGCTGCTCAGCGATGTGGCCGAGATGGCGGCCGCCCACCACGAGCGGCTCGACGGCTCGGGCTACCACCGCCACCTGAGGGGACCCGACCTGCCCTTCGGTGCCCACGTGGTGGCCGCGGCCGACGTCTTCGAGGCCCTCACCGCCGACCGGCCCTATCGCCGCGGCCTGGACAACGACGAGGCGGTGCGGCGCATGCGCCGTGAGGAGGGCCGGACCCTGGCCGCCGAGCCGGTGGCCGCCCTGGCGGAGATGGTGGAGTCGACCAGGAGCCTCCCGCCCGCCGACTCGCTCACATAAAGAAGAGCACCAGCCCGCAGCCGATCACCAGGAAGGGCCCGTAGGGCAGCGTGTCCCTCAGGCCCAGCCGGCGGCTGGCCAGTAGGGCGAGGGTCACCACCCCGCCGACGAGCGCCCCCGCGATGAGGGCCCAGAGGGTGTACAGCGCGGTGGCGCTGAGGCTCATCCCGGTCACGGCGCCGATGAGCATCCCCAGCTTGACGTCGCCCCAGCCGAACCCTGTTCCCCCGTGGAAGAGCGAGCTGATTAGTGCGAATGGGAGCAAAACGCCCCCTCCGACCAGGATCCCGAAGAGCGCGGAGACGACGCTGAGATGGGGGCTGAAGCTGGCCAGGGCCACCGCCAGGACGATCGCCGGCAGGCTGACCACGTCCAGGATGAGGCGGTGCTTCAGGTCGAAGCCCAGGATCTGTACCAGGACCACGATCCAGAGGCTGTGGATCAATAGTCCGGGGCCCATGGCCTCGCTCTTGGCGAAGAAGAAGAAGCCGACGAGACCCAAGAGGGGGAGCAGAATCCGCTCGATGCGGTGGTCCTGGTCCGCTGCGGCCCTGTCGACAAGGCCCGCGGCCCGCTCCAGGCGGAGGGACCCCTCCCCGGCGACCAGGCCGCAGGCCAGGCCAGCCGCCGCCCATCCCAGGGCCAGGCCGGTGTTCACGGACGGGGCCGAGGGTCAGCCAAGCCCGGCCTCCTGAACCTGCTGCTGATGCTGGGCGGCGGTGACGGCGAAGAGCATCTTGCCGTTGGGCAGGGAGACGAAGTACAGGTAGTCACTCGCGATTGGGTTGAGCACGGCATCCACGGCCCCCACCCCTGGGCTGTCGATCGGCCCCGGGGGCAGCCCCTGGTGGAGGTAGGTGTTGTAGGGCGAGGGGTACTGGGTCGTGAACTTCGCACCGGACTGGCCGGCGCGGGCCATCGCGTACAGGATCGTCACGTCACTCTGCAGCGGCATGCCCAGGCGCAGCCGGTTAAGGAACACCCCGGCGACGAGGGCCCGGTCCCGGCTCGTGGTGGCCTCGGCAGAGACGATCGAGGCCAGCGTGAGGGCCTGATAGGGGGTGAGGCCGAGGCGGCTCGCCCCGCTGGCCAGCATGGGCGCCACCCGGCGCTGGAAGTCCTGGAGCTGGAGCAGCAGGAACTGGTGGGGGGTGACGCGAGGGCTCACCTCGTAGGTGTCCCCGAAGGCCATCCCCTCCCAGCCGGAACCTGCGGGCGCCCCCGCCGGGGGGGAGATCCCCGGGAACTTCCCCGAGTTGACTTGCCCCAGATAGTCGGCGGCCGAGAAGAGGCCGTCCGAGGCCAGCAGGGCCGACTCCTGAAGCGCCGAAAGGCCGTCCTGGACCCGCACCTCGATGGGTAGCTGGGACGACGGGCCCTCGAGCACGGCCACCAGCTCCGACGGGCCCATGCCCCGGTCCAAGATGAACTTTCCCGGGTGGAGCTTGAAGCCCAGCCCACGGAAGTCCGCATACAGCCCGAAGAAGAATTGCGAACGGACCACGTGGTGGCTGCCGAGGTCCTCCACCAGCCGCTGCAGCGACTCGCCCCGGCTCACGGTGATAACCACCTGCTGCCGGTGGTTGCTCTGGACAGGCTGCAGCTCGCGCCGTCCCACCAGGGCCACCACGGCCAGGCCGGCCACCAGCGCCAGGAGGAGAACAATGCCCACCACCCTCCAGCGCTGCCGGGCTATCACGGCCTGGTCCGGGCCCCTGCCAGAACCCCCTGCAGCAGCAGCGCCGCCGCGACCTGATCACCCAGCTGGCGCCGGCGCTGGCGGGAGTCCCCGCGGCGGATCATCTCTCGCTCCGCCTGGCGGGAGGTTAGCCGCTCGTCCGCGAACCGGAGAGGGAGCCGGGCCGCGTCCGCCAGAAGGGCCCCCAAGCGGCGGGCCTCCGCCGCCTCGGGACCCTCGGACCCATCCATCCGCAGGGGCAGCCCCATCACCAGCTCTCCGACCTGGTTCTCCCGGGCCACCTCCACCAAGCGGCGCACGAGATCCTGGTCGCTCCTTCGGTTGACGGTCACGTGGGGCTGGGCGATGGTCCTCGTCTCATCACTCAAGGCCACCCCGAACCGGGCGGCACCGGGGTCCAGCGCCATCAGCCGCCCGGAGTTCGGAGGCCCGGTCGGAGCCAGCTCCTATGCCCTCAGGGATACCCGTTCGATCTGGATCCGCCCGGAGAGGAGCGGAAGCCAGGGAAGCGAGAACGGGGATTGATGGATGGTCACCGAGCTGGCGCCGGGCAGCTGGGCGAGGAGGTAGGTCTTGGCGCTGCCGGGATTCATGAAGGTGACCCGGCTCCGGTAGGGGGCGAGGTCCACCTTGGGAGCCCAGTACCCCACCGCATTGGAGCTCAGGGTCAGAGTTCCGCCGGGACCGGCGGCGACGACCTGGACTGTGCCGAGGCTGGGGTGGGCGAGCAGCTCGCCGTCCGCTGGCACCTTGGACTTCAGGTCCTGAAGCACCGCCGCCCGGGCGGCGGCGGGGCTGTAGGCGGATGCCGCCGCGGTCACCGAGACCGTCAGCGTTTGCGTCTGACCGGCCTGTCCCACGGTGGGCAGGGTGGGGTTGGTGACCGTGAGCTGGATCCCATTGCCGCTGGAGTCCTGGGCGATGATGTCATGGCCGGCCATGGTCTTGAGCGTCTTCTCCACCTGCGAGGTCAGGGTGGAGTCGATCTGCTGCTCCTGCTGCTGGGCTGAAGAGATGTCGGAGGAGGTGAAGACCTGCTCGGTCTTGGAATCCTGTCCTCCGGTCATGGCCGAGGGGTTGGAGACGGTGAAGTCGCCGGAAGTCGGGGGCGTGCACCCGCCAAAAACCGTCACCACGCACCCCGTCTGGCTCGCGTTGGTCCAACTCCACACCTGTCCAGACCCCACGTTGCCCTGGGTACCGAGGCTGGAGGTGCTGGCCTGGACCGGGAGGGCTGGACTGGACTGCTGGTTGGTGCTGCACGGGTAGACCGTGTAGGTGCCGCTCTGCCCGCTCGCAGTCGCCACGAACACGATGTTGCCCCCACCGTTCTGGTCCTGGAACTGGGGCGATCCTGTGAAGGTCAGTGTGAGGCCGCCCCCCCCGTTCCCCCGGCTGGGGTTGTAGCAGAGGTACAGGTTCCCGGTCGCCGGCGTCGGCGGCAGCACCTGGGTGCCGCTGGGGCTGACGGTGAATGTCTGGGTGGCCGCCGGCGTGAGCAGAGCCTCAGTGGGGATCACGTCCAGCACCCCGGAGGCCTGGCCGCTCAGGGTGCCCTGGATGGTCACGCTGTCGTTGATCCGGTGCGACTGCACGCCCACCAGGATCGTGGCCGAGGGGAGGAGGAACAGGACCGCCAGCACCCCGACGACGAAGACCGCGGCCCCGGACCCGATCATCCAGCTCCGGCCATGGGGGGAATGCCACCATGAGCCCCAGCGGCTCTGCCCCGCCGACTCCTCGGGCCTGGCCACCAGCTGGGAGGGCGTACGCCGTACCAGCCCTCCGTTGGGGGCCGGCGCAGGCGGAGCTTCCGCGGGAGGGGCCGCTGCCAGCGCCGTCCCGGCGGCTATCGCCGCGGCAGTGGGCGCCGACCGCAGGGAGACTCCCTGCTCCAACTGGGAGAGGGTGGTGAAGGTCGGGAATCCGGCTCGGATCGCCAAGGCCTGGACCTGGGCATCCCCGCTCACGATCGAGACCCGTTTCTGGAAGCCACGGGTGTACTGGAGGAGCAGTTGCAGATCCAGCGAGGATCGCAGCGCCCTCCCGTCGGGGGGGACCACGAAGACCAGGTCCCGGTCGCCCTCGGCGCGGCGGATCCGGTCCACGAGGTCCGTGATCTCGTCGGTCGGCTCAACGTAGAGCAGCTTGGCCATCAGGCTCAGCCCCTCCGCCGCTGCCGCCGGCGAAGCCGGTCTCCCGCTCGGAAGTGCCAGCTCATCGCCGGATCAAGCCCGTCACCCGCTGGACCATCTCCTCCCAGGTCGGACCGGGAGGGGGAGGCGCCTCGATCTCCGCTGCGGCCTGGTAGGCGAGCCCCATGGGGGTCACGTCGGCCGGTCCCTGCAGCAGGCCGGTGGTGTCGTGGACCGCCGGGAGCTCTTCCGCGGAAAGACGCGAGAAACGCGGCGGCTGCAGGAAGGGAAGGTAATCCGTCCAACGAAGCACCGAAAGCTGTTCCAGAATCTCGGGCAGGTTGGAGCCACCCCCGAAGAGCCGCACCTGCCCAGGAAGCGGCAAACCCTTGGCCAGGTCGTGGAGCACCAGCGCCACCCCCTGGGCCAGCACCTCCGCCGACTCCCCCATCGCCCGCCTCACCCTGGCCCGCTCGTCCCCTCCCAGAAGGCCCGCGGTGTGGCGCAGCTTCAGGCTCTCGGCGAGGGGCAGGGTGAGGTCCAGGTCGTGAGCGAGCTTGCGGGTGAAGGCCCGCCCACCCAGCTCGAACATCCGGGCAGACTCCAGCACCCCTCCGCGCACCAGCGTCACGGTGGTCGTCCGCGCGCCGATGTCGACGAGGACGGCGCCCTGCTCGACAACCTGCGGCGTTGAGGCCAGCCGGGCCGCGGCGTATGGTTCGGCGACCGTCTCCAGTAGCTCCAGGTCCAGCGCCTGAGCGATCTCCTCCACGGCCGCCATGTGCTGCTCGGTGGTGAAGGTGTTGAAGACGGTCAGCTCCAGCTTCTGCCCCTGGAAGCGCAGGGGGTCGACCACCGACTGGCCGTCGACCTTGGCAGCGGTGATCGACGAGTGCACCAGGCGGAGCTGCTCGCCGCCATAGGTGGCCTCCTCCTGAAGCCGGCCCTGGGCCTCCCGCAGCGCCCGGCGCTGGATGGACTCCACCAGCTCCTCCAGCTCCCGCTTGGACACCCGCTCCTGAGCCCGGCCGCGGACCTTGGATCCCTGGGTGGTCACCACTCGCACCTGGGATCCCCCGATCCCCATGACCAGCCTGGTGGGGATCACCTCGGCCATGTCCTCAGCCGCCTCCAGGGCGGCGTGACATCCCTCCACCACCGACTCCAGGTCTGGCGGTGCCGCCGGATCGAGCTCACCTGGGCCCTGCTCGGCCCGGCCGACCCCAAGGATGATCGCCTCACCGGCCTCTTTCTTCACGACGAGAGCCTTGATCACCTGGGTGCCCACGTCCAGGGCGGTGACGTGATACCGCTGCTGGCGGCGGGCGGTGGGGACGGACGACGGCGGCATCTCAGGCTTCCTCCGGGAGCTTTTCCAGGATGTTACGCAACTCCCGAATGGCGGCGGGGTGCTCCCCCTCCGGCAGGCTTCCCTGGCCGAGCTCGGGCCGCCCCCCCCCGGCACCGCCGAGGGCCGAGCACACCGCCCTGGCCAGCTCACCGGCAGACAGGCCCCGGCCGGTCAGCCGGGGCCCCAGGAGAATCAGCAGGGTGCCACCGGCCAGGACCGCCGCGCTGCCACCGGGGTGGCGCTCCGCCAGCCTCTCACCCAGGCGCCGCATCTCGGCGCGCTCCATCGGCAGCGGCGAGTCGTGGAGCGGCAACTCGCCCCCGGGGAAGGGCAGGGAGGTCTCTGATCCGCCGCGTCCCTGGGAGGCATCCCGCAGCGCCCGCTCCAGCCCCCTCGCGCGGTCGAGCAGGGTCGCCACCCGGCCGGGAACCTCGGCCGGCGGGCTGCCCAGGGCGAGGGCGGTCTGCTGGACCAGCTCCCGCTGGGCCTCCCACCACCGCTCGGCCGCCGATCCAGATCGGAGCTCGAGGCGGCGCAGTCCCTGCCCCACGCTCCTCTCCCCGGTGAGCACCACCGCCCCCAGCTGTCCGCTGGCCGCGACATGGGTGCCGCCGCAGAGCTCCCGGGAGAAGCCGAGGAAGCTGACCACCCGGACCGGCTCGCGGTAGGTCTCTCCCTCGAGCGAGATGGCCCCGCTCCTCCTGGCCTCCTCCAAGGTGAGCAGCTCCACCTGCCGGGGCAGGTCCCGGCGGACGGCATCGTTGACCCGGCGCTCCACCTCCAGCACCTCCTGCGGGGTGAGTGGCCGGGGCCAGCTGAAGTCAAAAGTGGCGTGATCCGGCGTCACCAGCGACCCGCGCTGGGCCACCTCGGGGCCGAGCACCAGCCGGAGGGCGGAGTTGACCAGGTGGGTGGCCGAGTGGTGCGCAGCACAGCCCAGGCGGTGGCCCGGGTCTACTTCCGCCCGCACCGCCAGCCCGGGCTGCAGCTGCCCGCGGGTCACCAGGCAGCTGACGAGCTGAGACCCAGGGCCGCCCGGTCGCGTGTCCTCCACCTCGGCGGCGCCCTCGGGCCAGGTGAGCCGTCCGCGATCCCCCACCTGTCCTCCTCCCTCCGGGTAGAACGGGCTCCGGTTCAGGACCACCTCTCCGCGCTCACCCTGGCCCAGCGACTCCGCCGGGCGCCCCCCGGAGAGCACCAGCTCAACTCGAGCCTCGATCTCCATCTGGTCGTAGCCCACGAACTCGCTGCCGGGGAGCGCCGGCAGCTCCGTCCGCACCTGGCCCCTGCCTCGGAGGCGCTGCTCTCCCAGGAGCCGCTCGAACCCGGCGGTGTCGACCTCCAGCCCTCGGGACGCCGCCAGGTCCCGTGTCAATTCGATGGGGAACCCGAAGGTGTCGTGGAGGCGGAAGGCGTCGGACGCGCTGATCCCGGTCCCCTCTGCCGCCAGGCGCAGGAACAGCCCCAGCCCCCGGTCCAGCACCTCGGCGAAGCGAGCCTCCTCCTCCTGGAGAACCGACTCGATCTCGCCCGCCTGTCGACCGAGCTGGGGCATCGGGTCCTCCAGGATTTTGGCCACCACTGGAGTCGCCCGCGCCAACCCGCCGGTCAGCCCCAGGGCCTGGGCGCTCACCAGCGCCCGGCGGACGAGGCGACGCAGGACATATCCCCGGCCCTCGTTCGAGGGCCTCACCCCGTCCGAGATCAGGGCGCAGGCTCCCCGTGCGTGGTCGGCGAGGATCCATAGATGCCGGCGTCCCGCACTCTCGCCCAGCTGATCCAGGGCCGCAGCTCGGCTGCGAAAGTCCTGGACCAGAGGGGCGAAGAGGTCGGTGTCGAAGATCGACGACTTCCCCTGGACCACCCTGGTGATGCGCTCCAGCCCCATCCCGGTGTCCACCCCAGGCCGGGGCAGGGGAACCGAGGAGCCGTCGGGCAGGCGCTCGGAGTCCATGAACACGAGGTTCCAGATCTCCAGGTAGCGCTCACCCCGTCCCGGAGCCTCCTGGGGAGCAGTGCCGTACTCCGGACCGAGGTCGAAGTAGATCTCGCTGTCAACCCCAAAAGGACCGGTCGGACCCGCCTGCCAGTAGTTGTCCTCCAGGGCGACTATGCGCTCCGGGCCCACCCCGGCCACCTCCTGCCAGAGGCGCTCCGAGAGCTTGTCCGAGGGGTGGATGCTGAAGTGCATCCGATCGGGGTCCAGGCCCATCTCCTCGGTGAGGAACTGGTAGGCGTAGCGGATGGCCTCCTCTTTGAAGTAGGACCCGAAGCTGAAGTTGCCCAGCATCTCGAAGAAGGTGTCGTGCCGGGTGCTGTTGCCCACCTCCTCGATGTCCACCGCCCGGAAGGCCCGTTGACAGGAGGTGAGCCGGGGCGCGGGCGGCTCCTTTCGGCCAAGGAAATAAGGCTTGAACGGCACCATCCCGGCGCCCACCAGCAGCAGGCTGGGATCGTCCTCCGGCACCAGCGAGGCGCTGGGCACCAGGAGGTGGTCCCGAGCCTGGAAGTACTCTAGAAAACGCGTGCGGATCTGCGAACTGAACAAGTGGTCCCCATCCCTGGCAGGTCGGCTGGATTCTACCAGCCGCCCGGGGTTCAACCCTCGAGGGGCATCTCCCGGCGCAGGCGGTCGAGGGCCGCGCGCTGCAGCCGGCTGACGTGCATCTGGCTGATCCCCAGCCGGCGGGCCACCTCGGTCTGAGGCAGCTGGTCCACGAAGCGGAGGATCATGATCTCCTGCTCGCGAGGAGTCAGGTGGCGCAGCGCCGTCCCCAGGACATTCTGGAGCTCTATGCGGTCGAGGTTCTGATCCTCGACGCCCACCCTGTCCCCCACCTCCTGATCCTCGTCGGCACCCTGGGCCGGCGCGTCCAGGGACACGGCGCGGTGAGCGGGCCCGGCCTCCAGCGCCTGGAGCACCTCGTCCGGCTCCAGCTCCAGCTCTCGGGCGATCTCCGCCACCGTGGGGCTGCGACCCAGCCGCTGGGACATCTCCTGCTGCACCCGGACCACCTTGGCGTAGGTCTCCTGGAGCCGGCGGGGGACCCTGACAGCCCAACTCTTGTCGCGGAAGTAGCGCTTTATCTCCCCCAAGATGGTCGGGGTGGCGAAGGTGGTGAACTCCAGGCCGAGACCGGGGTCGAAGCGCTCAATGGCCGAGATAAGGCCCAGGAAACCCACCTGCTCCAGGTCCTCCAGCGGCTCGCCGCGGCCGGCGAATCGGCGGGCCAGGGAGCGCACCAGCGCCTGGTACTGCTCCACCAGCCGCTCCCGCACCTCAGGGGTGGGGCGGCGGCGGTACTCCTCGAACAGACGGTGCTGCAGGTCGCGGTCGAAGCGGGTGGGACTGTTGCGGAAGCCCGCCTCGGTCACCGCAGTCGATACTTGGCCAGACGGACGTGCAGAAGCCCGCTCCCCACCGCCTGGAAGTCGACATCGTCGGCGAAGCAGCGAAGCATGTGAATGGCCAGGTCCAGCGCCTCCCGCTGATCCCGGGTCCCGGAGGCTGCCGGGACCGGCTCACCGCGGCTGTGCAGGAGGCGCACATCCACTCGCAGGGCGTCCTCCTGGACGTCAAAGGCGATGCGCACCCGGGCGTCCCTGAGCCCCGCGGCCAGCGCCGCCCCGATGGTGTGCTCACAGGCCTCGGCGATGGCGATGTTGAGCTCCTCGAGCGCCTCCACCCCCAGTCCGGCCACGCTGGCCATCCCCGCCGCCGCCCGCTTGGCCACCACGATGTACTGGGGGTCTGCGGGGATCCGCAGCTCGGTCTGCGAGGCTGACGCTGTGCTCATCACCTCAATACATCCCCCGTTGGCGAGCAGGCCAAACCCAAGGGCCCAGGGCGACCCGCCGGCCTGGTTCCGATCCCTGCACCACCAGGTGGGTGCGCCGCACGCGGCTTTCCACTTCCTCCCAAGGAGGCTTGTGGGCCACCAGCTCTGTTGGCGCTCCCGGGAAATTCATCACTAGGGTCGGGCGCTGGCATTCGGCGGGGCCCCGGGCCGTCTCCACGGTAGCAGATGACCGGAGACTCAGCCGGGAGGCGGAGGCGCCGCCAGCCTCAGCCCCACCTCGGCCAGCTGGGCCTCCGCCACCCGGGTGGGGGCGCCCGTCATGGGGTCGGCCCCCGTCTGGGTCTTGGGAAAGGCGATCACCTCGCGGATGGAGCTCTCCCCCAGCCCCACCATCACCATCCGGTCGATGCCGGCGGCGAACCCCCCGTGGGGCGGAGGCCCGTAGCGAAAGGCCTCGATGAGAAAGCCGAACTTGGTCGCCACCTCGGCTTCGCTGAGGCCAAGCACCGAGAATATCTCCGCCTGCTGGCGGGGGTCCGTGATGCGCAGGGAGCCCGAGCCCAACTCCACCCCATTGCAGACGATGTCATAGGCGCGCGAGCGGACCTTCTCCGGCTCGGTGCGCAGAAGCCCCCAGTCGTCCGGGTGGGGCTGGGTGAAGGGGTGGTGCATGGGGGACACCTCACCGGTTCTGGCGTCGCGCTCGAAGAGGGGGAACTCAGTGACCCAGAGGAAGTCGAACCGCCCCTCAGGGATCCACCCCAGCCGGCGCGCCGCGTGCAGCCGCACCTGCCCCAGGGACACCAGCGCCGTCTGCCGTGGGCCCGCTGTGAACAGCACCAGATCACCGGCGGTCAGCCCCAACTCCTGGCGGAGGCGGTCCGCCTCGGCCTCGCTGAAGAACTTGGCGATGCCGCCCTCGAGGTCACTGTCGCGCTGCCAGCAGTACGCCAGTCCCTGGGCGCCGTAGGTCCGGGCCACCTCCAGGAAGGCGCCCTCCAGCTCCCCCCGGGTCAGCTGAGCCCCCTCGGGGACGCGCAGGGCCACCACCGCGCCCCCCTGGTCCAGCGCCCGGCGAAAGACCTGGAACTCGCTGGCGGCGAACACCTGCGAGACCTCGCAGAGCTCGTTGCCGAAGCGGGTGTCGGGCTTGTCGGAGCCGTACCTGCGCATCGCCTCGGCGAAGGGGAGGCGCGGCCAGGGAGTGGACGGCGTCACCTCAAAGGCAGCCTCCCAGGCGGTCGACACCATCTCCTCCAGCACCGAGTAGACCTCCTCCTCCTCCACGAAGGACATCTCCAGGTCGAGCTGGGTGAACTCGAACTGGCGGTCGGCGCGAAGGTCCTCGTCCCGCCAGCAGCGGGCGATCTGCAGGTAGCGGTCGAAGCCACCCACCATGGAGAGCTGCTTGTAGAGCTGAGGTGACTGTGGCAGCGCCCAGACATGGCCGGGCCACAGCCGGCTGGGGATGAGGAAGTCGCGAGCCCCCTCGGGGGTGCTGGGGACCATGGTGGGGGTCTCGAGCTCCACGAAGCCGAGGCGGTCGCCGGCGTCTCGCAGCGACTTGATGAAGCGGTGGCGGGCCCGCAGGTTGCGCTGCATCCTCGGCCGGCGCAGGTCCAGGTAGCGGTACTGGAGCCGGACCCGCTCCTCCGCCACCGCCTCGTCTCCAACCCCAAGGGGCATCGCCTGGGCCTGGGCGAGGACCTCGCAGCGGTCCACCCTCACCTCGACCTCGCCGGTCGGGAGGTTGGGGTTCTCACTTCCCTCGGGCCTCCGGGCCACCACCCCCTCCACCCGGATCACCCACTCCAGGCGGCAGCGCTCGGCAACCAGCTTCGCCTCTCCGGCCGTCTCCGGGTTGAAGGTGAGCTGGACCACCCCGGTGTGGTCCCTCAGGTCAATGAAGGTGAGCCCGCCGTGGTCGCGGCGGTGGTTCACCCACCCCGCCAGGATCACCCGGCGGCCCGCGTCGGCGGCCGAGGGCGCCCCACACATAGTTCTGCCCTTCACCTCACCCCTCCTCGGCCGGATCACTACTGCTCAGCAGATCCCTGAGGCGCCCATCCAGCCCGTCCAGCGGAACACTGGTCTGGGTGCGACCGGCCATCCCGCGGACGGTCACCGTGCCCTCCCTGATCTCGGATTCACCCAGGATCAGCGCCAACCGTACCCCCGAGCGCTCGGCGAAGGAGAGCTTGGCCCGCAGCCCCCGGACCCCGGCGTCCAGCAGCACCGCCAGCCCCGCTCCGCGAAGGCGGTCCGCCAGGGCCACGGCCGCCCTGCGGTCAGCCGGGGGCGCGCTGAGGACCGCTACCTCCGGGCCCCCAGGCGCCGGCGCCGGAGCGGAGATCATGGACACCCTCTCCAGCCCGGCGGCGAAGCCCACCCCCGGGAGGGGCGGATACCCCAAGAGCTCCGACAGCCCGTCGTAGCGGCCCCCACCGAAGAGCGCGTTCTGGGCCCCGGCCAGCTCCTGGTGCCAGACCTCGAAGGCGGTCCGAGCGTAGTAGTCCAGGCCGCGCACCAGGCGGTGATTGACGGCGAAGGGGATTCCCAGCGCCGCCAGGGCCTCCTGGACTCGCTCGAACGCCTGCCGGCAGCCGGAGCAGAGGTGGTCCACCGTCCTCGGGGCCCGGTCCAGGATCCCCTCGTCGGCCAGCTCCTTGCTGTCCAAGACCCGCAGCGGATTGCGCCGGAGGCGGTCCCGGTCGAGCTCGGGCAGCGCCGCCATCTGGGGCTCGAAGAACTCCAGCAGCGCCGCCCGGTAGGCGGGGCGGCACTCGCGGTCACCGAGCGAGTTCAGCTGCAGGCTGGTTCCGCTGATCCCCAGCCGCTCCAGCCACCTCCAGGCCAGCCCGATGACCTCGGCGTCCACCTCCGGCTCCGACTCCCCGAGGACCTCGACGCCGAACTGGTGGAACTCGCGATAGCGGCCCTTCCCGGGCCGGTCGTAGCGGAACATGGGGCCGGCGTACGAGATCCGCACCGGAAGCGGGTCCTGGCGCAGCGAGGATTCCCAGAAGGCTCGGACCACGGGCGCCGTACCCTCGGGCCGGAGGGTCAAAGATCGCCCGCCCCGGTCGGCGAAGGTGTACATCTCGCGGGTGACCACGTCGGTGCTCTCCCCGACCCCTCGGACGAAGAGGTCAGTGGACTCGAAGATGGGCGTCTCGATCTGCCGGTAACCGTGGGCCTCGGCCACCTGGAGCCCAGCCGCCAGCACCCGGTTGAGGCGCGCCAAGGGCTCGGGCAGCAGGTCCTCCGTGCCCCGGGGTCGTGAGATTCCAGCCACTGCCTAGGCCAGTCTACCGGGCTTGCAGTTGGCCATCACCCGGCCTCCCGGATCACCTGCAGCACGTCGCGCACCCCTTCCAGCCGCTCCAGGAGCCGGCTGAGCTCGGTGAGGCTGGTTACCTCGACCACGGTGGAGATCACCGCCTGGTTGCGCCCCTCCACCTCGACGGCCGCCCCGCTGAGGTTGACCTTGCTCTCGGCGATGGCGGTGGCCACGTCGCGGAGCAGCCCGGTCCGGTCCCGCCCCTCGATCCGGAGCCGGACGGGATACACCTGGTTGCTGTCTCGGTCCCACTCGACCTCCACCAGGCGCCGGGGGTCGGCTGCGTGGATCACGTTCGCGCAGTCGGCGCGGTGGACCGAGACGCCTCGCCCCCGGGTGACATAGCCGCGGATGGGCTCTCCGGGCACCGGCTTGCAGCAGCGGGCGACGGTGGTGAGGAGGTCGGTGAGCCCGGCCACCCTGACCCCCCCGCTGGGGCTGGGGCGCGAGACCAGGGGAATCGCCGGGCCGGAGGCGGGCTGAGTCCCCGCCTCCTCCCCGGCCGCCCAGCGCAGAACCACCTGCCGCGCGGACAGCTCGCCATACCCCAGGGCGGCGAAGAAGTCGGGAAGCTCAGGTATGCGGAACTCGCGAGCCAGCTCCTGGAGGCGGGCCGCGGGTATGGACTGCAGCTGGGCGCCACGCATCCGACGCAGCTCTCGGTCCAGGAGCTCGCGGCCCCGGGCGACGTTCTCCTCCCGCCGCTCCCGCTTGAACCACTGGCGGATCTTCTCCCGCGCACTGCTGGTGCGGGCGAAGTTGAGCCAGTCGCGGCTGGGGCCATGGCGCTCCGACCTCGTGGTCAGGATCTCCACGATGTCCCCGTTCTGGAGGCGGTAGTCCAGGGGCACCATGCGCGAGTTGGCCTTGGCCCCCAGGCAGCGGTGGCCCACGTCGGTGTGGATCCGGTAGGCGAAGTCGATGGCAGTGGACCCCGCGGGCAGGGAGAGGACGTCCCCCTTGGGGGTGAAGACGAAGACCTCGTCCTGGAAAACGTCGAGCCGGACGTGCTCCACGAAGCGCTCGGCGTCCAGCACCTCCTTCTGCCACTCCAGCAGCGAGCGCAGCCAGCCGAAGCCGGCGTCGAGGCGCTGGTCGGCCGGCGTTCCCTCCTTGTAGTGCCAGTGGGCGGCGATCCCCTCCTCGGCGGTGCGGTGCATCTCGCGAGTGCGGATCTGGATCTCCACCGGCTCCCCGGCCTCCCCCACCACCGTGGTGTGCAGGGACTGGTAGCCGTTGCCCTTGGGCATGGCTATGTAGTCCTTGAAACGCCCGGGGATCGGCTTCCAGAGCGAATGCACCACCCCGAGGGCGCCGTAGCAGGAACGGACATCCTCGCAGATGACCCGAAGGGCCACCAGATCGTAGATCTCCCCGATGGAGCGCCCTCCCTGCTGCATCTTGCGGTAGACGCTGGTGATGTTCTTGGGGCGCCCGGCCACCTCGGCGGCCAGCCCATTGGCCTCCAGCTCCTGGAGCAGGCGCTCACGGGCCAGCTCCAGGGCGGTCTCCCGCTGACGACGCTGGGAGAGGATCTCCTGGCGCACCCTCTCGTAGTTGTCATGGTCGAGAACCGAGAAGGCGAGGTCTTCCAGCTCCGCCTTCACCTGGCCCATCCCCAGGCGATGGGCGAGGGGGGCGTAGATGTCCATGGTCTCCTGGGCGATCCGGCGCCGGCGCTCCTCGGGCAGAGGGGCGATGGTGCGCATGTTGTGCAGCCGGTCGGCCAGTTTGATGAGGACCACGCGCAGGTCCTCAGCCATGGCGATCAACATCTTGCGGATGTTCTCGGCCTGGACCTGGGCCTGGGAATGCAGCTTGATCCGCCCCAGCTTGGTGACCCCCTGCACCAGCCGCTCCACCGACTCTCCGAACTCCTCGCGGATCTGCTCCGAGCTGACTTGCGTGTCCTCCACGACGTCGTGGAGGAGGGCGGCGGCCAGGGCATCCGGGTCGAGGTGCATCTCGGCGAGCTGGACCGCGACCGCCAGGGGGTGGGTGATATACGGCTCTCCGGAGAGCCGCAGCTGCCCCTCGTGGGCGCGCTCCGCCAACAGGTAGGCGCGCTCCACCGTGGCGACCTCGGCATCCCCCAGGTAGTCCAGCCGGGCGGCGAGGTCAGCGAACTGGGTGCTCAATTCAGCCATTTTAGGGTGGGCCTGGTGGCGGAGCCACGTTTGGACGGACCGGAGGACTGGGTCAGGCCGGCTCCGGCGACTCCACGGCTCGGAAGCGGAGCACCTGGACACGGGCAGGGCGGGGTGGCGCCAGCCAGCACTCCACCTCCACCTCGCCCCCCGCGCACCTGAGCCTCCAGGTGGCGCGCAGCCTGCCACTGAGCACCGGCGGTGCCACCAGGAGCACGGGACCGAGTCGATGGCGCAGATCGCGCAGCTCCTCCGCCCGGCGCGCAGCCGGACGGTCCAGCAGCAGGTTGTCGGCCGCCAGCTCTGCCCAGGCGCCTGAGCCGCCTCCCTCGTACAGGGCGCTGACCCTCTCCTGGATCCAGGACCACTCCGGAGTTGGCTCAGTGGCGGCTGCCGGCACCGCCCCCACCACCCGCTCCAGGGCCTCGAACACCGGTCGAGCGAGCGGCGCGTAGGTGAGATTGCTGAAGGCGAACACCCCGACGCCATGGCGGGGAAGCCACTGCACATGGGAACCGAACCCCGGCAGACCACCTCCGTGGTAGACCACCCTCCCCAGATGAGGCGACTCCGCCACGAACAGCCCCAGTCCGTACCCCGAGGGCCCCCCCCCGGGAGCCGGGTGGTCCCGCGGCGGAACCACTATGTGGCCCCGCTGCATCTCCCGGCGCGAGGACGACCGGAGCAACGGCGGCGGCGCCTCGGCTGGCTCCCAGGCCGAAAGCTGAAAGCCGACGTATCTGGCGAAGTCCTCCACCGTTGTCCACAGCCCGCCCATGGCCCCGAAGGCCCCGTCCTCCAACGGGTGCTCCTCCACGTACTCGGGCCCTTCCCGGCGGTAGCCGCGCGCCCTCCTGGCCTCCGGGAGGCTGGTGAAGGCGAACGCGGAGTCGCGCATCCCCAGGGGCTGCAGGAGCACCTCGCGAGCTAGTTCGGCCAGTGGCTCCCCTGAGACCCTTTGGGCCACCTGCCCCAAAAGGGCGTAGCCCAGATTGGAGTACTCGAAGGCCTCTCCGGGCCTGCGGGTGAGGGCCACGCCACCCTGCAGGAGGCGGAGAAGCTCCCCGTCGGGAAGCGCCAGCTGACGGTCCGCCCAAGGGTCGTCCTCGACAAGGCCTGCGGTCATGGTAAGCAGGTGCCTAACGGTGATCCGCGGGTCATCCGCACCCTCGGCGGCCAGGGCCGCAGCCTCCGGAAGGTGCCGCTCGAGGGGGTCGTCCAGCTCCAGCAGGCCCTGGTCGCGGAGAGTGAGGACGCACGCCGCGGTGAGGCTCTTGGTCATCGAGGCGATCCGAAACGCGGTGCCATCCTCCACAGCGCGCCCGCCCGCCTGGTCGGCCATCCCGGATCGGCCCTGGAGCACCAGCCGTCCCCCGGCGACCACCCCGAAAGCCAGCCCTGGGATCCCAGCCCCCTCCGCGAAGCGCCGGAACAACTCGTCCAGCCCCAAGGACGCCACGCCCGTGGCCCCGGTCACCGTGGATCAGCCATACGGCGCCATGCTGAACCGCTCAGCCCCGCTGCGGCTGCCGGACAGAAGCCTCCCGCTCGAGGAACTCCAGCCGGTTGCCGAAGGGATCGTGGGCGTAAAAGCGCCGGAAACCGGGGAAGTCCCCGTCCCACAAGACATCGACTCCGGCTTCCGTCAGCCGTGCCGCCATCCTGTCCAACGCGTCGGTGAGGAAGCCCGGGTGGGCCTTGCGCGCGGGCATGAACTCCTGCTCGACCCCCAGGTGGACCTCCAGGGCGGGCCCGCGGAACCACGCGCCTCCACGTCCCCGCAGGACCGGTGGCTTCTCCACCTCCCTCAAGCCGAGCAGGTCTTGGTAGAAGCGCCGCGCCGCCTCCTCCCCCCCGGCGGGCATCGCCAGCTGCACGTGGTGGAGGCTGAGGCCAGCGCCCGGGGCTGAGCCCACCACCTCCTGTTGGATCTCGGAATCCGGCACCCGCGGAGTATCTCAGACCAAGGGTCGAGCTCGGCCCAGAGGAGGTGGCCGGGTGGGCGAACCGGCAAGTCCGAGTTGCCCGTCTCGATGGCAGGCGGGCCGATGGGCACATCAGCAGGCGGCAGCCGGCCCCAGACCCTGGCAGGTGGCCGTTTCGGTAGACCGGCGCCCGCCGCAGCCCAACCGCTGGCGAATCCACAACCGAAGTCCTGGGATCCCCTCGGCGGAAGGTCCCCGTCAAAGGGCGCTGACGGAGTGCCCGACCTCGGTGACGTCGTCCACCCGCGCCGCCATGCCGAACGGGGGCGGGCCAGTTGTCCGGAGGCCCACCTGGGCGTGGTCGCGGCACCTTCCGGGCGGATGCCGCAATTGGGCGATCAGAGCGCCGGCGCAGGCAGCCGAGACCGGGGGATCTAGTGGCAGAATGGACCAAGCATGAGAGCCGACCCGTTCGACTCCCGCGCCCCGTCCCAATGGGAGTCGCCAGTCTCCCAGGAGCGGGCTGCCCTCCAGGTCGAAGGATTGGAGAAGCGCTTCGGCGGGAAGGTGGTCCTTCGCGGGGTCGACCTCAGTGTGTGGCCCGGCGAGGTGGTGGGACTGGTCGGCGAGAACGGGTGCGGGAAGACAACGCTCCTGCGCATATGCGCCGGGCTGGTTGCCCCCGACCGGGGCAGGGTGAGAATCACGGGCCGACTCGGCTACTGCCCGCAGCAACCCGGACTCTTCGACCGGCTGACGGCCGACGAACACCTGGCCTACTTCGGCGCCGGGCGCGGCCTGACCCGGGCGGAGGCGGTGGCGGAGGGGCGGCGGATCCTCGGTTCGTTCGGCTTTCCCGCCGCGGAGCGAGCCGTCGCCGGCCAGCTCTCAGGTGGCACCCGCCAGAAGCTCAACCTAGCACTGGCTCTGCTCGGCCGCCCAACCGTCCTCCTCCTCGACGAGCCCTACCAGGGATTCGACCACGGCGTGTACGTCAACTTCTGGGACCACGTGGACAGCTGGCGCCGCGCGGGCCAGGCCATCCTGGTGGTCACCCACATGCTGGCGGAGCAGGACCGGGTCGACAGGGTGGTAGATCTGAGCGCCGGCTCGGGGGGCGGCTCGGAATGAGATTCTGGCGCCACGTCCTCACCGCTGCCGAGATGCAGGGACGGCAACTGGGCCGTAGGTGGGTGTCCCTCCTCATCGTGGTGGCGCTTCCCGTCGCCCTGTACGGAAGCCAGGATGCCAGCAGCCCTGAGAACGCCATCGGCTTCGGGGCCCTGGGGGTGGCGTGGGCGCTGGCCACCACCGCCCTTTTCGCCGCCCTCTCGGCGAGGGAGTCGGAGCCCCGGTTGATCCTGGCCGGGTACCGCTCTGCGGAGCTGCTCCTCGGACGGCTGCTGGTGCTGCTCCTGGGCGGGTTGTTGCTCTGCGCCCTGGCCGCGGTGGCCATGGGGATCATCTCCAAACCCGTTTCCGAGGGTGACATGCTCGCCGCCTGTGCCCTGGTCGCGGTGATCAGCGTGCCTCTCGGCCTGGCGGTGGGCGCGGTACTGCCCACGGACCTGGAGGGGACGTTGGTGATCATCGGAGCCGTGGGAGTTCAGCTCTCCCTGCCTCAGAACTCGGCGGCCAACCTGGCGCTGCCCCTGGACGCTCCCATCCAGTTCGCCTCACGTGCCGGAGGGTTCACCGGGAGCGCCCCCGGGTTGATGCTGCTGCAGGCCACCCTCTACACGGCGGCGCTGATCCTCATCTCCATGGTGGCCTGGTCCCGCAGGGTCGGCCGGCGCCGCCAGGTGGTGATCCGGGTGGAGGGTGGGTGAGCGATCCGCACCGCCTCGGCTGACCTCGCGGATACAATCGTTCCTTCCGAGGGCGCCCTCCAGACGGAGTTTGGCATGGCCAGTTCCCGATTCCGAGCCAAAGTGGAGACCATCAACGGGTTTGCCGTGATTCGCCTCCCAACCTCCGAGAGCACCAAGCTGCCATCGCGCGGGCAGGTGTCGGTCAGGGGGACGCTCAACGGGCTCCCCTTGCAGACGGTGTTGGAGCCCGACGGGCGGTCGGGACACTGGCTGAGGGTCGACACCAGATGGGAAGCTGCCAGCCGAGTCAAGGCCGGGCAGACCGCAGCTCTTGAGATCGAACCGACGAAGACCTGGCCCGAGCCAACTGTGCCCGCCGACCTCGAGCTGGCGCTGGCCTCGGCTCCGGAAGGAGTGCGACGAAGCTGGGATGACATCACGCCCATGGCGCGCTGGGAATGGGTCCGTTGGGTGAACGCGACCCGGAATCCCGAGACCCGCAGACGCCGGGTAGGTGTCAGCATCGCCAAGTTGAGTAGTGGAAAGCGCCGGCCGTGTTGCTTCGACCTGTCAACCTGCACCGACCCCCAGCTGTCCCGGAACGGGGTTCTGGTCGCCCCCGACTGAGATCGGGACCTTAAAACGGAGCGGCCAACGACCCGCGGATCGGGAAAGTTCACCCGTCCGCGTCGAGCCCAGGCCCCATCCGTGTCCCGACGCGGCAACCCCAGGCTCGCGACCCTTGTTACAGCGGTGCGGCTGAGCCCACCTCCGGAAGGGGGGTGTGCGGTGGGGCCCTGCGGGTGCGGCGTGCCCGAATCTGCACCAACCTCGAGTGCCCCCCCTAGCTCACCGCCTCTTACCGCTCGAGACGTTGAGCCGAGCCGCCTCCCGAACCAGCGCGGCAAGGGCGGCCTCATTGACTTCGTCCGCCTCCCGGAAGTCCACGGCTCGGACCGTCCGGCTGTCCAGGCGAGTGTTGAAGATGCCGCTGGGATCGTCCAACGCGGCACCCTTGGCGAAGGTCAACCTAATGGCGCTCTTGAGGATGTCGGCGACGCAGACGATCCCGTCGCGGGACCAGACCGGGACCCCCATCGGGCGGGAGGGCTTCCTCCACTTCACCTCTTCCTGAATCCCAGGATCGGCACGGCGAATGCAGTCCCGCAGGCGGGCCAGGGCCGGGCCCTTCCAGCCTTCGGCCTGCGCCACCATGGCGTCGATCTGCTCCGCCGCCGTCAGGCCTGCCCGCGAGTCGCCAGTCTCATGTTCCATCTGCTCACCCGGTAATCGATCAAGGTCCAGAGACCTCCGGAGGAGGTCGTCCACCTTCGCAGGATCCTCTGGAGTGCGGATCACGATAGTTCCTTCGGCGACGGGGCCATGGTCAGGACCGCGTCAGCTCTCAGCCGCTGCCTGCCCGGGAGACACGTCCCTTGCCACCCGCGGCACCACATCCTTCTTCCGCCGCGAGGGGCAGCAGCCCCTATCGCCAGAACCACCACGATTTCCGCCAGGTCCACCACCCCGCGGCTCAACTGGTCTCCTCCTCACGGGGCGCCCCATCTTCCCGGCCAGAGGTCCGCACCGTCTGTGGGCCAGGTAACGATCGACAAGCGTGGGGGCGCTACGGAATCCACGGCCGCTGGGCTGTCAAGGGACATTGAGAACTGAACAGTGGCGGCCATGTCTTACGGAGTCTCGCCCTACGCCTGGCCTCACCGCGTTGGGCGGCTAGTCGGAAGGGACACCCCGGAGAGACCAGCCGAGTAGTGCCACCAGGGCGGATCCGGCATGTTCCAGCAACGCTTCACCCTCCTGGCAGCGAGAGAAGGGAGCCCCGCCATGTCCGTCCCCCGTCGTCGCTCACCCAGAGCACATTTGAGCCGTGGTCCGCACCAACGGCATAGAGCTCGCCATCGGCGGAGGTGACGAACAGGGCGCCGAGCGCCAAGCCCTCCAGGCGGTGCCTGTTGGCGAGCGGTGCGGCAGGGCGGCCACTTGCCAGGTACCCGAACCCACCGGGCCCAGATGGCGCGCAGGTCAGCCAAACTCCGCCGGCCGCGGTGATGGAGGGGTCCTGGCATTCCGAAGGGATGGCCGTGATGCGCCACTGAAGTCCGGCATCAAGGGAGACAGCGATGGCCCCCTGGCACCCCTCATTCCCAACGGCCACGGCGATGGCGCCGCTGTAGGCCGCCTGAGTGACCGACATGTCCAAAGTCGCAAGGCGCTGCCACACCAAACCCCCATCGCTAGTCCCGAAGACCGGCGCGGGAGTAGGCCTGATCGAGGGTTTCAGGCACTGTGCCCCGATGCCGAAGGTGATCCCATCTCTGGGGGTTGCGAACACGGCGGCGGCGAGACCCTCCGCGGCTGACGCGCGGAGGGATACCACCACAGCAGGCCCGGGCCCTCGCAGGGGCTCCACCAGGACGGTAGCCCCATCGAGAATTACCACGCTGGGCGGTGCGTATCCCGCGACATCGGTTGGTCCGACGAGGGTCCAGCTGCGACCGCCGGTCGCCGAAGCGTAGGTGCCGACCGACGTTGACAAAACCAGGGAGCCCGATTGGAAGGAGATCGCCTCAATGCCAGCGGCTCCGATGCCAGGTAGTGCGGTCCAGTCCGTTCCCCCGTCGGAACTGGCCATGACCTGCGGGCCTGGGTAATCGACCACCCAAAGGTCCGCGGAGCCGACTGCGCTGAGGTCGGTTCCCTCCTGTGCGGTGCGGCGGAGTGACCGGCCCCCGTCCGAGGTTGTGTAGACGTGCCCTCCGCAAGGGCCATTGGCACCGGCGGTGCATCCACCCGTGACCACGGCTCCGAGCTCGTTCGTGGTGAAGTGGAGTTGGACGATGGGCGAGGAGAGATTGACGGTGCCGGTCTGCTCTGACCGCACCGACCAGGACGTGCCGCCGTCGGTGGTGGCGAGCAGGACCCGTGCCGGAGGCTGCGAGTAGGCGGGCAGCTGGCCACCGCCGGCGAATCCGGAGCTCGCGGTGAGGAACTGCACCGAATACAACGGTGCCGGGGCACACGAACCCGGAAGCATGCTCCACTCGGCGCCGGTATCGGTGCTCTTCCAGATGGCGCTGACGCAGGCCTGGGTGGCCTTGGTGACCGAGCCTGTGGCGAAGATGGCTGAATCGGAAACGGCGCTGATCCCACCGGTGGAGGATCCTCCCGGTAGCCGGACGATGCTCCACACGACCCCGCCGTCACGGCTGACCAGAAGGGGCTGCGCGATGGACCCGTTGTACGCCGGAGCAGTGCCGGCGAAGGCCAGGGTCGAGGACACCCATTCGACCGCCGCCGTCCCCCAGCCCCCGTCCGAGCCTGGCAGAGTAGGGTGGATCAGCCTCCAATGGGCACCGTCTTGGCTCCCCAACAGCAGCACCGGGGAGCCGAACTCGCTCCCAGGCCCGCTCGTCGGGAACTCGGTTCCAGTCGCCACCAACTCTGACCCGGTGAGCCCCAACCACCCGAGGTAGACGCCTCTTTCACTCCAGACGGACCTCCACGAGTGGCCGGCGTCGGCGGTCATGGAGACGGCCCCCGAACCCGTCATGACAACGCCCCTGGGAGCAGTGGCTGGTCGACCCGTGTCCGACGCCACGTAGCCGAGCCCGGGGGCCACCAGGGCCATCCCGACCGGGGTCCCCAGGTCGGGTGGGGTGCGGACGGCCGGCAGCGAGATGGGAAAGGCTGCGTGACTTAGTTCCCCGCGCCGGGGGATCAGCCTGCCACAACCCGCCAGCGCACCGAGGGACAGGCATCCCAGGGCGAGCGCGGCCATTGCCGTCGGTCGGGGTGCCATCGGCCCCTACAACGAGGGCGCTCTGGCCGCGGTTACCCGTCACGGCGCCGGTTCCGTTTCCCCCGGCCCCGGAGGCACCCGGGAGCCAGCGTCGGCCAGGATCATGCGCACCCGGTGGCGGTAGAAAAGCAGCAGGATGGCGGCCAGTGCCAGGGCGACTTCGTCGACCGGTCCGGGAATGGGTAGCAGGCCCACCAGCAGCAACCAACGAACGGGAGCTGGTATGCGCGGATCGGTCGCCAGTACCCTCAGGGCTCGGGTGACCCGGCCAATACGACTCCTCATCGGAGCACTTGCGCGGCCGCTTGATCGCCGAAGGTCGACTTCACCGCGTCCGCCCACGCCTCCCCACACCGGAGCAATCGTGGCCACACCGACAAAGGCTGGCCCGGCATTCTGCAGATGGATCACCGAGGGCAGCCGGGGCCGGGTGTCGAACAGCCCCAAGCCCCGGCCCCTGCTGGCCACCACGTACTTGCTCTCCAGCGGCATCACGCGACTGGACATTGCTGTAGAGCCACGTACATTTCATACCGCCAGCATGGGCCCGGTGAGGGACGCTCCACCAGTGCCTCGAAGGATGATGCGGGCGAACACGGCAAGCTTGGCGCGCTGGCGTCCTCCCGCCGCCCGTTAGGACCCGGTCGCGTCGTACGCCTCAAGTGTGCCCGCGACTTCCTGGCCAAACTTCAGCACAGCCCGGCCTGCCCCCAGCCAATTCCGATGGCCGCCAGCGTTAAGCCTCTCGTGGCCGCAGACAACCTGCCACGCCTGCCCCTTAG
>JAJYWQ010000034.1 GCA_021791415.1 bacterium | reverse complement strand
GGCGAACTCCGCCCAGATCGAGGAGACCGTCTCGGCCGGGGGATCATCACCGACGGCCAGGGGGATGCCAGCCGTCTCCGCCCTGCTGACGCCGGACTTGGAGGTGACCAGCAGGAGCTCGTGGCCGTCTGCCCGCGCCGCGGCGGCGAAGGGGAGCAGCGGGTCGAGGTGGCCCTGGAGGCCGGTGGAGGCCAGCAGCAGTCTCAGGGCTATGGCCCCTGGGCGCGCAGCTCAGCCGCCTCCGGAGTCCGCCTGCTCCAGGCGGCGGTAGGCGTCCCGCTCGCCCTCGGGCAAGGGTGTGCGGGTCGAGGGGCTGACCCGCACCCGAAGGTATAGGTCACCGGCGGTTCCCCCCGCCTGCAGGGACGGGATGCCCTTGCCCGGGACCCGAAGCGTCCGGCCGCTGGCCGTCCCGGACGGGATCGTGACCTCGAGTCCGCCCCCGGCGGGGTCCCGGGTGGCGACGCGTCCGCCCAGCGCCGCGCGGTAGTCGCGCACCGGGAGGTCCGTGTACACGTCACGGCCCCGTACCTCAGTACCGGGGTCCAGATCCAGATGGACCCGGAGGTAGAGGTCTCCGCGGGCCCCGCCGTGGGGGCCGGCGCGGCCCTCGCCGCTCACCCGCACCCGCGAGCCCTCGGTCACGCCCCGGGGAATCGTCACCTTGAGGCTGCGCCTGCGGGTCTGGCGGCCGGTGCCCTGGCAGGTGGGGCAGGCCTTGACCTCGACCTTGACCGCCGTCCCGCCTCCGGCCGGCTGTTCGGCGACCCGGCCGGTGCCGTGGCAGGTGGGGCATTCCTCGTCGATGGAGAGCTGCATGGTCCGCTCGCTCCCGGTGGCCGCCTCGCGCAGGGTGACCTCGACGCGGTGCTCCGAGTCCTGACCGCGCCGCGGAGCGTTCTGCTCCCGGCGGAGCCGCTCCAGCTCGATCTCCACCAAGGGGTCGGGGCCCGCATCCTCACCCCGGTTGCCGAAGAAGGTCTCGAAGAAGTCACTGAAGCCCCCGAACCGGGCGCCATGCCGGGGCTGTTCGAAAGGAGGGGGTTGAGGGCGCCGGGCCTGGGCGCGCTCGACCTGCTCCCAATCCGCACCCAGCCGGTCGTACTTGGCTCGCTTCTCGGGATCCTTGAGGACCTCGTAAGCCTCGTTGACCCGCTTGAACCTCTCGGTGGCCCGGGGGTCCTTGTTCACATCCGGGTGCAGCTCGCGGGCCAGCTTGCGGTAGGCCGAGCGGATCTCCTTGTCCGTGGCGGTGCGGGCCACCCCCAGGGTCGTGTAGTAGTCGCGAAACTCCACAGTGCCAAGGTACCGCCTCAGGGCCGGGGGCGAAACCACAGGACGGCCAGGAGTAGGATCGCCCCCTAGCGGTGGGCGCCAGGATCGCGGTGGGAACCTCGGAACTCCGACTGCACGGGCAGGACCGGTGCCTGGCGGACCCGGAGCTGGGTTTGTTCGCGGTCTTCGACGGCGTGGGTGGGATTGCGGGCAGCGAACGGGCCGCGGAGCATGCTGCCCGCGGGCTTCCCAGGCTCTGTCGCAGCCTTTTGGGACGGCCCCAGGAGAGGCTGGCTCAGGCGCTCGCCACCCTCAGCTCCGAGATCGCCACTCACCGGCTGGGGGCCACCACCGCGACCGCTCTCTGGTTGTTGGGGGAGGTGGGCTGGTGGATCTCCGTGGGGGACTCCCGCCTCTACCTCGTCCGCGACCGGGATCTGGTGCAGCTGAGCCGGGACCAGGGCGAGGGGAACCTCCTCGACTCGGCTCTCGGCTTTCCCGAGCCAGACGCCTCGCTCACCCGCCAGCAGGGACGGTTGGAGCTCCGCGACGGAGACCGCTTGGCGCTGGTCACCGACGGAGTGACCGGTGACTTCCCCCCGGACATCCTCGGGCGAGAGGAGCTGGCGGCAGCGCTCTCCTCGTCGTCGGCGCAGCTGGCGGCGGACGCGCTGGTCAGGGCTGCGCGCAAGCTGGACGACCGCACCGCGGTGGTCCTGGACTGGTTTCGCCCTACCGTCGATCCGGGCCCGGCTCCAGCTCCTGCCGCAGTGCCCGGACCGCCCTCTCCAGGTGAGGGAGGAGGGCTCCCCGGGAGCTCGTGAGTGGCCCCTCGAGGATGAGCCGGCAGAGCTCCTTCCCGGCCCCCGCCGGCCGCCTCCTGAGAAGCCCCACCCGGCCCGACGCCGGTCCGTCCAGAGTGAGCCGCCGATGGGGGGTGAAGGTCCCTTCCAAATCCCAGCCGCCCTCTTGGCTAACCATCGGCCCGCGGGTGGCGGTCGGGCCAATCTGGTAGAGGATGAGCTGAGACCAGTGGCAGGTGAGGGGGGCCTCCAGATCGGCGACCAGCCCGAATGCCGCCAGGTGGAGGTCCAGGAGGGAGCTGCCCGGGGCGGCCGAGAGGGACCAGAGAGGGACGCTGGCCACCAGCCGGGGGTTGACCTCGATGCACCAGGCGCGCCCGGCCCGATCCACCACCAGGTCCACCCCGAAGATCCCGCGATGCCCGAGCTCCCGGAGCCACTCCCCGGTCTGCTGCGCCACCCACTGCACGGCCTCGGGGCTCGGCACCGGGGAGCTGAAGTCGTTGCCACAGGAGCCGAGCGGGTGGGGGGTCAGCTCGGGAAGACCGGTGAGCTGGAGGCAGGCCGGGCCCAGCGCCACCCTCCCCTGGAGGGCCACACCGGTCACGGTGACGGGGGTCCCCTCCACCCACTCAGCCACCCGGCTGGGGTGGCCCCGGAAACGGGCGCAGACCTCATTCAGCTCCTCGGGACTCCCGATGGGATAGGTCGCGGCGCCGGAGAACCCCCGGGCCAGCTGGAAGACTCCACGTCCCAGGGGGGCGGCGGCCGCCACCAGCTCGGGGCCGGCCACCCCGGACACGCTCCTGGGGACGGGGATCCCCCGGGCCCGGGCGGCATCCTGGAAGTGGGCCTTGTTCTCCAGCCGCCGGGCCACCTCCGGGTCGCTGTTGGCGGCGGGTATGCCCAGCTCAGACAGCCTGCGTCGCGCGGCCGCGGACCCGGTCCAGAGGACCACCGCCGCGGCCTCCTCCTGGAGCCTCTTGCCGACCTCAGGGAGCTCCAGGAGGGATCGTCCCGAGCGCCCCCCCTCGCCGACGACCGTGAGCCTTTCCGGATCGGCTTCCAAGCCGTCGTCGCTGGCGGCCAGCACCGAGAGCCGGGAGCCCAGTGCCCCCACCGGGTCGGGGGCGACGTAGAAGACGCGGCGCTCCGTCACCCCGCTCCCTCACGCCTGAACCCCGCCCCCACCAGGATTGAGTCCAACTCGAAGGGTGTCTCCGCCACCGGGACCAGGGTGGTCGGGGAGGGGGTTAGGTCCAGCTGCCAGCCGGCCCCGGTCAGCACCACCACGATCCGCCCCCCGGCCTCCCGGGACCAGAGGGCCGCCGCGGCCAGCGCCGCCAGCCCCTCCCAGGAGGTGTCCAGTCCACAGTCGGCGGCCACCGCCCGCGCCTCCGCCAGCTGTGCGGCGCCCACCCGCCAGCCCCGCCCCCCGGTGGCCATCACCCGGCGGCGGAGCAGCGGCGCGAGCCGGCTCCGGTGGGTGCCCAGCTCCCCCACGTGGGCCGGCTCCAAGGGCGGTCCGCCACGGTACCAGGGGCGGGTCAGCTCTCCTCCGGGCGCCCCCTCCACCGGGTGCACCTGGGGCGGGGCGCCCAGCTCCTCCCAGCCCTGGCAGAGGCCGAGTGCGGTGGCGCCGCTGGAGCTGTAGACGAAGACCGCGTCCCACGGTCCGGCGGGAGCGAGCTCGGCGGCGAGTGAGCGGTAGGCCAGGGGCGCCAGCCGGTTGGTAGAGCCGCGCAGGTCGGCTAGCCCCCAGCCACTCAGGGCATGGTGCAGCAGGCCCACCGGACGGTCGCTGGCCACAACCGTCTGGCCGGAGTCCAGGAGGCGGCGGAGCTTCACCTCCGGGGTGAGGGGGGAGACCAGCGCCAGAAGCCGCACTCCGTGTGGCCCGGCGCGCCGGGCCAGCGCCAGGGCGGCGTTGCCCGACGAGCTGACCACCGCCTGGGAGCGGCCCGCAGACGACAGCTCCCCCAGCATCCGCTCGGCGCTCCGGCCCTTGTGGGAGCCGTCCGGGGCGAGGTCCTCTCGCTTCAACCAGAGCTCCTCGATGCCCAGGAGGGCGCCGAGCTGCGGCGCCGGCTCCAGGGGGGGTGGGGACGGGGAGGGCTGGGTGGGCGCTAAATTGGGGCGGGTGGCGCCCCCGCCGCCGGCTTCAGCCGACGTCACGCAGGAGACCCCAGATGGCCGACAGATCTGACCGCTGCTGCCCCGACTGCGGGGCCGACCTGGACCTCCTGGGAGACGAGGAGGTGGGGGCCCTGGTGGACTGCCCCAACTGCGGAGCCGTCTTCGAAGTGGTGGCCACCGTGCCCTTCACCCTGGCCCCGTTCGTGGACGAGGAGAAGTAGCGCCGCTGCGCAGAGCCCGGCGGTAGCCGCCCGCCCCGTAGTGGGCGGAGAAGAATCCGGGGCAGGCGGGGGAGAGGAGGACGGCGTCCCCCGGACGGGCCAGGGAGCGTGCCTGATCGACCGCCCCCTCGAGGCTCTCCACCTCCCTCACCAGGGCGCCCGCACCGGCACTGCGGACGGCCTCCAGCAGGCGGGCCGAGCCGCTCCCGGGCAGCAGCAGGACCTGGCGCACCTCCCGTCCCACCAGCTGGGCCAGCTGGTCGAAGGGGATGGCCTTGTCCTCCCCCCCACAGATGAGGACCACCTGCCGGGCCAGCGTCCGGACCGCGGCCACCGTGGACTGGGGGGTGGTGCTGGAGAGGTCGTCGAAGTAGTCCACGCCGTCCTGTTGCCAGACCAGCTGGATGCGGTGGGGGAGGGGGCGCAGCTCGGCCAGAGCCCGGGCCGCACCCGGCAGCGCCGGCCAGTCCAGCTCGTCGAGGGCGGCGAGGAGCGCCAGCGCCGCCCGGGCGTTGGCCCGGTTGTGCTCTCCCGGAAGGCGCAGGGCGGCCAGCTCCAGCACCGCCTGCCGCTCCTTGCCCCGGCGGACCACGGCCCAGCCGTCCTCCTCGTAGCAGCCGTCGCTCTCCCCGAGCGCCGTCTCGTCCTGGGCGAACACCACCTGGCGCACCCCGGGGGGAAGCGGCCCCGCCCCCCAGCTCACCGGGTCGTCGGCGTTGCGGACGCCGACCGTGCAGCCGGGAAGCTCGTAGATGCGTCTCTTGCAGGCGACGTAGGCCGCCATCCCCCCGTGCTCATCGAGATGGTTGGGGGTGATGTTGGTGATGCAGCCCACCTGGGGGGCGCGGTCCATCTGCAGCAGCTGGCGATTGGAGATTTCCAGCACCAGCCAGCCCTGCCCGGCCTCATCACGGGCCACCGCCTCCAGCGCCTGCTGGTTGCGGCGGTCGTTACCGGCCAGCCACACGAGCGGCGCGATCGCCCTCAGTCCCCGCGCCAGGAGGGCGGACGTGGTGGACTTGCCGTGGCTGCCGGTCACTCCCACCACAGGGCCCCGGCAGAGGTCCAGGTAGGCCTGGATGAGCGAGTAGAAGGGGACCCCCCGCTCCCGGAGCCGTCGCAGCCCCAGGTTGCGGCGGTGGAGGAACCAGGCCTGGGTGGGCACCACTAGGCTGGTCTCTCCGATCCCCTCCAGGTAGCGGTCCCCGAGATGAAGCTCCGCCAGGCCGCCCAGCAGTCGGTCCAACCGCCCCCGGGCTGCCTCCGCCCCGAGACCCGCGTGGGCGAGCCGGTGCGCCCGGGCCAGCTCCGGGAGGGTGGGGTTGAGGTCATGCCCCACCACCCGGGTGAAGCCGGCGTCGAGCAGGTAGTGAGCTATCTCACCCCCCTCCACGCTTCCCACCCCGACCACGTCGACGCGCTGATCACGAAGGCCCTCGAGCCGGGCGGGAAGGCGGAGGGCGGCGCCGGGGGATGGGCCCTGCGTCGAAGCGGGAAGCACCGCCTCAGATTACCGGGAGTCTGGGCGGGCGCCTTCGAGTCGGCGTACCGCGATGACCGTGTAGCGCTCCTGGAAGTCCCGGAGTGGCTCCCGGCGCACGGTCATCGTCTCGCTGCAGGCGTGGACCACCTCGCCCGGACCGAGGGCCAGCGCCACGTGGCTGCGGCGGGCCGGCCCTCGGCTCAGAGCGGCCACCAGGTCCGCGGGCTGTAGATCGGACAGCCTGACCCGCCGGCCCATGAGCCGCTGCCTCCGGCTGTTGCGGGGCAGCACCAAACCCACCCCGAGGAAGCTCCTCCAGACCAGCCCCGAGCAGTCCAGCCCCTCCGCCCCCGTGCCCCCCCACACGTACTGGCGGCCCAGCTGGCTCAGGGCGGCGCCAAGCACCTCCTGTGGGTCCCATGAGGTGCCGCTGCGCTGGGGCTCCGGGGGCGGTCCGAAGCGGAAGGCGGCCGACCTCCAAACCCAGCCCACGGCCTCCCCGGGGGCCCGGACCAGGAGATGGTCTGGGAAGGCCGCCAGGAGCGCCGCCGGAGGATCACCGGGAAGGAGCTCGGTGGTCAGCTCGGGCCCCTTCCGGCCATCGGGCACCGGGCGGCGCCAGACCTTGAGGGGCATCCCCTCGGGGTGCAGGCCGGCCCTGGGTCGCCTCTGCGCCAGCACCAGGAGCCTCGTCCGCCCCTCCGGCCAGCTCTGACTCATGAGGTCCTCGACCGCCTCCTCCTGGGAGGCCAGTCCGACGGATCCCATCACTCCGCCCTCCAACACCTGAACTCGCACCAGGGGAACGCCGTAGCGCCGACGGGCCTCCTCAGCCAGCTCAGCGATCCCCCGGGACACGGCCGGCCTCCCCCCGCTCACCTCTCCCGAAGCCCCAGGACCTGGCGCCACCCGGACCACGGCCGCCGGGGCACCGCCTCCGCCGGGTGGAGGACCAGAGAGCGGCCGTCGGTGGCCAGCACCTGGGGGATGAGCGGGCTTCTGGCCATGCCGTACAGCCGCCTCGCGAGATGCTGGAGCTGGGGGGGGCCGGCCGCGTCTCCCACCGCCCCCACCACCATCCCGCGGTCGGGGACCAGGAGCGCCGCCTCACCATCGCCCCTCAGGGCAAGGGCCGCCAGGAACTCGGGAACCAGGAGCAGGCTGCTGGAGAAGAGCTGGTCCTCGGAGAAGAGCCAGCGCCGCTGTGCGGGGTGCTGGTTCAGGACCTCGCGCCACCCCTGAAGGCGCAGGGCTGTGTTGCGGTCCGCCATCTCGACCAGCCGGTCGGGGGCCAGTCCCGCCGCACCGGCCTCCTCCGCCGACACCCCCCTCATGACCTCCCCGGGGAGGGCCTCCGAGACGAAGGCCAGCAGCCCTCCGGGCAGCTGGCGGGTCACCAGCTCAGGGGACCTGCTGTACCCGCGCACCACCTTCTCCAGCCGGACGCACCACACCAGGGCGTCGGGGTCCGGCGCGGCCCCGGATTCGGGTGAGGCCTCGGCAGCCGCCAGCCGGGGGCCGGCGGCCGCGACGAAGCTGGAGATCCGCGCCGGGGTGGAGACCTCGTCCTGCCGACAGCTCCCGTACAGCGTCTCCAGGGTGAGCGTGACCTGCGCCCTGTCCTTGCGAGCGAGGACGCCGAACCCGTCGGGGGCGGCCTCCAGAGACCAGTCCGGATAACGCGCCCGCAGCTGGGTGAGCAGGCGGAGCTGGAACTCCCCCCGCCGGGGGTCCAGGGAGAATGCGGGCATCCGGGTCAGGCGCCCCCGGCGCGCGAGCTGACGTAGTCCACGAGGACGTAGTCTCCCAGCCGGTCCGGGCTGACGAAGAAGGCCCGGCCCCGGTTGAGGCGGGTCAGCTGGCGCACGAAGTGGACCAGGTGGTTGTTGGTCTCCAGCATGAAGGTGTTGATCACGATGCGTTCCTCGGTGCAGCGGCGCACCTCCTCCAGCGTTCTCTGGAAGGTCTCCGGAAGCGGTGGGTAGCGGAACACCAGCCGCCCCCCGTCCAGATGGGCGGTGGGCTCCCCGTCCGAGACCACGATCACCTGCCGGCTGCCCCCGCGGTGCCGGCTGAGCAGACGCCGGGCCACCATCAGCCCGTGCTGGAGGTTGGTGCCGTACACGTACTCGCTGTAGGAGAGCTCGGCCAGGGCGGTGGCCGGGATCTCCCGAGCGTAGTCGGAGAACCCGACCACGTAGAGGGTGTCGCGGGGGTACTGGGTGCGGATCAAGGACTCCAGCGCCAGGGCCATCTTCTTGGCCGCGTAGAAGTAACCCCGCAGCGGCATGCTCCGGCTCATGTCCAGCATGAGGACCGTGGTGGCCCTAACCTGGCTCTCCGAGCGCACCACCTCGAAGTCATCCTGCCGCAGGGTCAGCGGCGGAGGGCCGGAGGCGCGCCGCAGCGCGTTGCGCACGGTGCGCTCCACGTCGAGTCGAAAGGGGTCGCCGAACTCGTACCTCTTGGTCTCGTCCCCCGGGTCCACCCCGACCCCGGTACGCTCCACGCGGTGCCCTCCGAAGCGGTCCTGGGGCAGATGGCGAAAGACGTCGCCCAGAGCCTTCTGGCCGATCTTGCGCACCCCCTGCGGGGTGAGGGAGGCGCCCTCGCTGTTCAGTCGGAGTTGCCCCGAGCGGGCCAGCTCCGCCAGCAGCTCCTCGATGGCGGCGACCCCGGCTGCGGCCTCCGGCCCCATCTCCTCCAGCAGGGCGGAGCGCAGCTCCTCGCTGAGCGGCTGGCCCCGGTAGGCGGCGCGCAGCGCCCGTTCCAGCTCCTCGGTGCGCCGCAGCCTTCCCATGACCTCCATGGCCGCGGGAAAGTCCAGCTCCTCACCGCCGGAGAACGCCATCCTGCCGCCCAGGTGGCCCCCCGGAGCGAGCTCGGAGAGGAGCTGTCCCAGCTGGGTCAGCTCCTCCTGGATCCCGGGGTCGTCAAGGGCCGCCGCCATCATCGCCTCCAACTCCGCCCTGGACTCGGGGCTGAGGGACTGGACCAACGACTCCATCTCCGCCATCCGCTGCTGCAGCTGGCGGACGAAGTCCTCCAGGTTGTCCGGGTGGTCCGGGAAGGCCTCACCCCAGCGTTCCATGAACTGCTCGTAGCGATCCGGCTCGCCGGCCAGGCGGCGCTCCAGCATCGAGTTGAGGTCGGAGACCATCTGCTTGAGCTGGGCCATCTGGGCCCCTCCCATCTCCCCGAGATGCTGGCCCATCTCCCGGAGGTGGGATTCCACCAGCTGGCGCCGGAGCTCGTCCAAGAGCTCCCGGAAGTCGGACTCGGCCCCTGGATCCACGAACTCGTAGTTCTGGAGAAAGCGGATGGCGGAGCTGGTCTCGGGGGGAAGCCGGTCGAGCTGCTCCTGGCGGGCGGCGAGCAGCCGGCCGGCCGGGCCGTCCCCATCCGGGCCCTGGGCCGCCTCCCGTCGCTCGCCCAGGGTCCGCCGCTCCTTCTGGACAATCCGGTCCAGCCGCTCCTCGAGGTCCTGGAAGAGGCCCTCCAGGCTGTAGCGCTGCAGCTCCTCCTGCCGCCTCTGACGCAGCTGCTCGAGCAGCCCTTCCAACCCCGGGATCCGGTTCCCCTCAGAGTCCTGGAAGCCCTGCCCCAACAGCCGGCGGAGGGCGGACTCGAAGTCCCAGCCCTGGAACACGTCCTCGGCCAGCCGGGAGAAGACCTCCTTAGGGTCAGGGGCTCCGGGGTCCTGGGTCCCGTCCCAGCGGCTGTAGCGGGCCGCTGCCATCCTGGCCTCAGCCGTTGTACACGGCGGTCCCGTCAACCGTCGTCTTGTTGAGCCGCTTGGCCAGGTGCAGCCCCTCCAGGACAAGCTCCAGCGCCGCCGCCACCGCCGCGGGCTCCCGGGGCTCGTCCAGGTCGGCCAGGATCCTGGTGGTGTCGGGGATCTGGGCGGCCACGGCGGCGTAGGCCGCCGCGGCCAGCATCTCTCCCACCTCCACCGTGAGCCCCTGCTCGAACAGCGCTAGAAGGGGGGCGAATTCGGCCAACGAGAAGTGGCGGCGGAAGACGCTCAGGACGGCGCCGCGAGCGAGCTTGGAGAGCAGCTGCGAGTCCTCCCCCTCCTCCCAGGTCTCCAATTCCAGCTTCCCGGTGGTGGAGGCGGCCAGCGCCCCCAGGTCGCTGATCCGGGGGACCGCCACAGGCTCCTGGAGCAGGATGGCCCGCCGCACCGCGTTGGCGCAGAGGCTCTCCTGGTTGGCGATGGACAGCCGGACCGACACCCCGGAGCGCTGGTTCACCTGGGGATTGCGCCGGGCCAGCTGGGAGATCTCGGCCACCACCTCGCGCATGTACTGGGGCAGGTGCAGCTCGACCGGCAGCCCCTGGAAGGGGGTCTGCTCCTGACGCACGATCTCCAGCTCCTGCTCCGCGGTCCTGGGGTAGTGGGTGCGGACCTGGGCTCCGAACCGGTCCTTGAGGGGGGTGATGATCCGGCCGCGGTTGGTGTAGTCCTCGGGGTTGGCGGTGGCCACCACCAGAACGTCCAGCGGCAGCCGCACCAGGAAGCCCCGGATCTGGATGTCCCGCTCCTCCATGATGTTGAGCAGCCCCACCTGGATCCGCTCCGCCAGATCCGGGAGCTCGTTGACCGCGAAGATGCCGCGGTTGACCCGGGGCAGCAGCCCGTAGTGGATCGTGTACTCGTCGGCGAGGTATCTCCCCTCGGCCACCTTGATGGGGTCCACCTCCCCGATCAGGTCGGCGATCGAGGTGTCGGGGGTGGCCAGCTTTTCGGCGAAGCGCCGCTCCCGGTCCAGCCAGGTGATGGGGGTGGCGTCACCCCTCTCCGCCAGGAGCTCGCGCCCGAAGCGGCTGATGGGGGAGTAGGGGTGGTCGTTGACCTCGCTGCCGGAGATCGCCGGGATCCGCTCGTCCAAAAGGCTGGACAGCGCCCGGATGAGCCGGGACTTGGCCTGCCCGCGCTCTCCGAGGAAGATCAGGTCCTGGCCGGCGAGGATGGCGTTCTCCACCTGGGGGAGGACCGAGTCCTCGTATCCCACCAGCCCCGGGAAGACCGGCTCGCCGGCCCGGAGACGGGCCACCAGGTTGTCGCGTAGCTCCTCCCGCACCGAGCGCACCCGGTACTCGCTGCCCCGCAGCTCGCCAACCGTGGAGGGGAGGGTCAAGGGCACTTGGCAAAGCCGACTGGGGAGGACGCCGACATGGGCCTCACTATAGCCAAGGGCGGGGAAACGCCCGGCCGCCCACCGGCTCCGCCCACAATCCGGCAAGCTTTGGAGGTGAGCAGCGCCCCCCCCTCCGGACCCCGGTTTGGGCGCCATAGGGTGGAGTCGCTGGCCGACCCCTCCGGCTTCTCGGTGCGCCTGGGTTGGGGGCTTGACGGAGCGCTGGCGCTGGCGCCGAGCTCGGACGTGCTGGTGGTGGTGGACGTGATCACCTTCTCCACCGCGGTCAGCGTGGCAGTGGACCGGGGTTGCGCCGTCCATCCTTCCCCCTGGGACCCGAAGGCGGCGGCCCGGATGGCTGCTGAACTCGGAGCCGTGCTCGCCGTCCAGCGCTCCCGGGTGGACGAGGAACACCCCTACTCCCTCTCGCCGGCCACCCTGGGGCGGGCCCCCCGCGGCAGCTCGATCGTCCTTCCCTCGCCCAACGGCTCGGCGGTGGCGGCGGCCGTGGCCGCCAGCGGGGTGGTGGTGCTCGCCGGCTGCCTGCGCAACGCCGCCGCGGTCAGCCGCCTCGCCCGCCGCCAGGGAAGGAGGATCGCCGTGATCCCTGCGGGCGAGCGGTGGCCGGAGGGCGGAATGGACCCCGCGCTGGAGGATCTCATCGGGGCCGGGGCGGTGGTGGACGGGCTTCGCCGGCGCCGGCGAAGCCCCGAGGCCGCCGCAGCAGCTCAGGCCTACCTCTGGGCTCGGCGCCGGGGGCTGCGGCGCACCCTCTTCGAGGCGGTCTCCGGGCGCGAGCAGCTGGGCCGCGGGCACGGGGAGGAGATCGAGTGGGCCGCGGCCCTCAACGTCTCCCAGGTGGTACCGGTTCTCTCCGGGGGCGCCTTCCGGGCCCACCGGAGCCGGGCCCCCGAAGTCGGCACCTGAGTCGCACCAGGACCGTGTACTCCAGCTCCCCCGGGTCCAATTCGAGCTGGACGGAACCGGCCGTGAGGGCACGGAGCCGGCCCCTTGGCGCTGGGAAGGCAAGGGAGTCGGGGATCTCCTCCAGGCGGAGGACGCGGCCCAGAGTGAGGCGGGCGGCCCTGGCCATCTCCGAGGCCCGAGACAGGGCATCCTGGACCGCGAGTTCTCGCGCCTCGGCTGTGAGCTTCTGGGCCAGCGAGGACGTCCATCGCAGCCGGCCCACCTGGAGACCGTCCCCGAGGTCCGCGGCTGCCAGGAGGAGCCGGCCCACCTGGTCCAGTTCGCGCAGGCGCACCATGGTCATGCGCCGCGCCACATGACCCAGCTGCTCACCCATCCGGCCGTGCCAAGGGTCCACGTCAAGAGCCCTCGTGCGGAGGTCCGAGGCGGGAATCCCCTGGGCCTCCAGGATCGTCGCGAGCCGGCCCGTGGCCTCGGCCAGCCGGCTGATCGCCTCTGCCACCCTGGGCTCCCGGGCGCTGAGCTCCAGGACGAGCTCCAGGGCGTCGGGCTCGGCCGACCGGCGCCCGGTCCCCACGGTCTCGATCCAGGGCCTGGCGATGGCGGCTCCCCGTTCGCCTAGCCGGTGGCCGTGGCGCTGCGGTGCCGGGCTATGAAGTCGAGCATCCGGGTCCAGGCGTCGGCGCAGGCCTCCTGGTGCTCGGCGAAGGTCCTGTCGAAGAAGCTGTGGGGGGCCCCGGGGTAGGTGTGCTGTTCGAACTCCACCCCGGCCTCCCGGAGCTCCTCGGCGAACCGTGAGTACGCCTCGGCGGGGGTGAAGTCGGCCCCGGCGATCAGGAGCAGCAGCGGTGCCCGCAGCCGGGCCAGGAAGGGCTCGGTGCGCTGGGGCTGGCCGTAGAAGCCGATGCAGCCCGAGAGCCGGTGCCCGAAGGCCGCCTGGTTCCAGGAGTTGCTGCCCCCGAAGCAGAAGCCCACGGTGAAGACATCGCGGACCCCGCCCCCGTCGGGCGAGCGCAACCAGGCGACAGCGGCCCCGGTGTCCTCGGCGATCTTTTCAGGCGTGGTCTGGTCCACGTGGGGGCGGAATTCGAAGCTGTCGTCGCGGGGCTCGAGTCCGGCGGTGCGGCCGAAGTAGTCGATGGCCACCGCCGTCACCCCGGCCTCGGCGAAGCGCAGGGCCAGCTCCTCGTAGAAGTGGTGCAGCCCCCTGACGTCGGGGAGGATCACGATCCCCGCGCGATCCGCCCCCTCGGCCCGGGCGCCGTAGGCGGCGAAGGCGGTCCCGTCGCGGGAGGTCAGGATCAGCCGCTCCCCGTCCGGGGTCCCTCCCCGAACCGGGGGGAAGGGCGGTCGGGCATCATCGGCGTAGCACACGGCGGCATTGTGGCACCGGCCGCTCTTGAGGCGCAGGCCGGCTCTTGTGGGAGGTATGGGATGAGTCAGGTGGACTACCAGGAGGTGCTCTCGGACCTGGCCCGGCCGGTCGCCCAGCTGCGGGAACGGATCCCCGACGTCTGGTCCTCGTACGCGGCGATGCGCCGGGCGGCGATGGGCGACGGCGAGCTCAGCTCGCGCCACAAGGAGCTGATCGCGCTGGCGGTCTCCATCGTCAAGCGCTGCGATGGCTGCATCGCCTCCCATGCCCGGGGCGCCGCCCGCCACGGGGCCACCCCCGAGGAGGTCGCCGAGATGATCGGCGTCACCGTCCTTCTGGACGGCGGCCCAGCCACGGTGTACGGGCCCAGGGCCTGGGAGGCGTTCCAGCAGTTCCGCGCCGCCATGGGCCCTGCTCCAGCCCCTCCTCCCGTCCCTTAAGCTGGGCCGGTGGAGCTGGGACGCTTCGGGATCTGGACCTCCGCCCTGGACCGCCAGCCCGCCGCCGCGGTCCACCAGGCGGTCGCTGAGCTCGACCGGACCCGCCTCTCCGCCCTCTGGGTTGGGGAGGCCTTCCGGCGCGAGCCGTTCGCCAACTCCGCGCTGTTCCTCTCCGCCTCCAGCCGCCTCGTGGTGGCCACCGGCATCGCCAACATCTGGGCCCGTGACGCCCAGGCGATGCGGGCCGGGCAGCTCACCCTGGCGGAGGCCTACCCCTCGCGGTTCCTGCTCGGCCTCGGGGTGAGCCATGTGCCGCTGGTGGACACCAGGGGACATCGTTATGACCGCCCCTACACGGCGATGCGCGCCTACCTCGAGGCCATGGACCGGGCCCGGTACGAGTCGCCACTCCCGGCCGAGCCGCCCCCCAGGGTGCTCGCGGCACTCGGTCCCAGGATGCTGGAGCTGGCCGCCGAGAGGGCCGATGGTGCCCACCCGTACTTCGTGCCCGTCTCCCACACCGAGCTGGCCCGGCGCATCCTCGGGCCGGGGAAGCTCCTCTGCCCCGAGCAGGCCGTTGTCATCGACCCCGACCCCGGTTCGGCGCGGGAGGTGGCGCGCCGCCACACCGGGGCCTACCTGCGGCTTCCCAACTACCGCCAGAACCTGCGCCGGCTGGGCTTCTCGGAAGACGACTGCGAGGGCGGGGGCAGCGACCGCCTGGTGGACGCCATAGTGGCTCACGGGGACGCGACCAGGGTGGCTGAGCGCATCCGCCAGCACCTGGAGGCGGGCGCCGACCACGTGGCGATCCAGGTGCTGACCCGCGATCCCCTCGTCGTGCCGCTGGCGGAGTGGCGCGAGCTGGACCGCCAGCTGCTGGGCTGACAAGGATGCCCTCCCGCCTCTACACGGTGGTGGTGGACTCCCACGACCCGCGGAAGCTGGCGCAGTTCTGGGCTGCCGCACTCGACTACCAGGTGGTGTACGAGGCCCCCGATGAGGTGGTGGTGGCCCGGGATGACGACACCTACCCGGCGCTCATCTTCGTTCCGGTGCCGGAGGCCAAGACGGTCAAGAACCGGCTGCACCTCGACCTCAACCCGGACGACCGTGACCGCGAGGTGGCCCGGCTGGAGGGGTTGGGGGCGACCCGGGCGGATGTGGGCCAGGGTCCGGACGTCACCTGGGTGGTGATGCGAGACCCGGAGGGCAACGAGTTCTGCGTCCTGCGGCCCCGCGAGGGTGGTGTCTGACCGGACGGCTCAGCCGTCCAAGGGAGCCCGGGACCTGGTGGCGACCAGTTCCGACCGGGCCAGCCGCTGGACGCCCCAGACCATCAGGGCCACAGCTGCCAGGAGGAGCCATGGGGAGGCGCCCGGGGCCATGCTCTCGTGGAAGGCGAGCAGCCCCAAGAGGGTGCCTGCGACAGGCTCCAGGATGCTGAGCGCGGGCAGGCCGGATCTGAGTGGCCCCGCGTGGTAGGCGCTCTGCTGGAGCAGGAAGCCCAGGGCACCCACCACCAGCAGGAGGTACGGCTCCCAGGTGGCCAGCGACCCGAGGCGGTGGGTGGCGACCACCGCGATGGTCTGCTTGGTGAGGGCGTCGGAGGCGCCCAGGGTGATCCCCGCCAGGGCCCCCAACAAGACGGCCCGGCTCGAGCCGGACGCCCGCCAGACCAGGGGGAGAGCCGCCAGGAGCACCAGGGCCAGGACGGTCAGGATCTCGGCCCAGCTCTGGCCAGGAGCCGACCTGGCTCCCCGTCCCGGGCTCAGCTGAACGAGGAATATGGCGATCCCGGAGCTGGCGCCCACCGCCGCGGCGAGCTCGCCAAGGGTCAGGAGCCGGCGCGCGATGACGGCTCCCGCCACCAGGGCCACCACCAGATAGCCGCTGAGGATGGGCTCCACCAGCGCCAGCTCCCCCTCCCCCAAGGCGGCCGCCTGGAGGCCGTAGGCGAGGACCATGAGCGCCACCGCCAGGAGCCAGGCGCGATCCCGCAGCAGGCCCCAGACCAGGAGGACGCTGAGCGGGCGGTGGGGCGGCTGGGCGCTGGCGGCACGCTGCTGCGCCGCCGCCGCCAGCCCGAGCAGGAGGGCCGCAGCGGCGGCCAGGCCGAGGCTCAATCGCCCCTCGCGGCCGCTTCCCGGTCCCTGGTCACTGCAGGAGCCGAAGAGCCACACGGGCCAGCGGCCCGGCGTCCCCGCCTTGGTCATCCGACCGCTGCAGCACTCGCTGGGAGAGCTTCAGCACCCTGGCCTGCAGCGGCGGGGGAGGGAGCGGGGTGAGGCGCCTGGTGACCAGGGGGAGATTCGTGAGCGCTGTCTCGCGGCCCAGGAGCAGGTCCCTGACCACCTTGCCCATGAGGGCCGACGGCCCCACCCCGTGGCCGGAGTACCCCAGTGCGTACAGGACCCGGCCGCGCTCCAGCCAGCCGGCGTGGGGTATGCAGGCGACCGTGCCCCCGACCGGGCCGCCCCAGCCGTACTCGAGGCGCAGGTCGGAAAGCTGGGGGAAGGTCGCCCGGAAGGTCTCCCCCAGCCGTCGGAAGATGCGCGGATCGGAGTCCCGGGCTGGGTCAGGGGGGCCGGCGAGGAGGGGGGCGTCCCTCCCACCCCAGAGGATCCGCCCGTCGGCCGTCGGCCGATGGAAGTGGGGCATGACCCGCTTGTCCTCGATGCCCATCCCCCCGGCCCATCCCACCCTTTCCCATTGCTGCCGGGACAGGGGGGCTGAGAGGGTGACGTAGGCGCAGACGGTGAAGAGGTAGCGCCGGAGCTGGGGCACCACCCGGGCGTAGGCGTTGGTGGCCACCAGGGCCTGCCGGCTGTCCACCCGCGCCAGCGGGGTGGCCAGCTGCACCCGGTAGGGGTGGGTGTCCACGTGGGTCACCGGGGTGTTCTCGTAAATCTCCACCCCCCGGCGCTCTGCGGCATCCCGGAGGCCCCGGGCCAGTGCGGCAGGGTCGAGAAGCAGCCCGTGCTCCTCGAAGTGGCCCCTGCGCACCCCGTGCGCCAGCACCATCTCCCAGCACTCGGGGCCGGAGACCTCTCGGAAGTCGTCCAGTCCGGAGAGGCGGGCGGCGCGCAGATCCTGGTCGATCCGCTGGTCCTGCTCCGGTCCATTGGAGACGGTGAGGATCCCGGGATGGGTCAGCTGGCAGTCGATGGCCTCGTCAGCGCAGAACCGTTCGATCTCACCCAGAGCCGCCACCATCTCCAGATGAATCCGGCGGGCCGCCCAGGGCCCCACCTTGCGCACCAGGTCGTGGAGGTTGCGCCCCACCATGGTCATGGCGAAGCCGCCATTGCGGCCACTGGCGCCGAAGCCGACCTCCCTCGCCTCCAGGACCACGACCCTGGCACCGGGCACGGCCTCGGCGAGGCGGATCGCCGACCAGAGCCCGGTGAACCCGCCGCCGACGATGGCGAAGTCGGCGGAGACGTTCTCCTTCAGCGGCGCCCTGGCCGGTCTGGCGGGCTGCGAGAGCCAGTAGCTGGGCTTGTCGAGCCGTCCCCAGGCCGGCTGCGGCTCCTCGCCTTCCATCCCCAGCTCCCTCCCACCTCCCGAACCGTGATCGCCCCCGGCCGCTTGGGGACCCACTCTCGTGGCCCATCTTGAGATCCCGATCGCGCCACCGCAAGGCCCTGGGGCGCATCCTCACTCTCCTCGCCGTCTATACTCTCCCGAGCGCCATGCGCAGCGGGCCCCACCGTCTTTCCCACATCCTCGCCTTGGCCCTGGGCCTTGGAGCATGGTCACTTCTCGCCCTCACACCCGCCGTCGCCGCTGCGCCGGCGCCCAAGGCCCCGCCCGCTCCCTACGTCGTGGCCATCGCGCCCGGGCATGGCGGGTACGACCCCGGGGCGGTGTCACCCTACAACGGGCTCGAGGAGAAGAACGTCACCCTCTCGGTCGGCCTGGACCTCAAAGCGCTCCTGGAGTCCGAGGGGGTCAAGGTGGTGATGAGCCGGACCACCGACACCTACGTGAGCATCGCCGGCATGGAGGCGGTGGCCGAAGACAACCACGCCAACGTCTTCGTGAGCCTTTGGGTGAACGACTGGAGCACCGCCAGCCTGGAGGGGGTGACCGTCTTCACCCCGCACTCCTGGGACACCGCCTTCGCCCAGGCGATCGACCAG
>JAJYWQ010000006.1 GCA_021791415.1 bacterium | reverse complement strand
CACTTGTAGCAGGCCCCGTTGCGGACCATCAGCGATCCGCAGTCGGAGCAGGAGGGGGCGTCCTCTTGGTTGCGGAAGGTGAGCTCCGCGGCCAGCTGCTTCGGCGTGGCCTGCGCGGGAGCCGCCACCTTGGCACCGGTGGCGGGGACGGCCGCTGTATCGGCTTCGCCCTCAGCGGCCGGGTCCTCCCGGGTGATGATCCCCAGAGCCTGTCCATCCTCGGCGGAGAGGAAGCGCGCCGCCAGCCAACGGAAGATGTAGTCCACGATCGACTTGGCGATCGGGATCTCCGGGTTGGTGGTGTAGCCGGCGGGCTCGAAGCGGCTGTGAGCGAACTTGGCGCAGAAGAGTCGGAGCGGGACTCCGTACTGGAGCGCCACCGAGACGGCGGTGGCGAAGGAGTCCATCATCCCGCTGAGGGTGCTGCCCTCCTTGGCCATCTTGAGGAAGATCTCGCCGGGCTGGCCGTCCTCATAGAGGCCGACGGTCAGGTAGCCCTCGTGCCCCTGGATCTCGAACTTGTGAGTGATGGCGGCGCGCTCGGAGGGCAGCCGATGCCGGGCCGGGCGAGCCTCGGCCACCTCCTGGCCGGTGTAGGTGGCCTGACGCTGGGAGGTGGAGAGGGGCTGGCTGCGCTTGCTCCCGTCGCGGTAGATGGCGATCGCCTTCATCCCCAACTTCCAGGCGTCAACGTAGGCCTGCTCCACGTCCTCCGGAGTGGCCAGCTGGGGCAGGTTCACGGTCTTGCTGATGGCGCCGGAGATGAAGGGCTGCACCGCGGCCACCATGCGCACGTGACCCTGCCAGCTGATGGACCGCTGGCCGTTGGCGGGTGAGAAGGCGCAGTCGAAAACCGCCAGGTCGTCATCGCGGAGGTGGGGTGCGCCCTCGATCGTGTCGTGCTCGTCGATGTAGGCCAGGATGTCGGAGATCGCCTCCTCCCCGTAGCCCAGCCGCACCAGCGCAGAGGCGACGGTTCCGTTGACCATCTTGAGGAGCCCGCCGCCGACCAGCTTCTTGTACTTGACGAGGGCGATGTCTGGCTCGACCCCGGTGGTGTCGCAGTCCAGCATGAAGGAGATGGTCCCGGTGGGGGCGAGGACAGTGGCCTGGGAGTTGCGGTATCCGTGAACCGCTCCCAGCTCATGGGCGTCGTCCCAGGACTTCCGGGCCGCGGCGAGCAGCTCCTGGGGCACGCTCTCCGTGCCCAGCTTGTAGGCCGCCGCCCGGTGCTTGTCCATCACCCGGAGCATCGGCTGACGGTTGGCCTCGAAGCCCTCGAAGGGCCCCACCTCCTTGGCGATCCGGGCGGACTGGGCGTATGCCTCGCCGGTCAGGATGGCGGTGAGGGCCCCGGCGTAGTCCCGGGCCTGGGGGCTGTCGTACGGGTAGCCGAGGGACATGAGCAGCGCCCCGAGGTTGGCGTAGCCCAGGCCGAGGGGCCGGAACTTGTGGCTGTTGGCGGTGATCTTCTCGGTGGGATAGGCGGCGAAGCCCACCAGGATCTCCATGGCGGTGAACATGATCTGGATGGTGTGGCGGTAGCCCTCCAGATCGAAGTCTCCCGCGGCGTCCATGAAGCGCATCAGGTTGATGCTGGCCAGGTTGCAGGAGGAGTCGTCGAGGAAGAGGTACTCCGAGCAGGGGTTGCTGGCATTGATCCGGCCCGAGTTGGGGCAGGTGTGCCATTCGTTGATGGTGGTGTCGAACTGCAGCCCGGGGTCGCCGCAGGCCCAGGCGGCCTCCGTGATCTGGCGCATCAGGTCCCGAGCCCGGTGGGTGCTGACCACCCGCTGGCGGTCGGTGACCGCGTAGGTGCGCCACTCCCGGTCCTCGAGCACGGCGCGCATGAACTCATCGGTCACCCGCACCGAGTTGTTGGAGTTCTGGAAGAAGACCGACCCGTAGGCCTCGCCGGTGAAGGAGCCGTCATAGCCGGCCTCGATGAGGGCCCAGGCCTTGCGCTCCTCGCGGACCTTGCAGTTGATGAAGTCGACGATGTCCGGGTGGTCGGCGTTGAGGATCACCATCTTGGCGGCTCGTCTGGTGGTGCCTCCTGACTTGATCACCCCGGCGAAGGCGTCGAATCCCTTCATGAAGGAGACCGGTCCGCTGGCCGTCCCCCCGGAGGCCAGGTGCTCCACCGAGGAGCGGATGGACGAGAGGTTGGTCCCGGTGCCGGACCCCCACTTGAACAGCATCCCCTCGGTCTTGGCCAGGGTGAGGATGGACTCCATCGTGTCCTCGACGGAGTTGATGAAGCAGGCGCTCACCTGAGGGTGCGGCTCGGCTCCCAGGTTGAACCACACCGGGCTGTTGAAGGCCGCCACCTGGTTGACCAGGATGGCGGTCAGCTCGGCGTGGAAGATCTCCAGGTCCTCCTCGGTGGCGAAGTACTGGCCCTGCCGGCCCCAGTCGCGGATGGTGTCCGCCACCCGGGAGATGAGCTGGCGGACACTGGTCTCCCTTTGCGGTGACCCCGCCAGCCCGCGGAAGTACTTCGAGACCACCACGTTGGTGGCCAGCTGGGACCAGGCCTTGGGGACCTCCACCTCCTCCTGGCTGAAGATGACCGCTCCCTTCTCGTTGGTGATGGTGGCCGAGCGCTTCTCCCAGGTGATGGCGTCGAAGGGATGGACCCCCTGGGTGGTGAAGTGGCGCTGCACGCGCAGCCCCGGTCGGCCGGCCGCCTCGGTCGACGGCCCCTTCCGCTGTGCCCCCCCGGGTGCGGGACTTGCTGAGACGGGCTCGGGGTCGCCGGCGGGTCGGTCCATGGGATCTCCTCCTGGCAGGACGTTCTGGGTGGACGAGGCGGCCCGGTCCCATATCTTGGGGTGAGGACCGGGCCCAGGCGCAATATCTTGGGCCTTTCGCCGCCTGGCGTCAAGCCCCCGGAGCCAGTTCGCTCTGCCGGGTACTATCCTAATAAGCGGCGGACGGTTGGGGCACCCGACGGTCTGCCGAGTGCCGCCCCATCTTGCCCTTGGAGGAAACGTGCCGGGCCGAACCCTGGAGGTGACTCTTCCGCAGATGGGGGAGTCGGTCACCGAGGGCGTGATCGGCAGCTGGCGCCACCAGGTGGGCGAGCAGGTGGCGGCCGGGGACACCCTGGTGGAGGTCCAGACGGACAAGATTGACGCCGAGGTGCCGGCACCGGAGGCGGGACGGCTGGCCAGGATCCTGGCCCAGGAGGGGGACACGGTGGCTGTGGGTGCCCCCCTGGCCGTCCTCGAACTCGATGAGACGCCAGCCGCGCCCAGTGCCTCCGCCGACGGGACCGGCCAGGCCCCGGCGGCGGTGGTGGAGTCGGCCCCTCCGCCACAGGTGGTGGAGGTTCCGCTGCCCGCCCTGGGCGAGTCGGTGACCGAGGGCGTAGTGGGCAGCTGGCGCCACCAGGTCGGCGAGCAGGTGGCTGCCGGCGACACCCTGCTGGAGATCCAGACCGACAAGGTGGACGCCGAAGTGCCCTCCCCGGTGTCCGGGACGCTCGTCGAGATCCTCGTGGAGGAGGGCGCCACGGTGGCGGTGGGGACGCCGCTGGCCCGCGTCGCCACCGCGGGTGAACTCGGACGGGTTTCCGTCGCCGCACCCGCCCACCTGGTCCCGCCCTCCCCGGGGCCACCGACCCGGGCAGCCGCTGAGGCGGACGCCACTCCCCTGGCCCGCAGGGCCGCGGCCCTCTCCGGGGCCGACCTGGAGCGGGTGCGGGGCACCGGCCCCGGGGGCGTGATCCGCCGGGACGACGTCCTGCGGGCGGGGCAGGACGGTCCGGCGCGTGGGGAGGTGGTGCCCATCAAGGGCTCGGCCGCCGTCCTGGTGCAGGCCATGGAGGCCAGCCTCGGGGTGCCCACGGCGACCAGCTTTCGGACCTTCGAGGTCCCGGTGCTGGTACAGCGCCGGCACCAGCTCAACGAGCTGCTCCGGACCGCCGGGCGTTCCCATCTGCGCTGCTCCTACACCCACCTCATCGCCTACGCGCTGGTGCGCGCGGCCCGCGAGATGCCGGCCTTCTCCGCGTCCTTCCGGAGCCTCGAGGGACGCCCGGGCCGAGCCCAGCAGCCCGGCGTCAACCTCGGGCTGGCGGTAGACGTGGAGCGCCGGGACGGCTCCCGCTTCCTGCTGGTGCCGGTCATAAAGGGGGCGGAGCGGCTGTCCTTCCAGCAGTTCCGGGCCCGCTACGAGGAGCTGGTGGACAGGACCCGGTCCGGGGGGCTGGCCGTGGAGGACCTCGAGGGGGCCACGCTGACCCTCACCAACCCCGGTGGGGTGGGGACGGTGGCTTCGGTTCCGCGGCTGATGGCCGGCCAGTCGGCGATCATCGCCCTGGGGGCCATCGGCAACCCACCCGGCTTCTCCGGGCTCGCCGACGAGGCCGCCGCCGCCCTCGGCATGCGGCCGGTCATGACCGTCACCAGCACCTACGACCATCGCATCGTCCAGGGCCTGGAGTCAGGGATGTTGCTGCGGCGGCTCGAGGGCCTCCTGGCGGGCGACGACGGCCTGTACGAGGACATCTTCGCCGACCTCGAACTGGAGGTGCCGCCGCTCCCGGCCACCGCGGCCCCGGCGGTGGTGGCGCCGGTGCGCACCCGGCCCGCGTCCGCGGGCCCGGAGCTGCTGCGGGCGGTCGCCTCGGGGATGTCGTTGGTCCAGGCCTACCGCACCCACGGCCACCTGGCCGCCCACCTCGACCCGCTTGGAGGTGATCCCCCGGGCGACCCCGCCCTGGATCCGGCCAGCGCCGGTCTGAGCCAGGAGCTCATGGAGGCGGTTCCCGCCGAGGTCCTGCGGGCGGCGGTTCCGGGCCGCAACCTGGCGGAGGTCCTGCCCGAGATGCGCCGCACCTACTGCGGCACCATCGCCTACGAGATTGAGCACATCTCGAGCCACGAGCAGCGCGCCTGGCTCCGGCGCCAGATCGAGTCCGGAGCCCACCGCCGCCCGCCGAGCCCGGAGGAGCGGCGCCAACTCTTCCAGCGCCTGGCCCAGGTGGACGCCTTCGAGCGCTTCCTGCGCAAGACCTACCTCGGCCAGCACACCTTCTCCATCGAGGGGGTGGACGCCCTGGTCCCGATGCTGGAGGAGTCGATCTCCCTGCTCGCCGAGGCGGGCACCGAGGAGGTGCTCCTGGGGATGGCCCACCGGGGCCGGCTCAACGTCACCGCCCGGATCGTGGGGCGGTCGCTGGACGAGATCATCGCCGAGTTCGAGAGCCAGGAGTATCTCGGGGGCGCCTGGACCGGAGACGTCAAGTACCACTACGGCGCCGAGGGCGCCTACCGTCTGCCCTCGGGAAAGGAGGTGGCGGTGGTGCTCACCCACAACCCCAGCCATCTGGAGGTTGTGGACGCGGTGGTCGAGGGGCGGACTCGCGCCCGGCAGACCACGGACCGGGCTCCCGAGGTGCTCCAGGACACCCGTCGGGCGGTGCCGATCCTGATCCATGGCGACGCCGCCTTCACCGGGCAGGGGGTGGTCACCGAGACCCTCAACCTGCAGGGGCTGGAGGGCTATCGCGTGGGCGGGACCCTGCACATCATCGCCAACAACCAGATCGGCTTCACCACCGAGCCGATGGACGGTCGCTCCACCCGCTACGCCAGCGACATAGCCAAGGGCTATGACATCCCCATCATCCACGTCAACGGGGACGACCTGGAGGCCTGCCTGGACGCCGTCCGGCTCGCGGTGGCCTTCCGGACCACCTTCGAGCGTGACGTGCTCATCGACCTCATCGGCTATCGGCGCTGGGGTCACAACGAGGGGGACGAGCCGGCCTACACCCAGCCGCAGATGGCCGCCCGCATCCGCAGCCATCCCACCCCGGTCGCGGTGTACGGGACGGAGCTGGTCCGGCAGGGGGTCCTGACCGCCGAAGAGGTCGAGGCCGAGCAGGCCCTCCGCTACCAGGAGATGGCAGAAGCCCACCGACGGGTGGTGGCGCGCAGCGCTGAGCTGGCCTCGTCGTCGTCGGGCAACGGCCGGATGGGCGAGCCCGACGGCCTGCCCCCGGCGGCGACCGCAGTGCCTTTGGAGCGGCTCCGGGAGCTGGACGCGCAGCTGGTCAAACTGCCCCCCGGCTTCCGCATGAATCCCAAGCTGGCCCGGGCGTTCGCGCAGCGAGCAGGCGCGCTCGCCGAGGGCGGCAGCGTGCCCTGGGCCCAGGCAGAGGCCCTCGGCCTGGCCGCCCTCCTCACCGAGGGGGTGGCCATCCGGCTCACCGGTCAGGACACCGAGCGCGGGACCTTCAGCCAGCGCCATCTGGTCCTCCACGACCCCGACACCGGCCAGGCGTATGCCCCGATCCAGCATCTGGACCAGGCCACGGCCACCATCGAGGTCCGCAACAGCCCGCTCTCGGAGTACGCGGCGATGGCCTTCGAGTACGGCTTCGCCGTGACCAAGCCCGGCGCGCTGGTGATCTGGGAGGCGCAGTACGGAGACTTCTTCAACAACGCCCAGGTGGTCGTGGACCAGTTCCTGGCCGCCGGGCAGGCCAAGTGGGGGCAGGAGTGCCGGCTTACCCTCCTGCTGCCCCACGGGTACGAGGGGAGCGGCCCGGAGCATTCCAGCGCCCGCATCGAGCGATTCCTCGAGCTGGCCGCTGGCGGGAACATCCGCATCGCCTACCCGTCGACCGCCGCCCAGTACTTCCACCTGTTGCGGCTCCAGGCGCTCTCCGACGTGCGCCGCCCGCTGGTGGTCTTCACCCCCAAGAGTGGGCTGCGCCTCCCCAGCTACGCCTCGCCCGCATCGGAGATGGCCACCGGAGGGTTGCGAGCTGTGCTCGCACCGGTGCCCCCGGGGCCCGGGACGCGCCGCCTGCTGGTCGCCAGTGGCAAGGTGGCCCACGAGCTGGAGGCGCGGCTTTCCAAGGAGGGGAGGGACGACGTCGCGGTGCTGCGCCTGGAGGTGCTGTACCCGTTCCCCGCTTCCGAGCTGGCCGCGGCGCTGGCCGCCTACCCCAGCTTGGAGTCGGCCACCTTCGTCCAGGAGGAGCCGAGGAACATGGGCGCCTTCGGCTACGTCGCGCCGCGGCTGCAGCCCCTCCTGCCCGCGGGGATGGAGCTGGGATATGTCGGGCGGGCCGCTGCGGCCTCGCCTGCCGAGGGCTCGATGAAGGCCCACCTGGAGGCGCAGGAGCGGCTGCTGGCGCAAGCCGTGGCCGACCCCTACTCCGGAGCCACCGCCTGATGGCGCAGCGGGTGGTGGTGCTGGGCGGGGGGCCGGCGGGGGCGGTCGCCGCCCTGAGGGCGGCGCAGCTGGGCGCCCAGGTGGCGCTGGTGGAGCGCCGGGAGCTGGGGGGGACCTGCACCAACCGCGGGTGCGTTCCCAGCAAGGCGCTGCTGGCGATCTCCGGCCTGGCCTCCAAGATCCGCCGGGCCGACGAGTTCGGGCTGCGGGTCGGTGGGCTGGAGTTCGACTTCCCCCGTATGCAGCTCCGCAAGGACGAGATCGTGAGCCGCATCAGGGGGGGCATCGAGTCCGCCTGCCGCCGCCACTCGGTCCAGGTGGTGTCGGCTGAGGGACGCCTGGTTGGAGACGCGGTGGAGGCCGGGGGGCAGCGGCTGGAGTTCGACCACCTCGTGGTCTGCGTGGGCACCGAGCCCTCGGGCCTGCCCGACCTGGACCAGAGCCAGGAACGGGTCATCACCTCGGACGGGGTGTGGACGCTGGAGGAGATCCCCGCGCGGCTCCTGATCGTGGGCGGGGGGGTGATCGGCTGCGAGTTCGCCAGCCTCTTCGCTCCGCTGGGGACCAAGGTCACGGTGGTGGAGCTCCTCCCCCAGCTGCTGACCGGGGTGGACCGCCGCACCGCGGAAGCCTTCCGCCGGCTGCTGGAGGGCAGAGGCGTCGAGGTCCACCTGGGGACCAGGGTCGATGGTGCGGAGTACCTTCCCAACTCGGTGCGGGCGCACCTCAGCGACGGTGCCGAGGTGGAGGCCGACCTCCTCCTGGTGGCCGTCGGCCGCCGGCCCCAGACCGAGGGGATAGGGCTAAAGGAGGCCGGCGTGCGGGTGGACGCCAGCCGGCACGTCGAGGTGGACCAGTACCTGCGCACGGCCAATCCCCGGATCTGGGCGGCGGGGGACTGCATCGGAGGGTTGCAGCTGGCCCACCTGGCCTCGGCGGAGGCCGCCCGGGCGGTGGAGAACGCCCTCCAGCCTCAACAGGCGATGCCCATGGACCGCACGGTGGTGCCCAGCTGCATCTTCACCGACCCGGAGATCGCCACCGTGGGGTTGCACGCTGACCTGGCGCGGGAGCAGGGACATGAGGTCCGCCTGGGCCAGGCCCGCTTCATCGGGGAGGCCAAGGCGCTGGCCGAGGGCGACTCCGAGGGCTACGTTCAGCTCGTGGCCGATGCCGGCACCGACCGGCTGCTGGGGGCCACGATCATGGGCCCGCATGCGGTGGAGCTGATCCATGAGGTGGGGGTGGCCATCAGCGACGGGTTCACCATGGCCGAGCTCGGCTCGGTGATCCACGCCCATCCCACCATGAGCGAGGTGGTCATGGACGCCGCCCAGCAGGCTCACAAGATAGCGCCCTACCTGAGCTGAGCCGCCCCCCTTGGGGGGCCGGCCCGGACCTCCCGGGCAGAGCCGCCGGCACCGCCGGCGGGCGTTCTGGGAGGTGGATGGTGAATCCGAAGGGCTCGGGCGGGGCGGAGGATGTCGGTGCACGGCGGGAGCCGGGCCGAGAGGCCAGGCGCCGGGCGATGGCGGCGATCTGGTCGCGGTACGGGACCCTCCATCTGGAGGGCGACACCGACCAGCTGATCGCGGCGCTGCGGGGAAGAGGGGAACGGCAGTGATCACCGCGGTCGACACCAACGTGCTCATCGACGTGCTCCGAGCCGACCCCAACTTCGGCAGGTGGTCGGCGCTGGCCCTGGGCCGGTGCGTGGGAGAGGGCGAGGTGATCGCCTGCGACGCCGTGGTGGGGGAGCTCGCCCACCTATACCGAGACCCGGCGGTGGCGGCCCGCGAGCTCCAGCTGCTGGGCGTCGTCCACCGCCCCGGCGGGCTGGCCGCGGCGCTGGAGGCGGCCCGGGTCCAGCGCCGCTACCGGGAGCAGGGGGGAGGGCGCGAGCGGATGCTCACCGACTTCCTGGTGGCCGCCCACGCTCAGACCATGGCGGACCGGCTGCTGACCCGCGATCAGGGGTTCTTTCGGGCCTACTTCCCGAGGTTGCAGATCCTGGACCCGACGAGGCTGGAGCGCAGGCTTCTCTCCGGCCGGGAGCCGCTCACTCCACAGCGAGGCAGGTGATCGTCCGCACCACCCCGCTGAAGCTCTGGATCCGGTCCACGATCAGGCTGCCGATCCCGCGCACGTCCTCGGCCTGCACCTGGGCGATGGCGTCGTACTCACCGGTGATGGCGTCCACCTGGAGCACGCCCTCCTCACGGCGCAACCGCTGGACCACGTCCATGGCCTTGCCCGGCTCCAGGGTCATCAGGATGTAAGCCCGGACCATAACCTCCCTCCTCGTGATCCGCTCGCAGGGGAAGAAATCCCGGCGCCACCATAGCTGATTCCAGGAGCCTGTGGAGCCCCGCGCCCCCAGCCCGCCGCGGGCGCCTCCTGCCTCCTGGTCCATCTCTGCGATCCGCTGGCCAGTCGCGCACCAGCTGCAGCGGCCTGGGGAGCGCCGCCCCACGGCTCCGAGATCGCTCGGGCGGACCGGGGGTGAGGGGCGCCATGATGTGCGGGCCGGCGCCCTGGCCGGCTGCGCAGGGGAGGTGGTGGCGTGCAGGCGATCGTCAAGCCCAGCCCCGGCCCGGGGGCTACCGTGGCCAGCGTCCCGGAGCCGCAGCCGGGCCCGGGCGAGGTGCTTCTGCAGGTGGTGGCCAACGGGATCTGTGGGACGGACCTTCACATCCTGGACTGGAACCCGTGGGCCGCGGCCCGCGTCAAGCCGCCCCGGGTGCTCGGCCACGAGATGGCCGGGAGGGTGCTGGCGACAGGAGAAGGGGTGTCCAGCCCCGCGGTCGGGGATCTGGTGGGGGTCGAGAGCCACTTGGTCTGCCTTACGTGCCCGCAGTGCCGGCGGGGGGACTTCCATGTCTGCCAGAACACCCGCATCCTGGGGGTGGACACCGACGGCGTCTTCGCCGAGAGGGCGGTGCTGCCGGCCCGCAACTGCCGGGTTGCCCCGCCCGGGCTGGACCCCGCGCTCGTGGCCTTCCAGGAGCCCATGGGCAACGCCGTCCACGCGGCGTCCCAGGGGGAGCTCTCCGACCGTCCGGTCATCGTCACTGGATGCGGCCCGATCGGGCTGGCCGCCGTCGGAATCGCCAGGGCAGAGGGGGCCAGCCGGGTGGTGGCGGTGGACCGGGTGCCGGAACGGCTGCGGCTCGCCGAGCAGATGGGCGCGGACACGGTGGTGGACACCAGCCGGGTCGAGGACCTGGCGGCCGCCCTGCGCCAGGCCTGCGGGGAGGAGGCGGGCGCGGTCCTGGAGATGTCCGGGGACGCCCGCCTCATACGGGCCGCCATCGACGTCGTGGCGCCGGGAGGGTGGATAAGCCTCCTCGGCCTGGGCGACCTCGAGACCAACCTCGACCTCTCCACCGAGGTGGTGATGCGCGGCATCACCCTGTACGGGGTGACCGGGCGGCGGCAGTTCCAGACCTGGGACCAGACCGCGGCCTACCTCAGCTCGGGGCGGGTGGACGTGCGGCCGATCATCACCCACCGGGTCTCCATGGCAGAGTTTCAACGGGCTTCGGAGCTGGCCCGGTCGGGGGCCATCGGCAAGGTGGTGCTCTATCCTCCGGAGGGAAGTTGGCAATGACGGACCTGCGAGAGAGCCTGCGGGCGGAGCTGGACCAGCTGCGTCGGGAGGGCCGGTTCCGGGAGCTGGCGGTCCTGGAGGGCCCCCAGGACTCGGAGGTGGTGATCGGCGGGCAGCGGCTGATCAACCTCTCCTCGAACAACTACCTGGGCCTCAACACCCACCCCAAGCTGGTGGAGGCGGCCTGCGAGGCGGCCCGCCGCTGGGGCGCGGGATCCGGAGCGGTGCGCACCATCGCCGGCACCCAGGCGATCCACGAGGAGCTGGAGGCTCGGCTGGCGGCGTTCAAGGGAACCCCGGCGGCGCTCACCCTGCAGAGCGGATACGCCGCCAACCTGGCGGTTCTGGGCGGCGTGCTCGGGGAAGCCGACGCGGTGGTGAGTGACGAGCTCAACCACGCCAGCATCATCGACGGCATCCGGCTCACCAAGGCCCACCGCTACCTCTTCGCCCACAAGGACCTGGACCAGCTGGAGCAGAGGCTGGGCGAGGCCCGTCGGGACGGCCGCCGCCGGATCCTGGTGGTCAGCGACGGTGTCTTCAGCATGGACGGGGACATCGCTCCCCTCCCGGGGATCGTGGAGCGGGCCCGGGCGGCGGGGGCGGCGGTGATGGTGGACGACGCCCACGCCTCGGGGGTTCTCGGCACGGGGGGGAGGGGCTCGGTGAGCCACTTCCACCTCGAGGGGCAGGTGGAGATCCAGGTGGGGACCCTGAGCAAGGCGGTGGGGGTCCTCGGTGGGTACGCGGCCGGCTCCCAGGAGCTGCGGGACGTCCTCATCCATCTCGGCAGGCCGTTCCTCTTCTCCACCTCGCACCCACCGGCCGTGGTGGCGGCCTGCATCGCCGCCCTGGAGGTGATGGACGCCGAGCCGGAGCTGCAAGAGCGGCTCTGGGACAACACCCGGTACTTCAAGCATGGGCTGGAGCAGCTGGGCTTCGACTGCGGCCAGAGCGAGACGCCGATCACCCCGGTGATCGTGGGGGAGGCGGCCAAGGCGATGGGGCTCTCGGACGCCCTCCGGCGCCGGGGGGTGTTCGCCCAGGGCATCGCCTTCCCGACCGTGGCCCGCGACAAGGGCAGGGTCCGGACGATCGTCACCGCCAGCCACACGCGCGCCCAGCTCGACCGGGCGCTGGAAGCCTTCCAGGACGCGGGCAGGGAGCTGGGGTTGGCGGGGTCCGGGGGCGAGTCGTAACTTTGGCCGCGGCGCCCGAATTCCAGAGAGTGGCAGGCGTCGCCGCGTCCCGGCCACGCCGGCAGCCCCGTGACCTCGAGGAGGAGCGCCAGCTTGTCGAAGCGGCCAAGAAGGACCCCGCCGCCTTCGCCCGGCTGTATGACCGCTACGTGGACGCCATCCACGCCTACGTCTACCACCAGACCGGCAGCTGGGAGCGGGCCGAGGACGTGACCGCCACCACCTTCATGCGCGCCTACGCCGAGATCGGGAAGTTCGAGTGGCGCGGGGTGCCCTACTCAGCCTGGCTCTACCGGGTGGCCTCCAACCAGATCCTCCGAGATCACCGGCGGCCAGGCTGGATCGAGCTTCCGGACACCCTGGTGGACCCGGGCGAGGGCCCCGAGGAGGCGGCGCTGCGCTCGGACCGGGTGGCCAAGGTCCAGGCGGCGGTGCGCCGGCTCTCCCGGAATCAGCGCCAGGCGATCACCCTGCGGTTCGGCGCCGGCCTGCGCAACGCCGAGGTCGCCCAGGTGATGCGCAAGAGCGAGGGGGCGGTCAAGCTGCTCATCTTCCGCGCCCTGGGCAAGCTTGAGGAGAGGCTGGGCCCCGAGTTCGCCGCCCACCTCCCCCCGGAGCTGACAGTGGCCGGGGACGACCCGTCCGGGGAGGGCTGAGCATGGCCAGCCGGGAGGAGAAGCGGATGGCCAGCCGGCTCGCAGAGTGGCTGGACGGCGAGCCGGCCGCCCCGGATGCGGAGTCCCGGGCGGTGGCCCAGACCGCGGTGCTACTGGTGGACGCACTGGCACCCCGCAAGCTGGCGGAGGACACCCGCTCCCGCCTCTACCGCCGGGCGCTGGCGGAGTACGCCGCCCGGGGCTCCGACCCGGCGCCGCTTGGGGACCTGGCCCGGGCCGCCCGGCAGATCCCCGCCCCCGCCTGGCTGGGGATCGGCGGTGTGGCCGCCGGCGTGGCGGTCGGGCTGGCGCTGCTCCGCCAGCGGGAGCACGGCACCGGAATCTGAGCGCGTCGCCGCCTGCCAGGGGGGCCGAGACCGGGCGAGCGCACTTAGAATCACACCGCGTGAGGGTGACCACCCTGGTGGTGCCGGCCGGAGGGCTGGGCACCCGGTTCCTGCCGGCTACCAAGGCCCTGCCCAAGGAGATGGTCCCGGTGGGCGACCGGCCCGCCATCCAGTGGGGCTTGGAGGAGGCGGTGGCCTCGGGAATCCGCCGGGCGGTGGTGGTCACCGCCCCGGGGAAGGACCTCATCCGAGCCCACTTCGCCAGCGACCCCGGTCTGGAACGGATACTGGAGTCTCGGGGCAACTCGGAGCTGGCGGAGCTGGTGCGAGGGATCGCCGACCTCTGCCAGCTGGAGTTCGTGGAGCAGCTGGAGCCGCTGGGGCTGGGGCATGCGGTCCTCTGCGCCCGGCCGCTGCTGGAGGGCGAGGAGGCAGCCGCGGTGCTGCTCCCCGACGACCTCTTCGACGGGACGCCGCCGCTGCTCGCCCAGCTCCTTGAGGCCCACGCGTGGGAGGGCTGCACGGTCTTGGCCCTCCGGCGGTGCCCCCGGGAGTCCATCTCCCGATATGGCGTGGCCGAGGTGGCTGGGGAGGGCCCGGTCTTCCAGGTCACCGACGTGGTGGAGAAGCCGTCCGCGGAGGAGGCGCCCAGCGACCTGGCGATCATGGGGCGCTATGTCCTCACCCGGGAGGTGCTCGACCGGCTGGGCCAGGTGGCACCCGGGGCCGGGGGGGAGATCCAGCTGACCGACGCCATCCGGCAGGTGGCCCGCAGCGGCAGGGTGGTGGGGGTCGAGTTCTCCGGACGGCTGCTGGACGTGGGGACACTGGACAGCTGGCTGGCCACCAACGCCGCCATCGTCTGGCGGGACCCGGTGCTGGGGCCCGCGCTCCGGGAGCGCATCCGGGAGCTGGAGGCCGAGCCCTGAGCAGCGCCCGGGCCCAGGACCGGAGGCCGCGCTGGCGCTATACTTCAGCCCCAGATGTCAACCGTGGCGGCTTACTCCGTCCTCAGAGCCCACTTCGATCAGGTAGTGCAATGGCAGTGCAACGCCCGCGACGCGGTGACGACCTCCTGCGCTACCGCAGCCAGGAGGGCGACTTCGAGGTAGAGGTCTCGCACACCCTCAACAAGTGGTGTGTCTCGGTGCTCCGGCTGGAGGATTCGAGCATCGTCGCCCAGGACTTCTTCCCCGAGCGCTGGAAGGCCATGGCCAGAGCCCAGGACTTCCTGCGCATCCTCAACACCCGCAACCGTCATGAGGGCGGAGAGGGCGGGGGCGAGGACCTCTGAGCGCCGCCGCACCGGGGGCCCGGGCGCGGGCCGTCCCCGATGGCTTCTCGGCCGCCGACCCGCACACCCACACCCTGGCCAGCGACGGCATGGTGAGCTCGCGCCAGCTGGTGGAGGCGGCGCGCCGGGCCGGGCTGGCCGTCATCGCGGTCACCGACCATGACACCATGGCCGGCGTTCCCGAGGCGGTGGCCGCCGGCCAGGAGCTGGGGGTGGAGGTGGTGGGCGGGGAGGAGATAACGACAGGTGGGCTCGGCAAGGTCCACGTGCTGGGGCTCTTCCTCGCCGGGCCCGTACGGATGGGAATGTCCGTGGAGGACACCATCGCGGCGATCCACGACCAGGGGGGGCTGGCGGTCTTGGCCCATCCCTTCATGCCCACCTTCTTCGCCTCCATCACCCCCACCTCCCTGCGTCGGCTCCTGAGCAGGACCGTGGTGGACGGGGTGGAGCTCTGTCACACCGCCCTCACCACCCCCATGCGCAGCCGCCAGCTGGACCAGTTCTACGACCTCCACAAAGACCGGATGGGTGCCGCCATCGGGTCCAGTGACAGCCACTTCGGGGCCCGCGACCTGGCCCGCAACGTGACCCTCTTCCCCGGCAGCGGCGCCGCCGACCTGCGCCGGGCGATGGAGGGGGCCAGAACGCGCCCACTGGCGCGGTACCTCGTCCCTTCCGGGCCGTCCCTGCCCGACCGGCTCCGCCAGCAGGGGAGGAGCATGGGCTGGCTCACCTGGCAGCGGCTCACCGGCCGGGTGGGCAGAGAGGGGGCGCTACCCGCGTGAATCGGCGCTTTCTGGAGTCGGAGTGGGGGGCGGTGGCCTTCGTGGGCACCGTCGTGCTGGGGGGCTTGGTCGTCCTCCTGATGCTGGTGATCAAGTCCATCGGCGCCTCCCCGCTGCCGCCGCCGCCGCCCTGTCCCCGGCTCACCCCCATCGTGCTGCAGGCGACCCCCACCCCGTCGCCGGGCACCTCCGCCTCGCCGACCCCCCCGGTAGCCCTGCCGTCGGTCCCCTTCGGCTGCCCGGAGCCGTCGGTGGTGGTGAAGACCCCGACCCCCTCGCCGAGCGGCTCGCCCTCCAGGAGCGCGACCCCCACAGCGACCCCCGCCAAGTCAGCCTCCCCGTCACCGGCTCCCTCGAAGTCGGCCTCACCGACCCCCTGAGCTGATGACCTCAGCTGGGGCCGGGGAGCCGCCTGGAGGGCAGGCGGTCCTCACCCGGGGGCTGACCAAGCGGTATGGGCGCCGGCTGGCGCTGGACGGGCTCGACCTCGAGGTGGGGCACGGCGAGGTGTTCGGCTTCCTCGGCCCCAACGGCGCCGGCAAGACCACCTTCGTCAAGCTGCTGCTCGGCCTGGCCCGCCCCAGCTCGGGGACCGGCCGGCTCCTGGGCCGGCCGCTGGGAGACCGGTCGGCGCGTACCAGGGTCGGCTACCTCCCTGAGCTGTTTCGCTATCAGGGCTGGCTGCGCGCCCGAGAGGTCCTCACCTTCCACTGCCGGCTGGCCGGTCTCCCGGAGGAGGGGTTCCGCGACGAGGTGACAAGGAGCCTGGAGCTGGTGGGGCTGGCCGGGCGGGGAGAGGACCTGGTGGCCACCTTCTCCAAGGGGATGCAGCAGCGGCTGGGACTGGCGGTGGCCCTGCTCGGGTCTCCCCGCCTGGTGGTGCTCGACGAGCCCACCTCGGCGCTGGACCCGGTGGGGCGCCACGACGTCCGGGAGCTCATCCGCCGGCTGCGCCAGGAGGGGGTGACCGTCTTCCTAAACTCCCACCTCCTCTCTGAGGTCGAGCTGGTGTGCGACCGGGTCGCTGTCGTGGACCGGGGCCGGGTGCTGGCCCAGGGAGCGCTTGCCGACCTCCTCTCGGGAGAGGGCCCGCGGGTGCTCTGCCGGGACCTGCCCGGGGACGTCCTGCCCGGCTTCGGCGCCTTGAGGCGAGACGGGGAGTGGGTCTCGGTCCCGGGTCTGGACAGCTCGCGCACCCCGGAGCTGGTGGCGGCCATCGTGGGGGCGGGAGGGCGCGTGTACCAGGTGGACGAGGGCCGGGCGAGCCTGGAGGAGCGCTTTCTGCAGCTGCTGGAGCGGGCTTGAGCTGGCGCCCTCTGGAGGTCATCGCCGGGCTCACCGCCCGCGAGCTGCTGCGGCGCCGGCTGGTGCATGCGCTGCTCCTGCTCACTGCGCTGGTCCTGGCCCTCACCGGCTGGGGGTTCTCCCGCATACCCCACCTGCACCTCGGCGGAGAGCTGCTCACCCCTCAGCTGGCCCGGCTGGCCGCGGCCCAGCTCCTGCTCCTGGTGATGTTCATGTTCAGCTTCGTGGTGGGCTTGACGGCCGCCTTCCTGGCGGCGCCCGCGGTGGCCGGCGAGCTGGAGTCCGGGGTTGCCCTGGCGGTCCTGGCCCGACCGATCTCCCGGGCGGAGTTCCTCCTCGGGCGCTGGCTGGGGCTGGCCCTGCCCCTTCTGGCCTACGTCGCGCTCTCCGCCTCGGTGGAGTTCTGGCTGGTGGCGGTCGGGACTGGGTACGCTCCCCCGGACCCCGTGGGCGCGGAAGCCGCCCTCGCCGGCCAGGGGCTGGTGCTGCTCACCCTCACCCTGGCCCTCAGCACCCGTCTCTCGGCCATGACCTCCGGGGTGGTGGCGGTGGTGGTCTTCGGGGCCATGTGGGTGGCCGGGGTGGCCGGAGCCTTCGGCTCGGCCTTCCACAACACCGCGATCTCCGCCGTGGGGACGGTGACCCACCTCCTGGTTCCCAGCGACGGCCTCTGGCGCGTGGCGGTCTACGAGATCCAGCCCAAGCTCTTCGCCTCGGCCTCCCTGAGCCGGGTGGGCAGCCCCTTCTCGGCCACCTCCGGCGCCACCCCGGCCTACCTCGCCTTCGCCGCCGCCTGGGTCATCCTGGTGCTGGCCGCGGCGGTGCTGAGCCTGGACCGGCGGGAGGTCTGAGGGCCGCCCTCAGAGCTCGGAGAGGGTGAGCACCCCGTTTCCCACCCCTATCTTCTCCAGCGGCAGAGTGAGCTCCATCTCCGGGAGGGAGCCTACCACCAGCTTGACGGAGATCAGCCCCGCCAGCCGCAGCCCGGCCACCCGGACGCAGTCGCGCAGGAAGGGGAAGGCCAGCGGAACCAGCTGGTTCGCCAGCCGCTCCCGCAGCGCCCGCACCGGGTCTCGATCGTCCAGGCTGAGGTCCCGGAACCCCATCACCACCACCTGATCTGAGAGCGGGATGGGGTCGCTCCAGCCATACGCCTCGCCGGGCTTCTGGAGGTCGACGTACAGCTCCCGCTGACTGAAAAGCTGGAGGGCCCGGGCCAGCCTGCGCATGAGGGGCGCCTCCCCTTCCACCACGAAGGGGACCACCGCCTGGGGCTCGGAGTCCGGTTGCAGGGGGTAGCGGACGCTGAACCCCACAGTGTCCACGCCCCAGAAGGGCTCCGGCACCTTGATCCAGAGATCGTCCGAGTTCACCACCGCTGGAACCTCAGCATAGCGCGGTCCGCCACCCGGGTCACGGGGCGCGCCGCAGGGCGGCCAGCTCACCCTCCCACAGACGGAGGAGCTGGGCCCTGGTGTCGTCGAGGCTTCCCGAGTTGTCCACCACCCAGGTGGCGCGCCGCCGCCGCTCTGCCGCCGGCAGCTGCGCTGCCAGCCGGGCCCTGGCGTCCGCCTCCCCGAGGCGGTCCCGGACCATGAGCCGGGACAGCTGCAGGTCGGGTTCGCAGTCGACCAGAAGAACTCCCTGGAACTCGCCCTCCCGGCCGGTCTCGAAGATGAGGGGTGCCTGGTAGACCGCCA
>JAJYWQ010000009.1 GCA_021791415.1 bacterium | reverse complement strand
AAGGCCTGGGGTGGCAGGTCCCAGGGGGATTCCCCGGCCTGGGCCAGGATCTCCTCGGGGATGGCCCAGGCAGCCAGTGCCCGGGCCCACTCCTCCTGCGCTGTCACCGGGTCATTGTCCGCTCTCCGCCCGCGGGATTCACTCCCAGGGCGTGCGACCATCGGCCCCATGAGCCAGCGTCCTTTGGGTCGCCGCCACCCCGTCTTCGCCCGCGTCTACGGCGCCCTGGCCCCCCTGAGCGAGGTCGGTGGCGGGGCCCGAACGCGCCAGGAGTTGCTCCAGGGACTGCGGGGCTCAGTGCTGGAGCTGGGATGCGGCAGCGGCCTTAACTTTCGCCACTATCCCCCTGAGGTCTCACGGGTCACGGCCCTGGAGCCCGAGCCCCAGCTTCGGCGCCTGGCACTCAGGGCCGCCCGCCGATCGGCGGTCCGGGTGGAGGTCCTGAGCGGGGTGGCGGAGCGGCTTCCTTTTCCGGACGGCTCCCAGGACGCCGTGGTCTCGGCCCTGGTCCTCTGCTCGGTGGACGATCTGGCGGGATCGCTCGCCGAGGTGCGGCGGGTCCTGCGCCCGGGAGGCGAGTTCCGCTTCCTGGAGCATGTCCGTGGACGCGGGGTCGGTGGCCGCGTGGAGGACCTGCTTGACCCCCTCTGGTCCAGGGTCGCGGGGGGCTGCCACCTCAACAGGGAGGCCCAGGCGGAGGTGGGGAGGGCGGGGCTGCAAGTGGAGGAGTTGCGCGAGCTGGCGACCACGGCGCTGGGGATCCCACTTCCAGGCCCTCGGATGCTCCTGGGCACGGCTCGGGCCCCTCTCTAGGACGCGCCCGCCGCCAGCCGGACGAGGCTGCCGGCCAGGGGGACTTGGATCCACCCCTCCACCAGGGCGTCCTCCCGGTTCTCGGCGGGGATCGGCTCGCAGAGGCCGCAGGCCGCGGCCCGGGCCACCAAGGCCGCCACCAGGGCGTCCAGGCAGTTGTCGTCGGCGACCAGCTGGTCGGGGTCGAAGGCCCCGTCACGGAGCCCGGGCAGCGCGCGGAGAAGCTGCTCCACTATCCGCGCGCGCTGCGCCCGCCCTCCCGGACCCCGGTACCCGGAATCCACCAGCCCCCAGATCCTCAGGGCCACGGCCGGGTAGACCTCGAGCACCGCGCCCGACCCGTCGCGCGGCATCCCCTGGAGGAGGGGAGCGGCCCGGAGCGCCGGGTAGGCGATCCTGTCGGTGGAGACCGAGAGCGGCCAGCGACCGAAATTTGCGTGCACCCAGTGGTCGGTGGCGCGGTGGGTGAGGAGCTTCATGTCGCCACCTTCGACCGACCTCATCTCATGGTGCCGGCGCACCAGGTCGGCGAACCGGCGCGGCCAGCCGAAAGGCACGTCCAGGCCGATCTTCTCCGCCGGGGACCGCAGCAACGCCGCGAGGCCGCTGTCGTCCAGCCGGCCCCCCAGCTGCTCCACCCGCACGGCTCCCCCGGACCAGAGAAGCCGGCATACCCCGGTGTTTTCGGGCTGGCTGGCGAGGTCGACCCCGGCGGTGATCACCGGGGCCGCCCCGCACCGGGAGCCGGGCGCACCGAGGTCAGTCGGAGAACACCAGCTCCACCACCGGGATCACCCTGGTGGTCTTTTCCTGGTATTCGCCAAACCCCGGGAAGCGCTTCACCTGCTCGGCGTAGATGCGATCGCGTTCCGCGCCCGTGACCGGGACGGCCCGCGCGGAGCGGGTCGTGGTCCCCATCTCCACCTCGACCTCGGGATGGGTGAGGAGGTTGTGGTACCAGTCGGGGTGAGAGTCGGCACCGGCCTTGGAGGCGAAGACGAAGGTCCGGCCCTCAAGGGCCAGGTACATGACCGGGTGGACGCGCTCCGCCCCGCTCTTGGCCCCCCTGGTGTGGAGCAGGAGCAGTGGTGCTCCCTCGAACCCCCCACCGACCCGGCCCTGGTTGGCCCGAAACTCCCGGATCACCGCCTGGTTGTGGTCCTCTGCAGCGACATTCATGTTGGCACCTCAAATTCCTGACCTGTCCATACCATTGTGGTCGCAACCGCCCCGGCCCGTCGGCGGGGCGGGGATGGTCCACACCGGCGCCCGCACCTCCATTCGCTGTCCTGGCTCCCTTCCGGGTGGGCGCCCTCGGCGGGCCTGGCGTCCTACCGTCCGGCTCCGAGATCGAGAGACAGCCTGGAAGCGGCCTCGACCACCAGGGGAGCCAGGCGGGTGGCGGTCCGTGGCCCCAGGCGGTACCGGGGCGCGCCGACGCCCAGGGCGGCCACGACCTTCCCGGTGGTATCCCGCACCGGGGCGGCCAACGCGGCCGTCTCGCCCTCTCGCTCTCCGAAGGAGGCCGCGTACCCCGCCCGGCGGATCCGCCCCAGCTCGTGCTCCCAGGCCTCGGGCGCGGTGATGGTGGCGGCCGTCATCGGTCTCACCTCGGACAGCGCCTGGCGCAGGTCCAGCGTCTCATCGAAGGCCAGGAACACCTTGCCCGCAGCGCCCGCGTACAGGGGCAGCACCTCGCCCACCCGCACCGCCCGTCCCACCGGCCGCCTGGTCTCGGCGGCGGCCACGCACACCCGAGCCAGACCGTCCCTCACGTAGAGACGGGAGGTCTCACCGGTCTCGTCCCTTAGCTCCTCGAGCCGCCTGCGGGCCAGCTCCTGGAGGCCCGCGGCCAAAGCCAGTCGCGCCGCGCTCCAGCGCACCAGCCGGGCGCCGGGACGGTAGCTCTCTCCCCGCCGCTCCAGGAATCCGAGCTGGGTCAGGCTCGCGACCAGCCGGGAACAGGTGGACGGCGGGAGGCGGGTGCGGCGCCGCAGCTCGCCGAACCCCAGCTCCGGCTCCTCCGGGCTGAAGCAGTCAAGGAGGTCCCGGGCCTTGCCCAGGACCAGGATCCGCTCTGAGCTGGCTGCCATCGCCTCCCCGGGGTTG
>JAJYWQ010000031.1 GCA_021791415.1 bacterium | reverse complement strand
AGGCACTCGAAGTAGGCCAGCTCGGGCTGATAGCCGGCCTCGGTCAGGGTCTCGAAGCCCGCCTTGACCAACGCCGAGACCCCGCCGCAGAGCACCGCCTGCTCCCCGAAGAGGTCGGTCTCGGTCTCCTCCCGAAAGGTGGTGAGCAGCACCCCGGCCCGGGTGGCGCCGATCCCGCGGGCGTAGGCGAGGGCCCGCGCCAGCGCCCTGCCGCTGCGGTCCTGATGGACGGCCACCAGCGCCGGGCAGCCTATCCCCTCCCGGAAGCAGGAGCGCACCATGTGCCCCGGAGCCTTGGGTGCGACCATGGCCACGTCGCATTCCGCGGGGGGCACCACCGTGCCGTAGTGGATGGCGAAGCCGTGGGCGAAGAGGAGCAGACACCCCGGCTTCAGCGCCGCTGCCAGGCCATCCCGGAAGAGCTGAGCCTGGTCATGGTCGGGCACCAGCACCATGACCACGTCGGCGCCCTGGGCCGCCTCTACCGGGGACAGCACCGGGAAGCCGTCGGCCGCCGCCCTGACCCGGCTCCGGCTGCCCGGGGGAAGGCCCACCCGGACCTGGTACCCGCTGTCGCGGAGGTTCTGGGCGTGAGCGTGGCCCTGGCTGCCGTAGCCGAGGATGGCCACCTCGGCCCCCGCCAGCTGGCTGGGGTCCGCGTCCTGGTCGTAGAAGATCTGCATCTGTTCACGCCTCCTGGGGCATGGCGGGCTGAAGGGCGATCGGGCGGCCGCGGGCGAAGTCGCTGAGGCCGAGGGCCGCGAGGGCGGTCTGGGCTGCGTCCAGCGCGGCGGGCGGCCCGGACAGCGCCGCGACCAGCCGCTGCGGGCTGCGCTCCACGAGCTGCGCCCCCCTCCGCCCCAGCTCGGACTCCAGCTCCCTCGCGAAGGGCGCACGGAACTCGAAAAGGCCGCAGGTCCACTCCATGACCGAGGTCTCGGTCAGGTCCTCCACCGCCACCACGTCGATGAGCTTGCGCAGCTGCAGGGCCGCCTGCTCGGGGGGCTGGATCCCGGTGTCGACGCGGAGCCAGAGTCGGAGCGCCCCCTCCTCAGGACCATCGGCCACAGCGCAGGAGACGAGCCGGTGCCCCCGGCGGCCCACGCAGTTGGTCACCCGCTGCAGGATCCCCGGCCGGTCCTCCACGAGGACGCAGAGGAGCCGGGGGGAGCTCGCGGCACCGGTCACGGGTACGGGCACTCGACGAACTCCGAGAGGCTGCCACCCAGCGGCACGATGGGGAAGATCCCCGCGTCGGGGTCGATCCGGAACTCCAGGACGGCCGGCCCGGGGTGGGCGATGGCCCGGTCCAGGGCGGGCCCGACCTCGGAGAGGTCGTCCACCGCCTCGCCGAAGCAGCCAAAGGCGCGGGCCAAAGTTGGGAAGTCGGGGGTCACGATGTGGTCCACCTGGGAGCGGACGCCGCCGTAGAAGTCGTCCTGGAACTGGCGGACCATCCCCAGCTGACGGTTGTTGAGGATCAGCACCTTGACCGGAAGCTGGGCCTCCACCGCCGTGGCCAGCTCCTGCACGGTCATCACCACCCCCCCCTCTCCGCAGATGGCGAAGACCCGGCTCCTGGGGGCGGCGGCCTGGGCTCCGATGGCCGCGGGGAGGGCGAACCCCATGGTCCCCTGGCCCCCGGAGTTGAGGAAGAGCCCGGCCTCACCCCCGCTCCAGCCGGTGGCCGCCCACATCTGATTCAGGCCCACGTCGGCGACGGTGATGTCGGCGGGGCGACGGCGGGCGTAGTAGGCGCGGAGCACCTCCTGGGGCTGGAGCCGCCCGTTGTGAGGGTGCCGCAGCGGGTGGCGGCGCCGCCAGCTCTCCACCTGCTCCCGCCAGGCCGGGCGGGTGCAGGGCTCCAGCCGGGCCGACAGCCGCTCCAGGACGTCCCTGGCGTCCCCCACGATCTGGCAGTCGGCGGTCACCGTCTTCCCCAGCTCGGCGGGGTCGATGTTCACATGGATGATGTGCTCGGCCCGGGGGGCAAAGCCGTCGAGACGGCAGGTGACACGGTCGTCCGCCCGCATGCCCACCATCAGCAGGACGTCGCACTCGGTGACCGCGCGGTTGCAGTAGCCGGTGCCCATGAAGCCCACCAGCCCGAGGCCCAGTGGGTGGGGATGGGGGAACACCCCGGTGCCGAGGAGGGTGGTGCCGACCGGGGCGTCCAGCCTCGAGGCCAGCTTGAGCAGCGCCGCCTGAGCTTCAGCGATGGCCACGCCCCGCCCCGCCAGGATCACCGGGCGCCGGGCCCGGGAGAGGTGGTCGGCGGCGGTCTCGATCTGACTGTCCGGAGCCGGTGGCGGGGCGGCGTGCCGCCGGATGCGTCCGAGCGGCCTGTCGTCACCCAAGTGGGCCTGCTGCACGTCCTTGGGGATGTCGATGAGGACAGCTCCGGGGCGCCCGGTGCGGGCGACGTGGAAGGCCTCGGCCACCACCGCCTCGATCTCCCCGGGGTCGCGCAGCTGGTAGCTGTGCTTGGTCACCGAGAGGCAGGAGCCGATCACGTCAGACTCCTGAAACGCGTCGGTGCCGATGGTCGGAGAGGCGACCTGGCCGGTGAGGGCGACGACCGGGACCGAGTCGAAGTGGGCTGTCGCCAAGCCGGTCACGAGGTTGAGGGCCCCGGGGCCGGAGGTGGCCATGCAGACACCCACCCTACCGCTGGCCCTGGCGTACCCGTCCGCCATGTGCGCCGCCCCCTGCTCGTGGCGCACCAGCACGTGCCGGATGGGGAACTGGGGGAGGTGCTGGTAGATGGGGAGGTTGGCGCCTCCCGGGATTCCGAACACGGTGTCCACACCCTGCCCCACCAACGCCGAGAGCAGCACCTCGGCCCCACTACGAGCGGGGACCACCTCCAGCTCCGGCTGGCGCTGGCCGTCCGGGCGGTAGGCAGGGAAGGTGGACACGACGGCTACCAGTCGGTGCCGTAGGCGCTGGCGATGGAGGCCGTGACCGCGGCGTCGGCGGCCAGCCGGCGGACCTC
>JAJYWQ010000054.1 GCA_021791415.1 bacterium | reverse complement strand
TGAGAGGGAAGGCGAAGGAGCCCGCCGCCGAGGAGACGGTGAGGATGCCCGTGCGGGCCTCGAGGGCCAGCTGGTACTGGGGGGTGGAGAGCCTCAGGGCGTGATCCGCCTCGCCCGGCTCTGGCCATGCCCAGACAGGTGCCGACCCCTCGGCGGCCACCTGGGGCGCGGCCACCGGGGGGGCCGCCGATGAGGGGCCGGAGCTGAGGACGCCGCCGGCGGTGGCCGACACCGCCGCCAGCCCGGCCACCACCATGGCCAGCACCGCAGGGCGCGGAAACCGACCGACCGTCCTCACCGCGCCAGCCACCGCCTGGGCTCAACTTGGGGGCAGGCGATGCCTCCGGCTGCCGAGACGATGCTCACGGTGACTCCTGTGCGCCGCGGATGAGAACTGGGGGACACCGCGGGTCCATCTCTGCAACGGCAGGTCGCCGTGCGATGTTTCGTGGCTCGAGCTCTGCCCCGGCTGCACATCCTTCGGACCGGGACAACAATCTGGGCCCGATCCTAGAATGTCAGTCACGGGGGGGATGGAAGTGACTTTGGCCTTGATCAGGGTTCGGGTGGAGGAACCGGCCGTTGGGCTGCGGGCCGGTGGCGCCCACGCCGGCGCCGCAGGCCATCCGTACCTCGGCCCTTCTCGGATCGTCCTCCGCTGATGGCCGATGGACGGCGGAGAGCCCTAACCCGGGAGGCGGGCCTCTCGCCGGTGGCAGCGACCCTGAGCCTGTTCCAGGCCCAGCGACTGCTGGCGTCTGCCCTCGATCGAAGGCTCCTGGCCGCCGTGGGGTTGTCGTCGTCGGCCGCCGAGGTGCTGGTGCGCCTGGGGGCGGGGCCCGACGGCAGCCGCGGGATCGGCGACCTGGCCGAGGACACCTGCTTCAGCAAGAGCGGTGTGTCCCGGATCATGGACCGACTCGAGAGGCGCCGGCTGGTGACCCGCCGGATCTCTGCTGAGGACCGCCGGCACACCGTGATGGAGGTGACCTCTACAGGGCGAGAGGTGATGTGGGAGGCGTTGGCGATAATGCAGTTGGCTGCCGAGGAGGATTTCGCCCGCTATCTGTCCGACTCGGACATCAGCCACCTGGCGGAGCGTCTCGACCAGGTGGTGGCCGGCATACGGGGCGCCGAGGTTCAGGACCCGGTCACGAGGCGGCGTTTCCGGCAGTCCAGCCCAGTGGCGGACGGAGATGGAGGTGGCGCACTTGGATGAGGTGCTCGGTCGGCGTCGACTGGGAGCGCGCGGCCCCGAGGTGAGCGAGGTCGGGATCGGGACCAACAACTTCGGCCGCCGTCTCGACCAGACCGGGGCGCGGCTGGTGGTGGACTCGGCCCTTGACCGGGGCGTGAACCTTTTCGATACCGCCGACATCTATGGCAACGGGGAGAGTGAGCGCTTCCTGGGGGAGGCGCTTCGGGGCCGGCGTGACCGGGTCGTCCTGGCCACCAAGTTCGGGATGCGGAAGCCGGGGCTGGAGCCTTCCGATCGGCGGGGCTCCTCGGAGTACGTGCGGCGGGCGTTGGAAGGCAGTTTGCGCCGCCTTCAGGTGGAGACCATCGACCTCTATCAGATGCATGAGCCCGACCCCAACACGCCCATCTCTGAAACCCTTCTCGCCCTCCAGGAGGCGGTCACGGCGGGCCAAGTGCGCTGGATAGGGGTCTCCAACTTCAGCGCCGTTCAGCTCCGCGAGGCGGCGGCCACGGCTCAGGCGATCGGCCTTCAGGTGCTGGTCTCCGCCCAGGAGGATTACAGCCTGCTCAACCGGTCGGTGGAAGGCGAGGTCCTGCCCGCCCTGGACGAGCTGGGATTGGGCCTCCTGCCGTACTACCCCCTGGCCAGCGGCCTTCTCACCGGCAAGTACCGGAGGGGGGAGCCACCCCCGCCTGGTGCCCGGCTGGCCAGCGCTCGACAGGGATCCCCACTGGACGACCAGGCCACCTTCGACGTGCTGGAGCAGTTGGAACGGTTCGCCTCAGATCGCCAGGTCTCCCTTCTGGGGGTGGCCTTCGGGGCGCTGCTAGGGCGCCCCCAGGTGTCCTCGGTGATAGCCGGTGCCATGAGCCCGGAGCAGGTCGCAGCCAATTGCGCCGCCGCCAGCTGGCGCCCGAGCGCGGGAGACTGGGCGGAGCTCGACCGGATCACTCTCGGTGGCTCCGGTGCCGGCTGACGGCACCGCCTCCGGACTTTCGGTCTACATCTCCTGCGACATGGAGGGGGTCGCCGGGATCGCCGACTGGAGCCAGGTCACCCCTGGCCCGCAGTACCAGCTGGGGCAGGAGCTGATGCTGGCCGAGGTCAACTCGGCGATCGAGGGCGCGATCGAGGCCGGCGCCCGGCGCTTTCTGGTGAACGACTCCCACGGACGCATGGCCAACCTGGACCCCGCTCGGCTGGCGGGGAGGGCAAGCTACCTCGCCGGCTGGCACAAGCCCCTCTACATGATGGAAGGGCTTGACGAGACCTTCGACGCCATCTTCTTCATCGGCTACCACGGTGCCGTCGATGGGCCTCCGGCAATCCTCTCCCACACCTACAGCCCGAGGCTGGTCGCCGGCGCCACGGTTGACGGCCTTCCGGTAGGGGAGGCTGGTCTCAACTGCCTGGTGGCAGCGCACTTCGGTGTGCCGCTGGTACTGGTCAGCGGGGATCAGCACGCCGGGGCCGAGCTGGGCACCCTGGCGCCGGGAGTGGAGAAGGTGGCGGTCAAATCCTCCGTCACCAGGTTCGCCGCCCAGAGTGTCCACCCCGAGGAGGCCAGGGAGCGCATCCGCTCCGGCGCGCTCCGGGCGCTGGGCCGCCTCGGCGAGCTCGCGCCTCCTCGTGTGGCACCCGACTGCCGCATCCGGGTCACGACCAGGAACGCCGACCTCGCCCAACTCGCCTGCCGGATACGCGACGTGACCCGCAGCGGCGAACTTGAGCTGGAGGTGGCGGGTGGCGACCGCCTCGAGGTGTTCCGCAACTTCGCGGCCGTGCTGGAGATCACCCGGCAGCTGGCAGCCGAGGCCTGACCTGCGCCGTTCGGCGGCGGATACTACCCTCGTGGCAGCGCAGACGCCGACGCCCGCTGGCGGTGAGAACCGGATCGAGGCTTGGCTCGTGCTCCGACCCAGGGTGGAAGGCGAAGCCCTGGGTATCTCCGATCTGGGATCGCGGCCCCCACTCCTGCGTAACCACCTGGGACCGGAGGAGCTGGAGCGCCTGCGCGGCGCTCGAAGGGAGGAGCTTGAGCGTGCGGTCGGCTGGGCACGCTCCCACGGGCTGGAGGTGGTGGAGGCCTCGCTCCGAGATAGGCGGGTCCGGATCTCAGGCACCGAGGGTGAGGTTCGAGCTCTCCTGGGGCCGGGCCTCGGCGCGCCGGGCGGTCTGGAGCCTCCTGGGGAGTTGCGCGACTCCGTGGTCGCGGTGCTCGGCCTGGGGCCGACGCCGTTTGCCCGATCCCACTTCCGACCCTTCCCACTACCCGACCTGCCCCTCCCCGAGGCAGCTCCGCTCAGCTTTTCGCCACCGGAAGTCGGCTCCCTCTACCAGTTCCCCGCGGTGCCCTCGAGCGGGCTCGGGTGCCTGGGCCTGGTGGAATTGGGCGGTGGCTACGAGGCCTCGTCCCTGGCCGCCTACTTCACGCAGCTCGGCCTCCCCGTTCCCCAGGTGGCCAACGTCCCCGTGATGGGCGGGGCCAACTTGCCCAGCGGCGACCCCCAGGGCCCAGACGGCGAGGTCACTCTGGACATCGAGGTGGCCGGAGCGCTCGCTCCGGGCGCCAGGATCGCCGCCTACTTCGCCCCCAACACCGACCAGGGGTTCCTCGCCGCCATCCAGGCGGCGACTCACGACCTGGTCGCCCGACCCCAGGTGCTCTCCATCAGCTGGGGTGGTCCCGAGCCGGGATGGCCGCCCGGAGTGAGGACCGCCTTCGAGCATGCCTTCGAGGACGCCGCCCTGGCGGGGATCACCGTCTGCGTGGCCGCTGGGGACAGCGGCTCGTCCGACGGGATGACTGACGGCTTGGCGCATGTGGATTACCCGGCGGCGAGTCCTCTGGTGCTGGCCTGCGGCGGAACGCGCCTTTCGACGGCGGGCGGGAGGATCAGCTCCGAGGTGGTATGGAACGACCTTCCCGCTGGGGGCGCCACCGGGGGCGGCGTGAGTCGGGCGATCCCACTTCCCGCCTGGCAGTCCGGGGCCGGTGTCCCCCCGGACGTCGACCCCGGGCGTTTCCGCGGCCGCGGGGTGCCAGACGTGGCAGGCGACGCTGACCCCGAGACTGGCTACCGCGTGCTTGTGGATGGCCAGGCCGCGGTGTTCGGGGGGACCAGCGCGGTCGCCCCCCTCTGGGGGGCCCTCCTGCTGGTCTGCTCCGCCCAACTGGGCCGACGTCTCGGCTTCCTCAACCCTCTCATCTACTCCCAGATCTCGGCCGAGGGCGCCTTCCGCGACATAACCCAGGGCAACAACGGGGCCTACCTGGCGGGGGTGGGTTGGGACGCCTGCAGCGGCTGGGGCAGTCCCGTGGGCGGCGCCCTGCTCCAGGCCCTGCGAGGATGACCTCTCTGAACCGTGCTCTCGGGGCATTGCCACGATGAGCTTGCCGGAGCAGGCCTACGAGCGGGTCAACCTCCTGGCCGACCCACTTCACGAATACTGCAGCATCACCAAACAGCTGGGGGACGGAGCCAGCTCGGAGCAGGCCCTGCTCGACAACCCCTGGCTCCAGCGCCAGCGCCGGATCCACCAGCTTCAGTCCGCCTGGTGGGTGTTCCACACCGCCGAGCACTCCCGCTTCCAACACGCGGTGGGAGCGATGCATCTCACCGGCCGCTTCACCGAGCACCTCTACCCCAGCCTTCGGGCCAGCCTGCCCGACCTCCCCAGCCAGCCCCTGGTGGTGGAGACGATGCGGGTGGCCGGGCTCCTCCACGATGTGGGCCATGGACCCTTCGGTCACTTCTTCGACAGCGAGGTTCTGTCCTCCCTCCACCTGGACCACGAGGATGTGGGGCGCCGGCTGGTCCTCGGCCCTCTGGCCGACCTTATCGCCTCGCTTCGGCGCAGCCCGGACGGGGACTTCTCGGCCGGGGAGTGGGTCGACCCTCGCCATGTGGCCTATGTCATGGCCCCCGCGGAACTGGACGGATTCGAGCCGCCGGCCTGGCTCGCCGCCCTGAAGCCCGTGCTGTGCGGGCCGGTCAGCACCGACAACATGGACTACGTGCCCCGAGACGCCTACATGTGCGGTGTCGCCGTGGGGCCGGTCGACCTGCCCCGGCTGCGCCACTACATGTTCATCAAGGACGGGCAGCTGGTGCTGCACCAGCACGGGGTGCCCGCCCTGGAGATGTTTCTCTCCGCGCGGCTCTACATGTACAACCACGTCTACTTCCACCGCACCGTCCGCCGCATCGACCTGCACATGCGTCCACTGTTCGCCGCCACCTGCGCGCAGCTGCTCCCGCCCGGCAGCCCCCTGGACCACCTGGACGAGTACCTCCTTCTCACCGACTGGTCCCTGTTGGCGGCCGTCGAACGCTGGCAGCGGCAGCCCGCCGACGCCGAGGAGCGCCGGCTGGGGGAGGGGTGGCTGGACGTGACCGAACGCCGGCTGCCCTGGCGGCTGGCGTATGAGGCCTACCACGAGCCCGACCCTCTCGACAGCCCCATGGTTCCGCCTGCGGCCGAGCTCGAAATGGCGATACGAGAGGCGCTTCCCGCCGACCTGCGGGGGGTGGGCCTGGCGGTCGACCTGGCCAGCACGGCACCACGGCCGGAGAACCCGGCCGCCGACCGCCAGCCACTCCGCCTGTACGACCCGATGTCCGGTCGGGTGGAGATGGAGGCCGCCTCCCGCCTCCTGGTCCGACTCCTCCCCGCCCGGACGGTGTGGCTGCGCGTGTACACCGACGCCACACCGGCCCGTGAGGCGATCCGGGTGGCCGCCGCCGCCGTCACCTACCGGACAGGGCGCCGGCCGGACTCCTGAGGCCAGCGGAGCACAGGTCAGGAACCGGGGCTATCCCAGTCTGACCCTTGGCCCAGCCGGCATCTCCGGGGCCTGCTGGGAGGCGAAGTTCACCTGGCTGATCTGCGCCGCCACCGCGGCCGCCAGATCACGGAAGATCCGCGCCTGCGGGGCCTCGGGATCGTCCAGCACCAGCGGGCGCCCGACCCCGCCACCCAGCCGTACCCGGGGGTCCAGCGGGATCTCCCCGAGGAATGGCAGCTCCCGGGCCTCGGCGAGCAGACGGCCGCCGCCCCGGCTGAAGACGTCGGTCACCTCTCCGCAGTGCGGGCAGACGAAGCCACTCATGTTCTCGATGACCCCCAGCACCGGCACCCTAAGCTGTTCGAACATCGCAATCCCGCGCCCCACATCGGCCAGCGAGACATCCTGGGGCGTGGTCACGATCACCGTGCCGGTGAGGGGTATCGACTGGGCCAGGGTCAGCTGCACATCCCCCGTTCCTGGGGGCAGATCGCAGATGAGGTAGTCGAGCTCTCCCCATTCGACGTCGAAGAGGAACTGACGCAGCGCGCCCGCGAGCAGCGGGCCGCGCCAGATCACCGGCTTCTCCGGATCGATGATGGTGCCGATCGAGACCACCTTCAGGCCGTCCACCAGGTGAGGCATCATCCGGCCGTCGACCGCGGTCGGGGGCTCGCTGATGCCCAGCATGATCGGGACGTTGGGACCGTAGATGTCGGCGTCGAGGAGCCCCACCCGGGCTCCGGTCTGGAGCAGGGCGAAGGCCAGGTTCACCGCCACCGTGGTCTTGCCCACACCACCCTTGCCGGCGCTCACAGCCACGGTGTTGCGCACCCCCGGGACGTCCTGGCGTCCCGTGACCCCGCGGGTGCGGGAGACGTCCGAGCCCCACTCCAGCTCCACCGCCTCCACCCCGGGCACCTTCCCCAGGACCGCGGCCTCGATCTCTCCCTGGATGCGGTCCTTGAGAGGGCAGGCCGGGGTGGTGAGGATCACCTTCACCCGGGCCACCCCCCCCTCCAGGCGGAGGTTCTTCAGCATCCCCAGCTGCATCATCGGTCGATGCAACTCCGGATCCTCGATCCGGGCCAGGGCATCCTCCAGCTGGGCCAGCGCCGAACTCTCCCCACTCACCTACACAGCATATCCCTCGAGCCATCATGGGCCCGGGCGGATCCCATCCTGAAGTTGCAATAGCCGCCTCTTGGTACCATTTGCACCAATGGACGCACTCGAGGCCATCAGGGACAAAGGGCTGCGCCTCACCCCCCAGCGCCGTCTCGTGTATGCGGCCCTGGCTGAGCACGCCGGCCACGCCACCGCCGACCAGCTGTGCTCGGCGATCTCGCTCAAGGTGCCGGGGTTTCAACGGACCACCGTCTACCGCACCCTTGACCTCCTGGTCGAACTCGGCCTGGCGCGCCGGGTTCAGCTGGGGCATGCCAGCGCCTACGAGGCGGTCCGCGACGGCAGCGAACTGCACCAGCACCTGGTGTGTGAGGTGTGTGGGTCCACCACGGACATCTGGGTTCCTCAGCTTCTAGACGGGGTCCGGACGGCCACCTCCCAGATCGGCTTCGAGCTGGACCAGGTGGAACTGGTCGGCCACGGCCGCTGCCGGGCCTGCGCCCGTCAGCTGGCCTGAGAGTTCTGAGGCCTCAGCCACAGGGCCTACCGGCGCCGCGCCACAAGGAGGAGCGCCAGGTCCTCGGTGTCCGCGCGGTCGCCGCCGTGGCTCCTCAGGTGGCGCTCCAGCCGCACCACCGCGAGCTCAGGGGGGAGGAGCCGGGAGAGCAGCTCCTCGGTGAAGAGCAACCCGTGGTGCCTTGGCCCGTGCTCCCCGGGCGTCTCCGCGTGATGACCGATCACCAGAAGGTGACCGCGCCGCGCCAGTGAGGACGCCGCCACCGCCAGCACCCTGGCCAACTGCTCTTCCGGCAGGTGGATGTTGGCCAGCAGGCAGAGCTGGAAGGCCCCCCGGGGAGGGCGGTACCGGAGCAGGTCGGCCCGCACCGCCTCGACCTCCAACCCCCGCTCTCGCGCGGCGTTGTGCAGCTGGTCCAGCGCGACCTTGGAGAAGTCGACCGCTGTCACCGTCCAGCCGAGCTCGGCCAGCCCCAAACTGTTGCGCCCGGCTCCCGCGCCGAGGTCCAGGGCTCTCCCGGCCCGAAGCCCGGACGCCACCTCCAAAACCAGAGGGTCCGGATCGGCGGAGAAGGGCTGCCGGCGGTGGCGCTCATCCCACGCCGCCGGGCCGTGGTCGGTGGTGTCGAGCACGGCCTCCATGGCCGACAGCGCCTCTGATAGTTCTGCCATCCCCCCCTCGCCGAGGCGTGCCGCCAGCCACCTCTCCTGCTCCTGGACCAGCCTTTCCACCTCGGCCGCCCGCTCCCGGCCCCGGGAGGTGAGTGTCAAGGCGCGCGTGCGGCGGTCTGCCGGGTCGACCTCGCGCAGGATGAGACCCGCCTCCTCCAGCTGGTCGGCCAGGTGCTTGACCTTCATCGGGTCGCTGTCCAGAAGCCGAGCCAGCTCCCTGATGTCGGTGCGGTGGTGCGCGAGCAGCGAGCGAAGGAGCGCCGCCTGGGGCGGCGACAGGTCGAGCGGCGAGAGAAGCCCTGCCCAGGACAGCTTGAGGGTGCGGGCTGCGCGGCTGAACCTGAACGCCAGGGGTTCAGCTGCGGCCACTCGCTCCCGCGCCTCCGGCTGCGACCCACGGGGAGGCGGAGCCTGTCCCATCGTCACTGCCGGGCCCTGGCCATCGCCTGCCGAACCTCCTCCAGGGCACCCTCGGGGAAGTCCCGCGAGCCGCCCAGCCCGGCGGCGGCCAGCTCGCCCCTCGCCGCCTCCTCCAGGGCCACGAGGAGGGCTCCGGCGCCGGCGGGGTCGGGGCCGAAAGCCAGCACCCCGTGGTTCCCCAGAAGCACGGCCATGGTTCCGGCGCTGCGGCCCAAAGCTCTGGCGATGCCCTCCACCGAGCGATTGGAACCGCGAGGGGCCCAGGGGACCACGGGTACCGGCTCCGCCTGCCCGAAGCGCAGCAGCGCCTCGTAGCGGCAGGGAAGCTCCCGGTTGGCCATGGCGAACGCCAGGAGTCCCGGGGAATGGGTGTGGATCACCGCCCCCGCCGAGTCACGCTCGCGGTAGACCAGCGTGTGCATGCCGACGACCTCGCGCATGATGGGGTCCAGCGATCCCCGGACCACCTCTCCCTCCAGGTTCACCAGCGCCAGTTGGCTCGCCTTAAGACCCCGCACCGCGCCCTGGGCGGTGATCAGCATCTGCTCCCTCCCCACCCGGGCGGAGAGGTTGGCGTGCCCGCTGGCGGACATCACCCCGCTGTCGAAGAGGCCCTCGGCGGCCCGGATGAGCACGGCGGCCGCATCTTCCTCGGTCACAAGACGCCTCCTCGCTTCGACGTTTGTAGGTTAGTCTGCGACTCCTGCCAGTTGGAGGGTCGGCCGGGGGGCCGCCGAGCGGGATTCCATCGTTTGGTATCATTCCGGCTCCCGCCCGGCGCCGTGATGGTCGGCACCCAGTGCCCGCTGTCGGCGTGCCGGCCCCTGCTGCCGCGGGCCGGAGTCCATTGAGCCCCGCCCGGCCCTCCGCCGCCCGCCCCTAGGTCACCGAGCATCTGGAGTTGTTTTGAGCGTCCGGTCCGCGTCCCAACCCGCCGCGCCGCTGGGTTCCTCGTTCTGGGCCTACTCCGCCTCGGTCACCGCTGCGGGGCTGGGCGACGGGGTGCGGGTCGCCGCCCTACCGCTTCTGGCCGCCTCCCTCACCTCCTCGCCCGCGCTGGTGGGAGCTGTGGCCGCCTGCCAGTCGGTCCCCTGGTTGCTGGTCAACCCACTCTCGGGCGCTCTGGCGGACCGGCACGATCGCCGCTCGCTGATGCAGCTGGCCACCGTGGTCCGGGTGGTCCTGGCCGTGACCCTGGTGGCGATCGTGGGCCTGCATATGGTGGATATCGCCTGGCTCTGCGTCCTCGGGTTCCTCCTGGGGTCGGCGGACACCATGGGCAGCAACTCCGCCTCCGGCCTGTTGCCGCGGCTGGTGCGAGGTCCGCAGCTGGAACGGGCCAACGCCATCAGCCAGGGAGGGTACGCCACCGGCCAGAACCTGGTGGGCCCGGCGCTGGGCGCGCTGCTGTTCACCGCGGCCAGGGAGCTGCCCTTCAGCGCAGATGCGGTCTCGTTCGGGATCGCGGCACTCCTTCTCCTCGCCGTGGCCGGCCCGTTCCCCCCCGACTCCAGGGGCGAGGACCGGATCATGTCCGAGGTGGTCCAGGGGGCCCGCTGGCTATGGGCCCACCGACCCCTTCGACTCCTGGCGGTCCTGGTGGGGCTGCAGAACCTTGCCTTCGGGATGGTCCTCAGCACCTTCGTTCTCTTCGTGCTGGATGTCCTGCGGCTCCCCCGGGTCCTCTACGGCGTGCTGCTGGCGGTCATGGCCGCGGGAGGCCTCCTGGGCAGCCTGTTCGCCTACCGGGCCGGCGTCCGGCTGCGGCGTCCCGCGCTTCTACGCGCCATTCTGGTCGTGAACGGCCTGGGGCTCCTGGCGATCTGGGGGCTACCACGGATCTGGCTGGTGATCCCGGTCGTGGCGCTGCTCGGCTTCCTGGGGACACTCTGGGACGTGACCGTGGTCTCGTACCGCCAGCGTGAGACCCCGGATGCCCTTCTCGGCCGGGTCACCAGCGCCTTCCGGGTGGTGGGCATCGGCGCCTACCCTGTCGGTGCCGCGCTGGGAGGGGGGCTGGCTCAGGCGGCTGGGCTGCGCGTCCCCTTTTTGGCGGCCGGTTTGGTGATGGCGCTGGCCGTCTGGCTGAGCATTCCCGGCCTCGCTGGAGTTGACCTCAGCCGCTGACCACGTCCGGCCGCCGCAGGAGGCTCGCGAAGTCGGTGGCGGACACCGCCCGGGCCAGCTGCTCTCCTGAGAGGTCGATCTCCATCGCCGCCTCGTAGACGAACGAGTAGACGTCCTGAAAACTGGCCGGGGAGAAGCCTCTGAGGAGAAGCATCTCCCCTAGCTCCGGCTCCTGGGCCAGCTGGTCCCGCAGCTCCCGGGCCGCCAGCAGAAGGGACTCCAGGAGCTGGACCTCGACCATGTACTCGGCGATCAGCTCAGCCGCCCCCGCCGTCTCCTCCAGCACCCGCGCCCGCCGCCGGAGGTCCGCGATCTCCTCCAGGTACTCGACCTGCTCGGCGTCGTCCATGGCTGGGACCAGGTTACCGCTGGCGCCGCTGCCTCAGTGGATGAGGTAGTTGGTGGCGATGATCGGGGCGATGAGGATGGCGATGATGTTGACCACCTTGATCATGGGGTTGATGGCCGGTCCCGCAGTGTCCTTGTAGGGGTCTCCGACAGTGTCCCCGGTGACCGCGGCGGCATGGGTCTCAGTCCCCTTGCCCCCGAAGTTTCCTTCCTCGATGTACTTCTTGGCGTTGTCCCAGGCGCCGCCTCCCGAGGTCATCTGCAGCGCCACGAACAGGCCGACCACGATGGTGCCGATCAGCATCCCTCCGAGGGCCACGGGACCGAGGATGAAGCCCACCAGCAGCGGGGCGGCCACCGGGATCAGCCCGGGAAGGATCATCTCCCGCTGCGCGGCCGCGGTCACGATGGCCACCGCCCTGCCGTAAAGCGGCCGTCCCGTCCCATCCATGATCCCCGGGATCTCCCGGAACTGGCGCCTAACCTCCTCGACCACGCCGCCAGCCGCCCGGCCCACCGCCTGCATGGAGAGGGAGGCAAAGAGCACCGGGAGGATGCCCCCGAAGAGCAGCCCCACGATGACGCGCGGGTTGCTGAGGCTGAAGTCGAAGTGGTGGTGCCCCAGGGTCTCGGTGTAGCCCGCGAAGAGCACCAGGGCAGCCAGCGCCGCCGACCCGATGGCGTACCCCTTGGTGACCGCCTTGGTGGTGTTGCCCACCGCGTCCAGGGGGTCGGTCACGTTGCGCACCGACTCTGGCAGGTCGGCCATCTCCGCGATCCCCCCGGCGTTGTCGGTGATCGGGCCGTAGGCGTCGATGGCCACCACGATTCCCACCATGCTCAGCAAAGCCATGGCGGCGATCGCGATCCCGTACAGCCCGGCCAGGGCGTATGCGCCGAGGATCCCAACTCCGATCACGAAGACCGGGGGCGCGGCCGCCTCCAACCCCACCGCCAGCCCGGCGATGATGTTGGTGGCGTGGCCGGTCTGGGAGCTGCGGGCGATCCCGCGCACCGGGCTGAACTGGGCGCCTGTGAAGTACTCGGTTATCGCCACGATCAGGATGGTGATCACGACCCCGATCACCCCGGACCAGAAGAGGTTGATCACCGGGTGCCCGAGCACCGCCGAGGAGAGGCCACCTGTGCTGGAGAGGACCGCCGTCAGGATGGCGAAGCCGACTATCGCCACCAGGGCGGACGCCACGAGCCCCCGGTAGAGGGCCCCCATGATCCAGCCGCCCTTGCCGATGCGGACGAAGAAGGTCCCGACGACGCTGGCCACGATGCTGATCGCCCCCAGCAGGAGTGGGTACACGGTCAGCCCGAAGTTGTGGAACTGAAGTCCCCCGAGGAGCATGGCCGCCACCGCGGTCACGGCGTAGGTCTCGAACAGGTCGGCGGCCATCCCCGCGCAGTCCCCCACGTTGTCCCCGACGTTGTCGGCGATAACCGCCGGGTTGCGGGGGTCGTCCTCGGGGATCCCGGCCTCGATCTTGCCCACCAGGTCGGCGCCGACATCCGCCGCCTTGGTGTAGATGCCTCCGCCCAGCCGGGCGAAGACCGAGATGAGTGAGGCACCGAAGGCCAGCCCGACGATGGCCGACGGCTTGTCCAGGATCCAGAAGGCGATGGTGACACCCAGCAGGCCCAGCCCCACCACGAAGAAGCCGGTGACGGCCCCGCCGTTGAAGGCCACCCGGAGGGCCGGGCCCAGCCCTCCCCTGGCCGCCTCGGCGGTGCGGTAGTTGCTGCGGACCGAGACATTCATGCCCACGTACCCGGCGCTGGCCGAGAGGGCCGCCCCGAACATGAAGAGGAGAGCGGTCTTCCAGCCCAGCGACGTGTTGATCAGACCGCCCAGGGCAAGGAGCACCGCCAGCCCGAGTCCGATGGCTCCGATGATGGTGTACTGCCGGTTGAGGTAGGCCGAGGCTCCCTCCCGGATGGCCTGGCCGATTTCCTGCATGCGTTCGTTGCCCGGGGAGCGGCGCAACACCCAGCGGGCCAGCGCACCCCCATAGACGATGGCCAGGATGCCAGCCAGGAGCACCGGAATCAGCACGGTTCGGGTCATCGGGTCCTACACCTCCCAGCGGCGCGGCAAAGCCTGCCGGAGCGGAACCGGCGGCCGTGGCGACGCTCGCCGACGACAGCCAAAGTGGCCGGATTATAACTGTCCAGGGCCGGGGCACACCAGCCGGGCGGCGAGGTCCTGGTCCTCGCCGGTCGTCACGGACACCAGAGGTCGCGGTCCGCACGCCCGGCTGGCCGGCGCCTCTTCACCGGCCGGGTGGCGCCGGGCGCGGCCCGCCGGCCGTCTCCGGCCACGGCGGATCAGCCCCTCAGGTCGCCCTGCCGCCCGAGGCCGGCCCGACTCCGCCGAGTTCGCTCCGGTCGGCCATGGGCGGAGACGAGCCGGAGGCCGAGATCCAGCAGGTGAAGGCGGAGAGCCTCCGGCTCGCTCACCACGAAAGGAACTCCCAGGTCCACGAGGAAGGCCGCCGCCCAATCCAGCCGGTGGGCGCCGAAGGTGATCTTGGTGCGATCTCCGGCGGGCTCCACCATCGAGACGCTGGAGGGGACGTGGGGCGACACCTCGTCGAGCGGGGCGTCCAGTTCGGCCACCACCCGGTAGCGGTAGGGGGCCACCGCCACCGCCTGGGCCACGAGCTGCCCGGGATCGGGTCCCTCGCGCGGGGTGAAGGTCCAGCCGGTCCGCTCCAAATCGCCCATGCGGTCGACTCGGAACGTCCGCCAGTCCTCGCGGTCGAGATCGTAGGCGACGAGGTACCAGTGCTCCTCGGTGGCCACCAGCCGGTAGGGCTCCACTCTGCGGAGTCCCCTTTGCCCGGCCGACCCCGCGTACTCCAGGTTGACCCGCTCCCGCGCCTGGCAGCAGGCCGCCAGCGTCACCAGCCGCTCGGTGGAGATCCGCGGACGGGAGCGGTCCAGCGAGATGGAGGTGGCCCGGAGGGTCGTCACCTGCCGGCGGACCTCGGCGGGGAGGAGACGGTCCAGCTTGGCGAGAGAGGAGATGTCGTTCGCTCCGGACCGCGCCGCCGCCGAGGTGCCCGGAGCTCCCAGGGTGACCGCCACCGTGGCTGCCTCCTCCCGGGTGAGCGCCAGCGGGGGAAGGGTCGCGCGGTCGCCCAGACGGTAACCGCCGCCTCTTCTCCCGGGGAAGGCCCCAATCGGATAGCCGGCGGTGCGCAGCCGTTCCACGTCTCGGCGCAGGGTGCGGTCGGTAACCCCCAACTCGCCGGCGAGCTCCCAGCCGCGCAGCCCCGGGCTGCGGTGGAGAAGGTCCAGCAGGCGGAGGAGGCGGACGGCGGCTTCGGACATGCGGCCATCATCGCGCCAATGCGGACGGCCCATGTCCGCATTGACCTCTAAGGTTGGGCGCCAAGTGCAAGCGAGATCCGGAGGCCACCCATGAGCGATGTGATCCTCTTCCACCATGCCCAGGGACTCACCGAGGGGGTGCAGCGCTTCGCCGAGCAGCTGCGCTCGGCCGGGCACCAGGTCACCGTGCCCGACCTCTACGAGGGCCGCACCTTCCCCACGGTGGAGGAGGGGGTGGCACACGCCCGGCAGATCGGGTTCGAGACCGTCCTGGAGCGGGCCCGGCAGGCTGCCGAGGCGCTCCCCGAGACCCTGGTGTATGTCGGCTTCTCCCTGGGCGCGATGGCGGCGCAGATGCTGGCCCAGTCCCGTCCTGGGGCTATCGGAGCCCTGCTCCTCCACGGCTGCGTCCCGGTCACCGAGTTCGGCGACGGCGCCTGGCCCGCCGGGGTGGGGCTGCAGATCCACGCCATGGACCACGACCCCTACTTTGTGGACGACGAGGCGGCCGCCCGTGACCTGGTGACTCGGGTGCACGGCTCGCGGCTGTTCCTCTACCCGGGCGACCAGCACCTCTTCGCCGACCGCAGCCTCGCCTCGTACGACCCCGCGGCGGCCAGGTTGCTGGCCCAGCGGGTACTGGCCTTCCTCGCCTTGCTCAGCCGGGAGGAACCGGATACCCAGGAAGGGGAGCTGGAGACGCTCCAAGCCTACCTCGAGCTGCAGCGCCAGACCATTCTGGCCAAGACCGCGGGACTGGACCGGGAGGGCATGGCTTGGCGCCTGCCCACCTCCACCCTCTCGCTGGGGGGGCTGGTGTACCACCTGGCCCTGGTTGAGGAGAGCTGGATGGAGGCGCACTTCGCGGGCCGGCAGCTCCCGGAGCCCTGGCGAGGCGTCGACTTCGGTGCCGACCCCGAGTGGGAGTTCCGCAAAGGAGGAGAGCTCGACCCCGAGGAGGTGCGCCGACGCTACCGCGAGGCGGGACAGCGCACCCGCCGGGTGGTCGCCGAGGCCGGGGATCCCGATCACCTGTCTTCCATGCCTGCCCACAACGGCCGCCCCTTCTCCCTGCGCTGGGTGCTGCTACACCTCATCGAGGAGACGGCGCGGCACATCGGGCATGCCGACCTGATCCGGGAGGCCCTGGACGGGAGCATCGGGGAGTAGCCGGACGCTAGCGGAGCCCGAGGGCGACTTTCACCGGGGCCGCGACGCCCGCCGCGGGCACGCCGGCGCGGACCGGGCGGGCTCAGTCCGGACAACCTCAAAATGGCAAGGCATGGCGAGCGGCAGCTGGATCATCGCGGTGGGCGACGAGCTTCTCTCCGGGCACACCGCCGACTCCAACTCCCACTTCCTGGCCGGTCGGCTGCGGACGACGCCCTACCCCGTGTCCCGGATCGTGGTGCTCCCCGATCGGGTGACCGCCATCGTGCCCGAGCTATCCCTGGCCGTCGCGGGCAACCCGGCCCGGGTGTTCTGCTGCGGGGGACTGGGACCGACCCCCGACGACCGGACCTACGAAGCGGTGGCCGAATTCCTCGGGGTTCCCCTGGTGGAGGACCCCGCCACCGGGGAGCGGATCCGGGCCCGGACCGCCGAGCTGTACCGCCAGGGGCGCCTTGACAGCCCCGAGCCCAACCCCGGGAACCGCAAGATGGCGCTGGTCCCGGAGGGGAGCCTGGTGCTCCGCAACCCGGTGGGCAGCGCCCCTCCCACGGCGACCCGCCTGCCGGGAAGCGGCGACGCCAGGTGGCTGATAGCCCTGCCCGGGATCCCTGCGGAGCTGCGCGCCATAGTGGACCAGGAGGTCCTCCCCCGCTTCTGCGCCGGGGGACCTGCCCTGGCGTTCGGGGAGGTGCGCTACAGCGGGGTCGCCGAATCCCAGTTCTACGGGGTCCTCACCGAACTGGGCGAGGAGTTCCCCCAGGTGAGCTTCGGCTCATACCCTCAGCCGGTGCGGGGCGAACTGGTCATCCGGGTGTCGTCTTCAGACGACTCCCAGCTGTCCCGGGCCCTCAGCAGGCTGCGCGAAATAGGGCCGCCGGCCTGAGTTCAGTGGGCTGCGGTCAGCGGGCCACCCGATGCTTGTCGAAGCAGCTGCTGCAGTAGACCGGCCGGTCGTACTTCGGCTGGAAGGGCACCTGGGTCAGGGTCCCGCAGTCCGCGCATACCACCTCGAACATCTGCCGCGGAGCCCTGGGGCCGGCCCCGTACCCTCCTCCGTTGCCCCCCTGGCGGGAGGCCTTGGCCAGCTGCCGGCAGGGCTGGCACCTGGTGGGCTGGTTGACCAGGCCCTTGGACTGATAGAACTGCTGCTCTCCGGCGGTGAAGATGAATTCCGACCCGCATTCCCTGCAGGTCAATGTAACGTCGACGAGGCTCAACCGAGCATCCTCCAACTATCCACTTAGCCAGGACCACTCGGCCGTGCCTTGAATCGCCGCCCGGAACTGTCTGGCGGCCGCCACTATAGCAAAGGCTGGGCTCTTGCGAGCGATTTCGGTGAAGCCCAGCCCGCTGGAGGGGCGCTCAGAAGGTGAAGAGGTCCAGCCCTCCGGCCACCGGGAGGGCTACCCCGGTCACATAGGCGGCCTCTGGACTGGCGAGGTAGCAGACCGCCGCAGCGATGTCCTCGGGACGGCCCAACTCCCGCATCGCCGTGCGGAGGACCATGCGGTCGACCACGGACGGGGGGGAGGTGCGGAAGCCCTCGGTCTCGATCGCTCCGGCCACCACCGCATTGCTGGTGATCCGGTGACGCGCCCCCTCCAGCGCCATCGAGCGCATCAGTCCCAGGATCCCCGCGGAGGTGGCCGCCACGCTGGCGTCGCCGAAGCCTCCCTGCAGGGCACTGACCGTGGATTTGTAGATGAGGCGGCCGTACCCCCTGGCGCGCATGTGCGGCCAGGCCGCCTGTGTGCAGTTGAACGCCCCGGTCAGGTTCACCTCCAGGTCCCGGCGCCAGAGCTCGGGAGAGAGGTCCATGATCTGTCCCTGGTGGTCCGAGACCCCCGCGCTGCTGACCAGGATGTCAAGGGATCCGAATTCCTCGGCCACCTGGTCGAAGACCTCTCGCACCCGCTGCCGGTCGGTGACGTCCAGCTGCAGGGCGCGGGAGCGCCGACCCATGCGGGCGATCTCGGCGGCGGTGGCCTCCGTGTGGACCCCTCCCTGGGACGCCATCACCTGGGCCATCACGCTCTCGCTCCGGGCCGCCACCCTCTCGACCTCGGGGTCCGACTCGGTGAGCAGATCAGTCACCACCACGTCGGCTCCGGCGCGGGCCAGGGCCAGGGCGTCCGCGCGTCCCAGTCCCCGGGAGGCTCCGGTCACCACCGCGACCCTGCCGCTGAGGTCGAACATGGTCATTCTTCCGTCGAGTGTATCCCTCCTGCTATGGTGCTCCGGGGCCCTCGGCGGGGCCCGGCGCAATTCCCGGGAGGCTCATGCGACCGGTAGTCGGCTGGAGCGCTATCGTCGCCGCCGCCGCCATGGCCTCCACCCTCACCCTGGCGTCCTGTGGCGGCAACGCCGAGGCGACGCGCAGCGGGCCGCGGATCCTGGCCGATGCCTCGGCCGCCATCAACTCGGTGAAGTCGTTCCGCATGTCGGCCAGCGTCTCCACCTCCGGGGGGGTGGGCAGGTTCACCTTCGAGGTGGCCGGCAAGGGGGTGGGCCTGGGGACCTTCAGCCTCGGCAACCTGCAATTCCAGCTCGAGGAGGACCACGCCACCGACTTCATCAAGAGCTCCAGCCTCTGGACCAGTGTGGGCGGCGGCGCACTGCAGCAATTGCTCACCGGCCACTGGGTCTCGCTGCCGGCATCCAATACCCTGGCCCAGCAGCTCACCGGTGGGCTGGCGGCCCTCACCTCTCCCTCCCAGACCGCCGCCTCCCTCACCAAGGGGGAGCCCAAGTCCCGGCGGACAGGGACCTCAACCGTGGACGGCGAGGGGGTGGTGGTGGTTCGGGAGGCCGGTGGCGGCGAGGTGCTGGTTGCTACCCAGGGGCCGCCCTACCCGCTGGAGTTCCGCCTCGGGAATGGCACGACCCTGTACCTCTCCGAATTCGGCAGG
>JAJYWQ010000029.1 GCA_021791415.1 bacterium | reverse complement strand
CTTGAGCCCGTTGTCAACTTGTGATGGGCAGAGGCCTGTCCCAGTTGGCCGGAGTCCCCTGACCAGGATTTGAGGGGGCTGCGCTGGAGGGCCGGTGAGGCGTGAGTGACAGCGGGATTGGTGGCTGGGCCGCCAGACGGCGAGCTCCGACGGGAGAGACATGGTGAGAGCCGCCCCGGAACCGCTTCAGCCCGGGTGCGGCACTGGCATTCCTCGCAAGCTGGCGTCGGTCGGGGTGCCCTCTCTTTGTCTAACCTCTGACCTTCACCCGGGCGAGCCGGCGGACCCAGGATTGCTCGAGCACGCGATTCGCTGTGGGTTCATCGCAGTGGCGTATTGGTGGCGTGGCGGCGCAGTGCTTCTGCAGACGACAGGCCAGTCGGGCCGACGATCGCCCCAGCCTGACATCCTCACTCGGGCGTCGGGGCAAGTCGAGACCGCCGCTTCTGCCGGCAGGGTGAGGTCGGCGAGCCCTGGCCCCGAGGAGGCCGGCGGAACCCGCAGCACGCTCAGCCGAAGTGCTGGCGTGCCCCGGACCTCGCTTCCGCCGGCCCATTGAGTAGAGAGCTGCGATCAGAAGTAGTGGGCGCGGCGTCCCACTTTGTGACCCATATGCCCCAGGACCCAGAGCGCGAGCCCGATGAGTGCCAGGATCACCCCGATGGTCCAGAGGATGGGGATCGCCAGCACGAATCCGACGATCAGCAAAATGACGCCAAACACGATCATGCCACTGCCTCCAAAGCCACTGCCGACTCAGCCCTCTTCCGTGCGCAGATTCGCTGTTCCCCAGCCGGAGACCGGTTCTCTGGCATCAGGCGCCGCTCGTCTGGGGAGACCGACGGCCCGCCAGGATCCTGATCAGGCTGACCACGACAAGGGCCGCGATCGAGTACACGACCACCGCCACCACGTCGGGCCAAGCGAAGTAGTGACCGCTCGGGGCTGAGGTCGCCAGCACCCCTCGGAACGGCGCACTCAGGGATCCCGCGACCCCGGAGATGAACCCGACGAATCCGACGTTGGCCGCGGCCAGAAGCTTGAACACGAAGTCCAGGGCCAGGGCCACGTCCACGATCCCGACCACGAGCCAGACCGCGCTCTGTATCCGAGAACCAATCGGCGTCACCGTGGCCGTGCTCCGAGTTGTGGTCTGCTCACCGTTGCCGGCAGGATCGCGGCGGGTAACTGTGCGCTCCTGCTCGCTGCCTTCTGTTTCGATCACGTCTGGGTCTCCTGGAGCCAACCCGCTTGACGCCCCCCGCGCGTCGGCGCCCCGGTCGACCCGTCCGGACGCCAAGTCCACTGTGCACCTATTCCGGTCCGGTGTCGGTACGGTGGCGTTCAGAGACCCCCGCCCTCTGAGTCTCCCGGGGCAGGGATCCGGGCGGAAATCCGCAGCGTCTCAGAGAGTTTCATTCACCCCGGCGCCGGCGCGGGCCTTAGGAACTAGGTGGCAGGCAGTACCGGCGCTGGTAGCCTCAGCGTCACATCGACCGTGACGCGGCCGCCCTTGGCGTACAATCTCGCCCCGCCTGCCGAATCGAGGCTCATCAGGACACTCGCATGGAAGATGGGGCGAGAGGCCGCCGTGGGGCGAGGGGAGCGCCGCGAGCGACCAGCGTCGGCAAAGGGCGGTTTTCCGAGTACCGGCTGGCCCCCCTGGACGCCACCACCTGGCCAGCCTTCGCGCGCCTCGTGGAAAAGCACAACGGAGTCTGGGGTGGGTGTTGGTGCACCTGGTTTCACACCATGGCCGCCGAGAAGACCCGCACGTACGAGGGCAACCGCGCCCTCAAGGAACATCTGGTGCGGGAGGGGCGGGCGCACGCCGCCCTGGTGTTCCAGGGCGACGACGCCGTCGGCTGGTGCCAGTACGGCTCTCCAGGGGAGCTCCCCAACATCTACCACCGGAAGGAGTACCTGGCGGGGATGGTCCGCGAGCCCGACTACCGCATCACCTGCTTCTTCGTGGACCGGGATCACCGCCGCGAAGGGTTGGCCTCCCTCGCCCTGGCCGGGGCGCTCGATCTGATCGCCCACGCTGGCGGAGGGCTGGTCGAGGCGTATCCCCAGGATGCCCCGGCGACGAAGGCTTCGGGCTCCCTCCTCTACAGCTGCACCCGTGGCATGTTCGAGCGAGCCGGCTTCAGCTATGACCGGCCCAAGGGGCTAAAGCACTGCGTCATGCGAAAGGTGGTGGGCCCGGCGACCTGACCGGCGAACGGTCCCCCCCGGCCGCTCACCCCGCCAGCGGGGGGACGGGCTGAGGCGGCGGCGGCCCCACGTACCGGGCGCTGGGCCGGATGATCTTGGGGTCTTTCGCCTGTTCCAGGACGTTGGCGGTCCAGCCGATGACGCGGCTGGAGGCGAAGGTGGGCGTGAACATCTCCGGTGGGATCCCGCAGGCGGCCATGACCACGCCGGCATAGAACTCGACGTTGGCGTAGAGGCGCCTCCCCGGCTTCAACTCCGCCAAAACCTCCACCACTGTGCTCTCCACTTGGAGGGCCAGCTCGGCGAGAGGCCCGCCCAGCTGCCGGGCCACCTCCCGCAGCATGTTGGAGCGCGGGTCCTCGGTCCGGTACACGGCGTGGCCGAAGCCCATGATCCGCTCGCCCCGCAGCACCTTGCTCTCGATCACCGAGCGCGCCCTCCCCGGGCTCCCGATCTCGTCCAGCAGTTCGAGCGCCCGGCTGGGAGCCCCTCCGTGGATCGGCCCGCTCAGGGCGCCGATGGCGCCGACCAGGCAGGAGCCCATGTCCGCCCCGGTTGAGGCGATCACCCGGGCGGTGAAGGTGGAGGCGCTGAAGCCGTGGTCAATCGTCGAGGTGAGGTAGCGCTCGATGGCTCCCGCGTGCACCGGGGACGGCTCTACGCCGCTCAGCATCCAGAGGTAGTTCGCTCCCGCCCCCAGGTCGGAGCGAGGTGGAACCGGTTCCTGCCCCTGGCTCAGGCGGTGCAGCGCGGTGAGCAGGGTCGGGGTCAGGGCGGCGACGAAGAGGGCGTCCGCCCGGCGGGCCGCCTCGTCGATGTCGTAGACGGGCCGCAGGCCGCGCTCGGCGGCCGCCAGCGAGATGGCGGTCCTCAGCCCCTCCAGCGGTGCCGAGGCGCCGGCTATGGCCGGCAGGGTCCGCATCACCAGCGGGCTCGCAGACCGGAGCGGCCGGACCTCGGCGGCGAACGCCTCCTGCTCGGCCCGATCTTGGGGGAGCTCGCCGTCCAGCAGAAGGCGCCAGGAGTCCTCCAGGGGCCTACCTTCGGCCAGATCCACGGCCGAGTACTGGCGGTAGTGGTAGAAGCCCTCCTCCCCACGCACGTCGCTCACCCGGGTATCGGCGACGACAACCCCCTTGAGACCGGGGGGCGCAGGCGCCGGGCCGACGGAGAGAAGAGGAGCGAGATCGGCCAGCGAGAGCACCCCCACGACGGCGCCTTCCGAGGTCACCACCAGATGTCCACCCCCCGGGCCAGTCAGCGCCCGAAGGGCACCGCTCAGGTACTCGGAGGCGTCGACGGTTCCCAGAAGCGGTCGCATGGCGTCGGAGACCTGGAGCCCGGGCCGATCCTGGAGCGAATGGGAGGCATCAGACACGCTCAAGGTGCCCAGTGGGACACCGTCCTGGAGCACGACCGCCACAGCCGCCTCCTCGGCCCGCATCCGCGAGACCGACTCCCCGAGGGGTGCCCCCGCATCAACAACCAGCACCGGCTTCGCCATCACCGTGCGCACCTGCTGCACGGGTCCAGCCTATCCGCTGCGTCGGCCATAGTCAATCTTGATTATCATCAAGTCAATGTCAGGGATCACGGCCCAGGAGGCCGCCGACCGGCTCGGGGTCAGGCTCGCCACCCTGTATTCGTACGTCAGCCGGGGAGCCCTCCGCAGCTGGCGTGAGCCCGGCTCCCGTCTGAGCCGCTTCGATCCGTCCGAGATCGAGGAGCTGGCGCGGCGGGGCAAGCCGCGCCGGTCGACCGTCCCCCTGGCACTGGACCTCGTGGTCCACTCGCGGCTCACGGAGATTGCCGACCAGGACCTCCGCTATCGGGGGGCGAGCGCCCTGGAGCTGGCGGAGTCGACGAGCTTCGAGGAGGTGGCGGTCTGGCTGTGGGCGGCCCAGAGGACCAACGGGCGGCCGTGGTGGGCGGCACCGCAGCTGCAGCTCCCGGAGGTGGGGACGGCCAGGGACCGGCTCCGACTCGCCGTGGTTTTGCTTTCCGCCGATGACCCCCTCCGCGCCGACCTCTCGCTGCCCGGTGTGGTGGAGCGCGGGCAACGGATGATCTCGGCGATGGCGGCGGCCGCCGGACCGACCGCGGGCCAGGCCCCCGCCAGCATCGCCGGCCAGCTCTGGGCCGGCCTCGCGGCCCTTCCCCCCACGGCCGAGGGCGTCAGGGCCCTGAACGCCGCCTTGGTGCTTCTCGCCGATCATGAGCTCGCCGCCTCCACCGTGGCGGCGCGCGTCGCCGCCTCCGCCCGGGCCGACCCATACTCCGTGGTGCTGGCCGGGATGGGCGCCATGGCCGGGAGCCTGCACGGAGGCGCCCCCCGCCGGGCGCGGGAGCTGCTGGAGGACGCGGTCGAAGTCGGGCCCCGGGTCTCCCTGGCGAGGTTCGCCGAGGCCTACGGGCACCTACCGGGTTTCGGCCACCCGCTGTACCCCGGAGGGGATCCGAGGGCCCGGGTACTGCTGCGCCTCACCGAGCGGGCGGCACCTGGCTCAGCGCTATGTGCCCAGGCGGGGGCGGTGATCTCCGCCGCCCGGGAGACCGCCCGGGTCGAGCCCAACGTCGATCTCGCGCTGGCCCTCCTCACCGCGGTGGCGCGGATGCCACCCGACGCCCCGGAGGCGATCTTCACGGTGGCGCGGACCGCCGGCTGGCTGGCCCATGCCCTTGAGGAGTACGGGGAGCCACCGCTGCGGTTCCGGGCCCGGGCGGTCGTCCGCCCCTGAGCCGGCGCGGAACATCGGTTCCGGCCGGCCCGAACGCCACCTCCGGTTACCCGGCGAGGCTGGCCTCCTGCCCATGGGCCGTCCGCTGGGTGGGCTGGATCAGGAAGATCCAGACATCCCAGAGCGAATGGCTGACGACCAAGCTGGTCATGGGGACGCCGGCCGCCGCCAGGCCGGACCAGCTGAACCCGGCCACTGTGGCGGCAGCGATCAGAGTCCGGTTGCCGGTGACCAAGTGTGCTCCGCCGTACAGGAGGCCTGCCGCCACCGCCGCCCGGACCGGCCCCAGCCGCCGCTGGAGCGAGCCCTGGAGGAGCCCCCTCCAGAAGAGCTCCTCGGCGGGCCCCACCACCAGGGCCAGGCGCAGCGCCAGCTCGCGGTGAGGCCGCAGCTCCCCCAGCCGGTAGATGTCCGCGATCTCCTCGCCGCCCCTGGGGAGGACCCTGCGGGCGACCCGGTCCCCCACCTGGAAGGCGACGTACAGGGAGCCCGCGATCACCCCCCCGAGCGCCACCTCGCGACCCCTGGGCCTTCTTCGCACCAGCGAAGGCTCCAGGAGGAGCGCCGCCAGACCCAGTGACGCGCCGGTTCTGGTCATCCGCGGCCAGAAGCGCTCGCGGGGTCCCCGGAAGGTGGCCGCGAAGGCGCCGTAGGCACCCAGGGTGACCAGGCCGGCGAGGGCGGAGCGGTGGCTCAAGCCGGCCTCACGGCCCGGGGTGCCAGACCGCGGTCGCCGCCAGCCCGACCACCAGGAGGGCCCCGAAAGCGGCGTGGAGTTGCGCCGTCTGGAGATCTATGAGGGAGATGGCCCGCTGCTGCCCCATGGCGCCCAGCTCGGAAGATCTGAGGGCCCGGACGAACAGGGGCAGTGAGAGCACCGCAAGCAGGCTGAGCCGGGGGAGCGCTCCCACCGCCACCGCGGCCACCAGCGCCAGGTACGCCCCCACCAGGAGGGCCACGTAGAGCCCGTGTGCCACCCGTCGCCCGGCGCGGATGGAGAGGGTGCTGATCCCCGCCCTGGCGTCCTCGCCGATGTCCCGCCACTCGTTGCCGTGGAGGATGGCGGTCACCAGCAGCCCGATGGGAAGGCTGATCACCCCGGCGGTGAGCGACCAGCTCCCGGTGATGGCGAAGAAGCCCCCCAGGACCATGAGCGGCCCCATGAGGACGAAGACCAAGGGGAGACCGGCGGCCCGGTACTTGTACTGCAGCGGAGGGGCGGTGTAGCCCCACCCGCCGATAAGCCCCACCAGCCCGAGGACGGCCAGCTCCCAGCCCCGGGCCACGATCAGGGCGACCCCGAGCAGGGCCGAGATGGCGAAGGCCGAATACGCCAGCCGGAAGGCGGCGCGCTCTGTGACCCGGCCGGTCACCAGAGCCAGACTGGCGCGGGGCGACGTGATGGAGTCGAGCCCCTTGCGCACGTCGTAGATCTCGTTGATGACGTTGGTGCCCACCTGGAGGAGCACCCCGGCGACGAGGGCCATGGCGAAGAGGGGCCAGATGATCCGGTGCTCGGCCAGGGCCAGGGCGCCGGCGGCGGCCACCGGGGTCGCCGACGCGGTGAGGCTGAAGGGACGGACCACCTCCAGGAGGCCGCGCAGATGGCGCCGGAGTCCGACGCCCTCCAGGTCCGAGCTGGACATCTGGGTGCGGTACCCCACCTCGCGCTCGGCGGCCGGGCCCACGGCGGCGCACAGCACCGCCGCATCGACCACCTGTTCCACCTGCTCCAGCTCCTGGAGCACCGGCTGGAGGATGGGGAGCCCCATCCCAGCCTGGCGGAACTGGTCTGCCCGCTGAGCTATCTCCTCCCGGGTGCCGCAGAGCAGGAAGGCGTCCACCAGTTCGTCGGGGATGATCCGGGCCGCGCCGGTGTAATCCTCCTCACGCCACCTGGCGAAGACGGCCTGGCGGATGGCGGGGTCCAGCCCGGCCCGGACCATGGCCGGCTCGGACTGCACCGAGAGCATGTAGATGACGAAGGGCTCGCGCTTGGCCCGGTCCAGCGCCGCCCGGCGGCTGGAGTCCGCCAGCGCCAGGAGGTAGCCACCGAGCTCCACCTCCGCCTCCGGCCGGCCGGCACGCCTCTCTGCCGCGCGGATCCGGCGCACGCCCACCTCAAAGGCGGGGAGGGACTCCGCCGGCCGGGCCAGAAAGCCGTCGGCCACCCGGCCCGCGAGCTCGTGAAAGCCCCGGCGATACCCGGCCACCCAGATCGGCACCCGATGGGGAGGGGGGAACATCGGCTCCAGGTCGGGGAGGCCTTCCGCCGTTGCCAGCCGCTCCCCGGCCCAGAGGCGGCGCAGGTCCAGGATGGCGGCCTCCACCTTCCGGGTCGCGCCCTCCGGGTCGTAGGGGAGGCCCATCTGCAGGAGCCGGAGGGGCAGCGCCGAGCCCAGGGTGAGGATGACCCGCGAGGGCGCCAGGTCGTCCAGGGCGGAGACGGTCATGGCCAGCAGGACGGGGTGCCGGGTGTTGGGGTTCAGCGCCCCCAGGGCGACCCGCAACCGCGGGACCTCGGCGGCCACCGCGGTGGCGTAGGTGATGGCGTCCCGCTCGAAGTAGGACTCATGGAACCAGACCGAGTCCAGCCCCGCCACCTGGGCCCGCCTGGCGTACTCCACCGCGTCTCGCAAATCGCCTCGGCTGGCCAAGCCCAGGCCCACGGGCAGAAGCCCCTCAGCCACGGCCCACGCTCCCCCGGGGCTCCTGGGGCCTTGGGTGGCCCCCTCGGGAAATCACGTCGTCAGGTTAGCGGCTGAGAGGTCGCGCCGCCGCAGTGTTCAGCTCCGGAAGCGCTCCCGTAGCGCCGCCAGCCGACGGCGGTATTCCTCCTCGTCGATCTCACCGCGCGCCAGCCGCTCGGAGAGGATCGTCTCCGCCGGGTCGGGCGTGCCGGCCACGGCCACCGGGCGGGTGCGATGAACCACCAGGAAGCCGACGGCAACCACCGCCGTGACCAGGAGCACGAAGAGCACCAGCATCAGCCACCAGTGGTCTCCCAGTGGCCCGGGACCGTATCGGTAGAACATCTCAGAACGCCTCCTTTGGGGGCCTTGCCCGCCCCACGTTCACCTTACGCCGCCCAGCTGATATTCAGCTGGGAGAGATGGGCGCGACCGCCGCGTCCTGGCCCCGATCCGCCGGCCGGGGAACGGCGGGCGAGGTGGCGGGCTCGCGGCCCGATCCGGGACCTGGCGGCCGGCGCCGTGAGCCGGCCAGCCGGGTGGCGGAGAGCAAGGCGGCCAGAGCCATGAAACCCATGGAGGTAAAGAAGGCGGCGTGAAGCCCATCGGTGAAGACCTGCGAAAAGTGGGGGTTGAGCCTGGTGGTGCCCACGAAGATGGCGAAGGCGAGGCCCTTAGGGATGGCCCGGGCCGCCACCAGGATCGCCACCGTGAAGGAGAAGACCATGCCTACGTTGGCGAAGGTGCGCAGCAAGCCCGAGGCCGTGCCGAAGGCCCGCCCGGGCGCCACCTTCATCACCGCGGCGTTGTTGGCCGGGAAGAACCCACCCCCTCCCACGCCGTTCACCACGGCCGCCACGGCCACCACCCAGAGGGGGGTGGCAACCCCCAGGCTGGAGTACACCCAGAGCGCGAGGATCTCGATGGCGAGACCCACGGTGGCGGGCCACACCACCCCCACCCGGTCCGAGAGACGTCCGGCCACGGGGCCGACCGCTCCACCCACGAGGTACCCGGGCACCAAGAGGAGCGAGGCGTCCAGGGGGCTGAGGCGGCGGACCCCCTGCAAGTACATGATGACCAGGAAGAGGACGGCGAAGTTGGCCAGCGACTGGAAGAGGGCCGCCAGCAGGGTGGGGCTCATGGTGGGGATGCGGAAGATCGAGAAGGGCACCATCGGGGCTGAGCTGCGGATCTCGATGACCACGAAGGCGGCAAGCAGCGCCAGCCCTCCTCCCAGGAACGCCAGGACCGTGCCGTCAAGGGCGGAGGTGGTTAGCTCGGTCATGCCCCAGAGCACCCCGAAGAGGCCCAGCCCCAGGGTGAGCATCCCCGGCCAGTCCAGGCGCTGGCGGGAGCGGTTGCCGGTGTCATGGAGAACCCGCAGGGCCAGGCCGAAGGCCAGGAGGCCGGCGGGCACGTTGATCCAGAAGATCCAGCGCCAGGAGAGGTAGGTGATGATCAGCCCCCCGAGGAGGATGCCGGTCACCGCCCCCACGTTCCAGCCTATGGAGTTGTAGCCGTAGGCCCGGCCCCGGACCTCGGCGGGAAAGGTGTCGGCTATCACCGCCCCGCTGTTGGCGGTGATGAGGGCACCGCCCAGCCCCTGGAGCACCCTGAAGGCGATGATCGTGACCTCATTGCCGGCCAAGGCGCAGAGGGCAGAGCCCACGATGAAGACCAGGAATCCCGCCTCGTACATCCGCACCCGCCCGAACATGTCTCCCAGGCGCCCGACCTGGGTCGCCAGCAGGGTGATCACCAGCAGGTAGCCAATCACCACCCAGATCACGTGGGCGAGGGGAACGTGGAGAGCCCGCTCCATCTCCGGCAACGCCAGCACCACGATGGTGGTGTCGATCGCCGCCATCAGCACACCGATCACGATCACGGTGAGGGCGAGACCGGTGCGGGGGCGGGCGGACCCGGCAGAGGTCAGTGCCATATCCGCCCCCGAACTGAGGCCCAGGCCGAGCTGGTCCTGGCCCCACGGTGATGGCGGGGAAGGCGGGCCAGGGCGGGGGCGAACTCCGACACCTCAACTTGCCGTTCCACGATCCCTAGTCAACCACGATGGACCGGGGTCGGCAGGGCCGGTAGGAGCCGCCGATCCAGCGCCTCAGGTTGCGTGCCGCGAAGACCAGGGGCAGCTCCCCAGCCAACCAACTACCCGCTGCCCACGCGGGCGCGGGCGGCGATCACGATCAGTTCGACCAGGGTGGGCCTGGGGATCGCGGTGGCATCGAGGTAGAGGTGGTAGAGGCGCGGGGAGGTGACGTCCACCTTGTAGAAGTGGCGGAGGTAGTGCCGCCGGACCAGATCGGTGTCGCGCTGCGATCGCCTCGCCTCCCGTTCCCCCAGCCCGCTCTCCGCCATCACCAGGGCCAGCCGGCGCTCCTCCGGACCATCCAGGCGAACGTGGAGGGCCTGGCTCGCCTCCCTCAGCACCACTGAGGCGCCGCGGCCGAGGATCACCACCCCGTGCTGCGCTGCCCGGCGCATCACCGATTCGGTGTGGTTCAGGTACTCCCACTCGCTGGCGAACGGCTCCAACGGGTCGGGTACTCCCAGCCACGCCGATCCAAGAGGGGCGAACAGGTCGAGCCAGTGGCCGAGCCCCCGGGACAGATGGCGCTCCGCGTACTCCACGTCAGTCAGGGGGGCCATGAGCTCCTTGGCCACGGCCGCGGGTATGGCCCGGTCCAGGAATGGCAGCCCTAGGCTGCCGGCCACCGCCCGGCCCACCACCTCCCCGCCCGTGCCATGGGCGGCCGAGATGGTGACCACCGCCGGAGGTGCTGCCATGGCCGCCTCCCGTTGTGAATTCAGGCTGAGTATGCGGTGAAGCGTGGTCGAAAACCCGACTCCTGCCCGGACCGGTCCTCTATACTCTTCCCAGCGACCTTGAAGCCGGTCCTGCGAGGCTGGCAAGGTACCGGGGCGCTGTGCGCCGCCTTGCCTCCTTGCGGCTCAGTCGGAGGAGGTGGGAGATGGAGAATCGCGGAGGTGGCCCGCGCCACGTGGTCTCCGCTGAGCAGTTTTCCCGGGGCCTTCTGGAAGAGCTCTTCGCCTCAACGGACGAGATGGCCCGGCGCCTCCTAGCCGCCAGGCCACCGCTGCTTCCGGGCCGGGTGATGGCCACCCTCTTCTACGAACCGAGCACCAGGACACGGCTGAGCTTCGAGTCCGCCATGCTCCGCCTCGGGGGCCAGGTGGTGAGCACGGAGAACGCCCGTGACTTCTCCTCAGCCATCAAGGGCGAGACCCTGGAGGACACCGTCCGGATCGTGGGCGGGTACTCGGACTGCATCGTCCTCCGCCATCCCGAGGAGGGCGCGGCGGCGCGGGCCGCCGCGGTGTCGACCGTCCCGGTGATCAACGCCGGAGACGGCCGTGGCGAACACCCCACGCAGGCCCTCCTCGACCTCTACACCATCCGGGCCGAGCTGGGACGGCTGGAGGGGCTCCGGGTGGTCATGGCCGGCGATCTCGCCAACGGCAGGACGGTGCACTCTCTCATCCGCCTGCTCTCCCAGTACCGCGGCCTCAAAGTCACCCTAGCCGGCCCAGAGCAGCTGCGGCTGCCCGCACCCACGGTGCAGGCGCTCCGCGATTCCGGGGCCGAGGTCCGGGAAGCCGAGAGCCTGCTGGAGGCGGTGGTGGGCGCGGATGTCGTCTACCAGACCCGGATCCAGGCCGAGAGGCTCTCGGAGCCGCTTGAGGAGGCGGGACGGGACGCCGCCAGGTTCCGGGTCACCAAGGAGGTGATGGCCGCCCTTCCCCAAGGAGCAGTGGTGATGCATCCCCTGCCCCGGGTGGGCGAGATCGACCCCGAGGTGGACTCCGACCCCCGCGCCGCCTACTTCCGTCAGGCCCGCAACGGGGTCCCCGTGAGGATGGCGCTGCTGGCCAGGGTGCTCGCCAAGTGAGCGCCCTCGCCCCCCGCCGGGAGAGCGCCGTGGGCGGGCCGGAGGAGGTGGAGCGGGCCCTCTGGAGGCTGGCCCGGGAACTCCAGGAGCGCCATCCGCGAGGGGAGCTGGTCACCCTGTGCGGGATAGCCACCCGAGGGGTGCATCTCGCCGCCAGGCTGGCCGGACTGGTGGAGACCCAGGGCGGAGGTCGATGGCTGGCGGTGGCCCTGGACACCGGGCCCTTCCGGGACGACAACCCGCGGGCCTCGCAAGCGGGTGTCCATGGCGCCTCCCCTCTCCCCCCGGCCGACCGGGCCGCCATCGACAAGCGGGTGGTCGTCCTGGTGGACGACGTGCTCTTCCACGGGAGGACCGCCCGGGCAGCCCTGGTGGCGCTGGCCGGCCTGGGACGTCCGCTGGCGGTCGAGCTTCTGGTCCTGGTCGACCGTGGCCACCGGGAGCTGCCACTGAGGGCGACCTACGTGGGGCGCAACCTGCCCACCAGGGTGGACGAGAGGGTGCGGGTCCGGCTCCGGGAGTGTGACGGGGAGGACTCCATCACCCTCCTTCGTGAGGAGCCAGGGTGAGGGGCCTCCTGCTGCGCTCGGTCAGGCTGATGCGGCCGGTGGAGGGCTCGGCGCTGGAGGCGGTGGACCTGCTCCTCCAGGATGGCCGGGTCGAGGAGATGGGCAGCGGCATAGCCGCCCGCAACGGGACGGTGGTCGTGGAGCGTGAGGGATGCGTCGTGGCCCCCGCTTTCCTGGATCTGCACACCCATCTTCGGGAGCCGGGCGAACCGTGGAAGGAACGGATCGCCACCGCCACCGCCGCCGCCGCTGCCGGCGGCTTCGGGGCCGTGTGTGCCATGGCCAACCTCCGCCCCCCGGTGGACAGCGTGGCGCGTCTTCGCGAGTGCCTGGCCAAGAACCGCGCCTGGGAGCGCGTTCCGGTGCTCCAGTTCGCCGCCGTCTCCGAGCACCTGGCCGGACAGCGGCTGGCGCCCCTCAGGGAGCTGGCGGCGGCCGGGGCGGCGGGGTTCTCGGACGACGGCCGCAACGCCCTGGGCCAAGAGCTGCTGCGCCAGGCTCTGGAGCAGGCCGGCGCTGCCGGCCTGACCCTGGCCATCCACCCCGAGGACGAGCAGGTGCTGGCGGCCGCCAATCCCTGGGGCGGGGAGGACCCCACCGCCTGGCTCCTGCGCCCTCGGGAGGCCGAGGTCAGCGCGGTGCGCTCGGCCCTGGATGCCCTCCGCAGCTCTGGCCAGGGCCGCCTCCACCTGCAGCACCTGTCCACCGCCGAGGCCGTGGAGATGCTCCGGGAGGCCAAGCGGGAAGGGTTGGCGGTGACGGCCGAGGTGACCGCCCATCACCTGGTGCTAGCGGGGCCTCTCCGCGACCCCGAGGCACGCGACCGGGAGCTCACCTGCAACCCACCCCTCCGCGGCGATGAGGACCGCGCGGCGCTGTGGGAGGGTCTCGCGGACGGGACGATCGACGCCCTGGCCAGCGATCACGCCCCCCACGAGTCCCCCTCCGACCCTCTGCAGCGGCGCTCGCCGGGCTTCAGCGGCGTCCAGGCCCAGCTGTCCGCGGCCCTCTCGGATCCGCGCGGCGGGCCGCTCTTGGAGCGCGTCGTCGCGGCGCTCACCACCGGCCCGCTGGCGGTGCTCGGGCCTCTCTCCAAGAGCCTGCCCGAGCCCGCCGTGCGGGAGGGGCGGCCAGCCCACCTCACCGTCTTCGATCCGGAGGGAGCCTGGCGTCCCGAGCCGGGCTCGTGGCTCTCGCTGGGAACCAACAGCCCCTTCTGGGAGCAGCCCCTCCCAGGCCTGGTCCTGGCCACCTTCTCCAGGGGTAGGGTCGCCTTCCTGCGGCGCGAACTGGGCTGGGGGACCGAAATTGTCTGACCTCCAGCGCGCCGTCCTGGTGCTCGAGTCGGGCGCCCACTTCGAGGGCCAGTGGCTCTGGCGCCCGGCGCAGGGATCCCCGTTCCTGGGCGAGGTGGTCTTCAACACGTGCATGACCGGCTACCAGGAGGTCCTGACGGACCCCTCATATGCCGGCCAGATGGTGGTCTTCACCCAGCCGCTGATCGGAAACGTGGGCACCGCCCGGGTGGACATGGAATCCAGCCGTGCCTGGGCCCGCGCGGTGGTGGTGGCGGAGGCCAGCCCGACCGCCCCCCACTGGCAGGCGGAGGAGACGCTGGCGGAGTGGCTTGAGCGACAGGGCGTGCCCGGCCTGCAGGGGGTGGACACCCGGGCGCTGACCCGGCACCTCCGCGATCACGGGACCCTGCGGGGGGTCCTGGCCGATCTGGGCTCCCTTCCGCTGGAGGAGCTGGTGAGGACGGCCAAGCAGTCGCCCTCGGTGAGTGAGCAGGAGCTGGTCGCCGAGGTCTCCACCCCCGAGCGCTACACCGCCTCCGAGCCACTCCACCCGGCTCTGCGGCGGGGCGCCGGGCGGCTCGGGGAGCCCGCCGGGGTCCGGGTGGCGGTGATTGACCTCGGGGTCAAGCTGAACACCCTGCGCTCGCTGGTGAGCCGAGGGGCGGAGGTTCAGGTCCTCCCCCACTCCACCAGCTGCGAGGAGCTGGAGCGGCTCGCCCCCCATGGCGTGGTGATCACCAACGGCCCGGGGGACCCGGCCAACCTCGCCCATGAGACCGAGCTCACCCGCTTCGCCCTGGAGCGCTACCCGGTGCTGGCCATCTGCCTGGGGCACCAGCTCGTGGGCCGGGCCATCGGGGCCACCACCAGCCGCCTGCCCTTCGGCCACCACGGGGGCAACCATCCGGTGCAGGACCTGGTCAGCGGGAGGGTCTTCGTCACCCCGCAGAACCACGAGTTCCAGGTGGACGAGGCATCCATCCCCGAGGGGTCCGGGTGGTTCGTATCTGAGCGCAACCTCAATGACGGGTCGGTGGAGGGGCTGCGCCACCGGGAGCTGCCGGTGATCTCGGTCCAGTACCACCCCGAGGGAAGCCCGGGGCCGCAGGACCGCCAGCACCTCTTCGACGAGTTCCTGAGCCTCTGCCGGGGCGGGGGACGGGCCGCCGTGGGACCGGAGCCTCACACCGTCCCCGAGGTGCGCCGGGTCCTGGTCCTGGGCAGCGGGCCGATCGTCATCGGCCAGGCGGCGGAATTCGACTACGCCGGCACCCAGGCCTGCAGGTCGCTGCGCGAGGAGGGGGTCGAGGTGGTGCTGGTCAACAGCAACCCGGCCACCATCATGACCGACGAGGACACCGCCGACCGGGTGTACCTCGAACCCCTCACGGTGGAAGCCGTGGCCGCGATCATCGAGCGGGAGCGGCCCCAGGGGCTGCTGGCCGGCCTCGGCGGCCAGACCGCCCTCAACCTCGCCGTCCAGCTCGCCGACCAGGGGGTGCTGGAGCGGTACGGGGTGGAGGTCCTGGGCACCCCCCTGGAGGCCATTCGGGACGCCGAGGACCGGGAGCGCTTCAAGCAACGGATGGTGGCTCTGGGCGAGCCGGTACCCCCCTCGCGAACCGTCAACAGCTGGGAGCAGGCCAGGGAGTTCGCTTCTGAAGTGGGCCTACCGCTGGTGGTGCGGCCGGCCTTCACCCTGGGGGGGACCGGGGGCGGCATCGCCACCACCTGGGAGGAGCTGGAGGAGGTGGTGGGCCGTGGCCTTCGGGCCAGCCCGATAACCCAGGTCCTGATAGAGCAGGCACTGCTCGGCTGGCGGGAGCTGGAATACGAGGTGATGCGCGACCGCGCCGGGACCTGCATCTGCGTCTGCAACATGGAGAACCTCGACCCCATGGGGGTCCATACCGGCGACTCGGTGGTCGTTGCCCCCAGCCAGACCCTCACCGACAAAGAGCATCAGCAGCTCCGCTCCGCCGCCCTCCGGATCATCTCGGCGCTGGGGATCGAGGGAGGTTGCAACGTCCAGTTCGCCCTGGCGCCCGACTCCCCCGCCTACTTCGTCATCGAGGTCAACCCCCGGGTCAGCCGCTCGTCCGCTCTGGCCTCCAAGGCGACCGGCTACCCGATCGCCCGGGTGGCGGCCAAGGTGGCTCTGGGGCGCCGGCTCATGGACATCCGCAACCAGGTGACCGGCAAGACCTCCGCGGCCTTCGAGCCCAGCCTCGACTACTGCGTGGTCAAGATCCCCCGCTGGCCCTTCGACAAGTTCCCCCAGGGGGACCGCCGGTTGGGAACCCAGATGAAGTCCACCGGTGAGGCGATGGCCATCGGGCGCAACTTCCTGAGCGCGATATCCAAGGCGCTTCGCTCTCTGGAGCAGGGCCCGGTCGACCCCCAGGACCTGCTGCGGGCCGTGGAGAGGCTGGAGACCCCAACCGATCTCCGGCTTCTTGGGGTGGTGGCAGCGCTGGCCTCGGGCCAGCAGCCGGACAGCGTCGCCCGCCGCACCGGGTATCCCCGCTGGTTCACCCACCAGCTGGCCCGGCTGGCGGAGCTGGAGAGGGAGCTGGCGAAGCCGGCGGGCGAGCCGGATCTGATCCTGCTCCGCTCCGCCAAGCGGGCGGGCGTCTCCGACCGGCGGATCGGCGAGCTGACGGGTCGGTCGGCCGCCGAGGTGCGGGAGGTGCGGAAGCGCCTCGGGGTGCGGGCCACCTTCAAGTGCGTGGACACCTGCGCCGCCGAGTTCGCCGCGACCACGCCCTACTTCTACTCCAGCTATGAGCTGGAGGACGAGAACCGGGCCAGCCCCGGGGCCGCGGTGGTCCTGGGATCGGGGCCGATCCGCATCGGGCAGGGGATCGAGTTCGACTACTGTTCGGTGCAGGCCGCCTCGGCCTTCCGCCACCGCGGGCTGGAGGCGGTGATGGTGAACAGCAACCCGGAGACCGTCTCCACCGACTACGACTGCAGCACGCGCCTCTACTTCGAGCCGCTGGACCTGGAGTCGGTATTGGAGGTCTGCCGGGTGGAGCGCCCCCGGGGGGTGGTGGTCCAGTTCGGCGGGCAGACCGCGGTCAACCTGGCACCCCGCCTGGAAAAGGAGGGGGTCCCCCTCCTCGGTTCCCCCGGGCGTTCGATCCAGGTGGCGGAGGACCGTGGCCTCTTCGATGCCCTCCTGGGGGAGCTGGGAATAGCCCGGCCCGCTGGGGGATCCACCACCGACCCGGACGAGGCCGCCCGGATCGCCGCCCGCGTGGGCTACCCGGTCCTGGTCCGCCCCTCCTACGTCCTGGGGGGCCGGGCGATGGACGTGACCCACAGCGAGGAGGACCTGCGCCGCTACCTCAAGGAGGCGCTGCGGGCGTCGGGCGGGGAGGAGGTGCTCATCGACAAGTACCTCCTGGGGCTGGAGGTCGAGGTGGACGCCATCTGCGATGGCACGGCCGTCCTGGTCCCCGGGGTCATGGAGCATGTGGAGCGGGCCGGAGTGCACTCCGGCGACTCCATGGCGGTGTATCCCCCCCAGAGGCTGAACGCGGAGCTGGTCTCGGAGCTGGTGCAGACCACCTCCCGGCTGGCGCTGGCCACCGGAACCCTGGGGCTGATCAACGTCCAGTACGTGATCCACCGGGGGCGGATCCTGGTGATCGAGGTGAACCCCCGCTCCAGCCGCACCGTCCCCTTCCTCAGCAAGGTGACCGGGGTCCCGATGGTGGAGGCCGCGGTGCGGGCGATGCTGGGGGAGTCGCTGGCGGAGCAGGGCCTGAGCCCGGGGCTCTCCCCGGTTCCTCCGCTGGTGGCGGTTAAGGCCCCCGTCTTCTCCTCGCGCAAGCTGGACCTGGTGGACACGGTCCTGGGCCCGGAGATGAGCTCCACCGGCGAGGTGATCGGGGTCGACCGCGACCTTCCCGCGGCGCTGGGCAAGGCCTTCCTGGCCGCCCTCGGCGCAGTGCCGCGCTCCGGCGGGGCGCTGGTCAGCATCGCCGACCAGGACAAGCCGGAAGGGCTGCCGGTGGCGGCCCGGCTGGCGGAGCTGGGCTTCCGCCTGTACGCCACCCCGGGCACGGCGGCGGCGCTCCGGGCCGCCGGGGTGTCTGTCCACGAGGTGGCCAAGCTTCACCGGGGCCGGCCCGACGTCGTCGACATCACCGTGGGGGGCCAGGTTCAGCTGGTCATCAACACCATCTCCCGGGTCGCCACCGACGAGATGGATGGCGAGGAGGCCGGCGGACGGCCGGTCAGGGACGGGTTCCGGATCCGTCAGGCGGCGGTCCAGCGGGGCATCCCCTGCCTCACCTCCCTGGACACCGCGGCGGCGCTGGTCCAGGCGCTGGAGGTCTGGCAGACGGGGCTCCCGGGGCGCTCCGCCACCATCACCGAGCACCGCGACCGCAAGGTCGCGTCCGCCACCAGTTGACCCCCGTCCAGCTCCCCGAGAGCGACCTCAGCCGGGCTCGCGACGAGGCCGCCACCTGCCTTGGAGTCGAGGAAGTGGGACCGGGGCTCCACCTGCTGACCCTGGAGGCGCCGGAGGCGCCCTCGGCCGCCCTGCCGGGGGAGTTCGCCCAGCTCCAGGTGGAACCGGGACCGCTCCTCCGGCGGCCGTTCTCCTTCTCAGACGTGGATCCCGACCGCGGCACCGTCTCCTTCTACCTCCGGGTCTACGGCGAGGGGACCCGCCGGCTGGCGCATCTCACCCCGGGATCCGCGGTGAGACTTCTGGGTCCACTCGGGAGGGGCTTCTCCCTGCCGGAGTCCAGGGGGACGTCCCTCCTGGTCGCTGGCGGGGTGGGGGCGGCGCCCTTTCCCCACCTCGCCAGCCAACTGCTGGCCCGTGGGGAGAGCGTCCGCTGGCTCAACGGGGCCGCCAGCTCCGACCAGCTGTTCCCGACCCGCCTCATGCCCGGCGGTCTGGCCTCCTCGGTGCAGGTCACCGATGACGGCAGCTCGGGACGGCGGGGCCTGGTGACGGACGCCCTGGCCGAATTGCTGGGTGGGGTGGACCGCGTCTACGCCTGCGGCCCCAACCCAATGCTCCAGGCGGTCGCCGAGATGACGGCCCGCCTTCGGCCGGGGGCCCTGGTCGAAGTGTCGATCGAGGCCCCCATGGGATGCGGCTTCGGGACCTGCCTCGGCTGCTCCATCCCCCTCCTGTTCCAGGGAACGCCGGTGCCGGGCCTGTGCTGCCGTCAGGGGCCGGTCCTGGCAGCCGACCAGGTCGACTGGGAGGGGCTGCGCCGGCAGCCCGCCCACCTGGAGTAGGGCGGTGGGTGGCGAGGTGGTGATCGGCCGGGGCCTCACTCTGGACAACCCGGTGGGGGCAGCCTCCGGCACCTTCGGCTACGGCTTCGAGGCGGAACGCATGGGCAACCTCGCGGGGCTGGGGGCAGTCTTCACCAAGGGCACCACGGTCGATCCGCGTCCGGGGAACGCCCCCCCCCGGATCGCCGAGGTCCCCGGGGGGATGCTCAACTCGATCGGGCTGCAGAACCCCGGCGTCGAGGTGGTGGCCGGCGAGTACGCCCCGCGCTGGCGCGGGTGGGCGCCGAAGGTGATCGTCAACGTGGCCGGCGCGACGATCGAAGACTACGTGCGGGTCTGCCAGCGGCTGGACCCGGTACCCGAGGTGGCGGCGGTGGAGCTCAACATCTCCTGCCCCAACATCGCTCACGGGCTCGACCTGGGAGTGGATCCCCGCGCCGCGGCCGCCTGCACCAGGGCCGTCCGCGGGGTCACCGGCAAGGCGGTGATCGTGAAGCTGACCCCCAACGTGACCGACATCGCCGAGATCGGGCGGGCGGTCCAGGATGGCGGGGCCGACGCGGTATCGGCGGTGAACACCTATCTCGGCATGAAATGGTCCGGCGCCCGCGGGAGACCGGTCCTCCCGGGGTCAGGCATGGCCGGTCTGAGCGGGCCCGCCATCAAGCCCCT
>JAJYWQ010000052.1 GCA_021791415.1 bacterium | reverse complement strand
ACCAGGCGGCGCAGCACGTTGGCCACGTGACTGCCGAAGACGCCGCGATAGGTGTGCAGCTCGTCGAGCACCACATAGCGAAGCCCGGAGAAGAGCCGCACCCAGCTGGTGTGGTTGGGCAGGATCCCGGTGTGCAGCATGTCGGGATTGGTGAGGACCACCTGTCCCGCCTGCCGCAGGGCCGCCCGCGCGCCGGAAGGGGTGTCACCGTCGTAGGTGAAGGTGCGCAGCTCCATCCCCGCCGCCGCCGACAGTGACCGCACCGCCTGGAACTGGTCCTGGGCCAGGGCCTTGGTGGGATAGAGGAGGATGGCGGTGGCGTCGGGGTCCCGAGCCACGGCGTCCAGAACCGGAAGCAGGTAGCAGAGCGACTTGCCTGAGGCCGTGGGCGTCACCACCGCCACGTCCTCCCCGGCGAGGGCTGCCGCGACCGCCTCCGCCTGGTGGCTGTACAGCTCTGTGATCCCCCGGGCACTGAGCGCCTCCCGGACCCCGTGGTGGAGGGCAGGCGGCACCGGCGCGTGGCGGGCGGGCTGGGGAGGCAGCTCCCGATCCAGCACGATCAGCTCCTGGATCCTGGGGTCGTCCAGGACCGCATCCCAGATCTGAGGGATCGGCTCAGGGATCGCGCTCACCCGGTGTCCGGCGCTCATCGAACAAATGTACCACTTCCCGTGGTGAGCGACAACCGGCGCACCCCGAAGCGGAAGGGCGGTCAAACCCCCCGGCTGAGGGCCACCCGGTCAGCCCGCTGAGCGCAGGTCCAGAGCGAGGCTGGCGCGGTCGGTTATCACTCCTGAGACCCTGGGGTCCTGGAGGAGTCGCCCGAGCTGGGTCGGCTCGTTCACTGTCCAGACCAGCACCTGGAGCCCGGAGTTGACGGCCCCATCCAGCACCCTGCGCCGGGCGCGGTGACGTTCGATCACCAGATGGGTCGCGCCACAGGCCAGGGCCTGGCGGACCACGCCGGGGAGCCCCCTCCCGCTCATCCCCAGCGCCCCCCGCACCAGCCCGGTGGGGCACTCCGGCAGGACGTGGGCCAGGGTCTGGATCTCGGACTCCAGGAAGGAGCTCACCAGGATCTCGGCGGGTGACGACAGCCCACTGATGAGCGCGGCCACGTCGGCCGCCAAACCCGCTTCCTTGAGCTCCAGATTGAGGCCGAGCCGGCCCCGCGCCAGGGTCAGCGCTTCAGCCAGTTCGACAGGGGCCGGCGGTTCCAGGAAGGCGGGTGAAGGATCCAACGCGCCCCTGGCTCCCTGAACCGGGTCGTGGGCCAGGATCAGGCGGCCGTCCCGTCCTCGGCGGACATCCACCTCCGCCGCGTCGGCGCCGGCGGCGATGGCGGCGGCGATGGACTCCAAGGTGTTCTCAGGTGCCGGGCCGACCAGGCCACGGTGGGCCACCACCAGATGCGCGGCTCCGCCCCCCCCGGGGCGCCATGTGGCTCGGGGTGACGGATCCATCCCCCCCATGATGCGGGGCGGAGAGGATCAGTCGGGCAGACTGCCGGTGAGCGAGGCGGAGCTGAGGATCTCCCGCACGTCCTGCCGGCGGGGGCAGAGGTTCACCAGCTGCCGGTACACCACCACCGCGTCCTCGTCGGCGCCGCGGACCCGCAGCAAGCGAGCCACGAACTCCAACCAGATGGGTGCCAACTGGGGATCCTTGCGCTCCAGCGCCATCCCCGCCAGCTGCCAGCAGGCCTGCTCGAAGGGAGGTGCCGCGAGCACCGCCGTGGTGAGGTTGAGCACGGCCAGGTCGTCCTGCTTGGCCGCCCGGCAGGCCTCGCCGGCGCGGCAGGCCAGCTCCGCCGACGCCTCGCCGGGGAAGGCCTCGGTTACACGGAGCGCCAGGGCGGTGGCGCGTTCGTGCTGGCCTGCCTGGAGCAGGTCGTCCAGCTGCGCGGCTGCCAGGGCCAGGTCGGCCGGCGGCACCGCCTCGGCGGAGGCCCGAACCGCCTGCCTCGCCGTGCCCCGGTCGGAGACCGCCCGGCGCTGCTCGTGGACCTGCTTCACGATCTCTTCGACCAAGGGCTTGAGCTCCTGGCGGCGGGCCTCGACCTTGCGGTCCCGGGCCTGAGCCCGGCGGGGCGAGAGGCGCACCGTCCAGACGCTCGCGCCAGTGGTCGGCCGCTCGACGACGGGAGGCGCCTGGGGCTCCACCGGCGTGGACTCCACCTCCAAGGCCGGCCCGGGAGGTGACATCGCGACCTCTGGCTCCGGCTGCCGCTCGGAGGGGTCAAACCCCCAGAGATCAGCCTCGGGCACCTCCTGGACACCCGGAGTCGGCCGACGGGCGGCGACCGCTTCGGACTTCGTGGCCGGGCCTTCCTCCTCCGACGGGGCGGGGGAGGGAGTCGTGGGCGCGGACGACAAGGGAGCCGTCTGGGTGGGCACCAGGCTTGGTGATGCCGGGGCGACCGCGGCGGGAGCTGCTGCCGACTGGCGCAAGGCGGTGGAGGATTCGGCTGCCGGCGAAGCCGCGGCCACCGGTGCCCGCGGGACCGTGGGGGCAGGCGCCGGCCCACCGGCGGGCGGGGACACTGACCGGCTGTCGCCGCCGGCGGAGGGCGGTGCTGCCGGGTTTGCGCCCTGCTGCGCTGGCGGGGAGCTGGCATCGGCCCTCGAGGACGGCGCGACGGGCGGGCCCTGGACTGCGGCGACAGGCGGGGGCGGCAGGGCGACCGGACCCAGCGCCTCCGGCGCCTGGGAGGCCCGGACGGGCTGGCTGGGAGCCGCTGGCGGGGCGGGAGGTGTGGCGGCACCCAGGCCGGGCCGGGAATTGGCGCGAGCCGGGCTGGGCGGCGGTGGCGATGGCTGCCGGGGAGGCTGGGCCGCGGCAGCCGCAGGCTGGGGGGCCGGCGCAGGAGGAGCGGGGGCCGCCTTGGCGGTGGTGGGCGCCGCCGGCCCGCGGGCTGCCTGGGCCTGAGGCCCGGCGGGTGGGGCCGGCGGTGGGGCGGGCACTGCCCCGGGCCCTGAAGTCGGAGGGGCCGGGCGCGGCGGCGGCGGTGCCGGTTGCTTGGGGCGCGGGACCTCGGCGACGGGGTTGGGCGCCACCGCGAGAAGCATGCCCATGGCGCGCAGCTCCTCCTGGGTGGCGAGCACAAGGAGCAGCTCGTACATCGCCCGACCCATCCTGCGCAGCAGCTGGGCAGCCTCCGCCGAGTAGCCGGCCTCCTCCACGTGGGAGGCGATGTCCCTGGCGGCGGCCTCCAGCCGTTCCTCGGTGATGTCCTGCCCGTCGAGAGAGGCGACCATCTGCTGGATGAGACCGGGCAGCTCGGGGACTTGAGGCACCAGCTCCGCGGCCAGCCGCCCCCACGACTGAGCCATGTCGGTCAGACCTTGGGTGAGCGGATTGACCGCAGCTTGCGCCCGCAGCTCCTGAGCCATCTTGGCCGCAGTGTGACAGCTCCCCACCGCAATCGAGTTTCGGGAGCTAAACGGTTCGGTGACGGGAGGGAGAGGGCCAGGGCCCCCCCACCGCTAACATGGCGGAGTTGCCCACCCCTCGCTCAACCCCGCGCGCCCTCACCCCCTGGCTGGCCCGGGTGGAGGAGTGGCTCTTGGCCAAATCCGAGTTCCGGATGGTCCCCGACCTGGTGGTCCCCATCCCACCCCAGGGACCCGGGCCGGCCGGCTCCGGGGGCCGGAGGGTGGGGTTCGTGGGCTTTCCCTCGGACTACAGCCTGCTCATCCTGCTGGGCCTGCTCCGCGCCGAGGTGCAGCTGGTTGGGCTGGCCACCAGCCTCGGCGCCAACCCCGCCATCGCGGGAGAGAACGCTCTGAGCCAGGTGGCCGACCACCTGGAGGTGCCACTGCTGCGACTGGCCCGGGTAAATGACTACGACTCCATCTCCCTGCTCCGGCGGCTGGGCGCCGACCTCTTCGTCGTCGCCAGCTTCGACCAGATCCTCCACCGCCGGGCGCTCGCAATCCCTCCCATGGGTTGGCTGAACGTCCACCCCTCACTGCTCCCTCGCTACCGGGGCCCGGAGCCGGTGTATTGGGCACTCGCCAACGGCGAGCTGGAGTCGGGGGTCAGCTTTCAGCGGGTGGCGGCGGGAATCGATGCCGGCCCCATCCTCTTCCAAGCTGCCGAGACGGTCCGCCCCCGCGACACCGCGGGAACCCTGACCCGGCGCCTCACCGAGCTGGCCTGGCGGCACGTCCCCCAGGTGGTGGATGAGGCATTGCGCGGAGCAGCCGGCGAGCCGATGGACCTCTCCAAGGGGTCCTACTTCACCTCGGTGGGCCATCGGAGGATCGACGGCCTCGACTCGGTGATCACCGCCGACCGCCTGGTGCGGGCCGGCGACCCCAACATGCTGGCTGCCGCCCTTCTCGAGGGCCGAGTAGCCTACGTTCGCCGGGCCCTGCCGGTGGCGGCGGATGACAGGCGCCCTGGCCCTCGCCTCCACTACCCCGACGGCGACCTCCTGCTCCTGGAGCTCGCCGAGAGCTGCGGTTGCCACCACGGGGAGCCGGTGGGAGGCTGTCCCCACGACGAGACCCCCTGAGCGACCGCGCCCACCCGGCGATGTAGGATCGCCGCGTGCAATCCCCCAACCCTGTGGCCCGAGCGGGTGAGGTCACGGTGCAGGTGAGGCGGCTGTCGGAGGGAGCGCCCGGGACGGCCACCGACCGGGTGGTCCGTGAAGACCCCCTTCAGGTCCTGGTCGACTCGAGGCCGCTGGGGATCCTGATGCGGACACCGGGCTCAGACCTGGAGCTGGCGCTGGGGTTGCTCCACTCCGAGCAGATAGTCCGCTCCCCGGCGGACGTGGCCTCGGTCCGGCTGGCACCGAGCGGGCAGAGGATGCTCGGCGCCTTGGGGCTGCCCGTCGGACTCGACCCCGAGGCGGAGAACCTTGTCGATGTCCACCTGGCGCGCCCGTGGGCCGAGGAGTCCTCGGGATGGCAGAGGGTGCTTGCCTCCAGCAGCGCCTGCGGCATCTGCGGCGCCGCCACCATCGACGCCATCCGCCGGACCCACCCGCGGGTAGGGGGAAGTAGGACCTTCGAACTGGAGCGCCTGCGTGGGCTGCCCGACCTGCTGAGGGCCTCGCAGCAGCTCTTCCACTCCACCGGGGGACTTCACGCCGCCGGGCTGTTGCTCCCCGGGGCGGAGGAGCTGGAGGTGGCGGAGGATGTGGGCCGACACAACGCGGTGGACAAGCTGGTCGGCCGCATGTTCCTGGCGGACCGGCTCCCGCTCACCGACTCCTGCCTCTTGGTGAGCGGCCGGGCCGGCTTTGAGATCCTCCAGAAGGCCGCCGCGGCCGGTATCGCTCTGGTGGCCTCTATCTCGGCGCCATCGTCACTGGCCGTCGAGGTGGCGGAGTTGACCGGCATCACCCTGGTGGGGTTCCTGCGGGCCGGGGGCGGCAACGTGTACACCCACCCAGAGAGGCTGAACGCCCATCCCGGGATCCTGGTGTGAGCGGGCCCGAGTTCTCGCTCCTCATTCTGGCCGGAGGCCGGAGCTCCCGGATGGGCAGGGACAAGGCGGCGATCCCCTTCCCCGGGCCCCAGGACCCGCCAATCATCCACCAGATCCACCGCCGGCTCGGCGGCGCGGCGCGCGAGTGCCTGGTGGCGGCGCCCGACGCCTACGGACTCCCGGCCCGGCCGGTTGCCGACCACCCCGCCTTTGCGGGGCCGCTGGCCGGCCTGTTGGGAGGGTTGGCCGAATGCCGGACCGAGCTGGCCCTGGTCGTCGCCGCCGACCTCCCCTGCCCGGAGCCCCAGCTGGCCGCCCACCTCTTGGAGCTGGCCGCGGCCGACCCGGCAGCCGACGTGGTGGTGCCGGTCACCAGCCGAGGTCCGGAGCCGATGTTTGCCGTCTACCGGACGAAGGCGCTGGCCCAGCTGGCCCGAGCGGGCCGACGGGGATCGGCCAGGGGACCGTCGATGAGGGAGGCGCTGGCCCTGGTCCGGGTCCATGAGGTCCTGGAGCCGGAGTGGCGCCGCCTGGACCCGGTCGGGGCGTCCTTCACCGATTGCGACACCCCACGAGAGCTGGCGGTCGCGGTGGGCCTGGCCGCCGGGAGACGGGAGGAGTGAGATGAACAGCTGGTTCGACCGCTACCTGAAGGCCCTGGGGGCGGGGGACTCGGTCCTCCACTCCGAAGAGGCCGAGCTGGTGCTGAAGCTGGCCGGCGAGACCGCGCACACGTCCGGCGCGCGCCAGTACGCGCCGCTGGCGGCCTACCTCGCGGGCCGGGCAGCGGCCGGCCTCTCCCGCGAGGGCCGGCTCCGAGTGCTGGAGCTGGCGGTGAGCAGCGCCGCGGCGGCCGGCCCAGCCGGCGAGGAGCTGGAGCCGGACTGAGGGCGCCGGCTCAGGGGAGAGGGATCGCCGCCACTATGGATCCCCGGGCCACCGAAGCCCCCTTGGCGGGAAGGCAGAGGAGGCAGTCGGCTCGCGCCAAGGACAGGGTCACGCCGCTGCTCTGATTTCCGGTGAGCCGGGCACCGGGCAGCCGCCCCGGGCGGGCCCGGAGGGTGGCCCGGTGAAACGTCTCCAGCCCCTCCGGCTTCTCGACGTCCTCCAGGAGCTCGACGGCCACCGTCCGGGGGTCGGGATCGGCCGCCCCCTGCATGGCCGCCAGCAGGGGCATCCCGAAGAGGATGAAGGTGACCGAGGCCGAGACCGGGTTCCCCGGCAGCCCCAGAAAGGCCGCCCGACCGAAGTGGCCGAAGGCCAGCGGGCGGCCCGGGCGCATGGCCACGCGCCAGAACTGCAGTTGACCTCCGGCCTGAACGGTGGCCCGGACGTGGTCGTGGTCACCCATGCTCACCCCACCCACGGTGACCACGAGGTCGGCGGCCTCGGCCGCCGCCTCCAGCTCCCGGCGGACCAGGAGCGGGTCGTCCCCCACCGTGGCCCGGCGTGCCACCAGCCCACCGGCACGCACTACCAGCGCCTCCAGAGCGGGCCCCGCGGTGTCGAAGATCTCCCCAGGGCCCAGGGTGGAGCCCGGCGGGCGGATCTCGTCACCCGTGGTCACCACCGCCACCTGAGGCTGGCGGCCCACCTCGGCCTCCCCCTGCCCGCTCGCGGCCAGGGGGGCCAGGTCCACCGCACGAAGTCGCCGGCCCTTGGGCAGGACCTCCTTTCCCGGGCTGAGGTCCTCGCCAGCCCTTCTCACCGCGTTGCCGCGCCTGGGCCGTTCGTGGATCAGGACCGTCTCGGATCCCCGATCGGTCCACTCGTAGGGGATGACCGAGTCGGCCCCAATGGGCAGGGGGGCCCCGGTCATCACCTTGGCACAGGTGCCGGGAGCCAGGTCCAGAGACTCCGGAGAGCTGCCGGCCTGCATCTCACCACGCACCGGAAGCGCCAACGGCACCCTGGTGACGTCCCCGGCCCGGACCGCGTAGCCATCCATGGCGCTGGCCGCGAACGGAGGCAGGGTGACCCGCGCGTTGACCGCGCCGGCGAGGTAGCGGCCCACGAGGGACGCCCCCACAGAAACCAGCTCTGAGCCCAAGGGAGGTACGGCGGAAACCATCTCTCGGCGCGCCTCAGCGACCGAAAGCGGCCCTCTGACCGCCTCCTCGGTCTGAGCTGCCACGCTCACCTTCTCCTGGCAGCTCCCGGAGTCAGAGGTTGCCCCGGGCGGCCTGCTCCTGCTCGATGGCCTCGAACAGGGCTTGGAAGTTCCCCTTGCCGAAGCCGCGGCAGCCCTTGCGCTGGATCACCTCGAAGAACAGGGTGGGCCGGTCCTCCACCGGGCGGGTGAAGATCTGGAGGAGATAGCCATGCTCGTCACGGTCCACCAGGATGTTGAGGTCGCGCAGCTTCTCCAGGTCCTCGTCGATCTCCCCGATGCGGTCCGGCAGCGACTCGTAGTAGGCGCGGGGAGCGGCGAGGAACTCCGCCCCCTGGCGGCGCAGCCAGCCGACTGTCTCCACGATGTCCCCCGTGTGCAGGGCGATGTGCTGCACTCCCGGGCCGTGGTAGTAGTCGAGATACTCCTCGATCTGGGAGCGCTTAAGCCCCTTGGCCGGCTCGTTGATGGGGAAGGTGATGCTCCCGCCCCGCCCGCCCCGGACGACCTTGCTGCGCAGGGCCGAGTACTGGGTGGCGATGTCCTTTTCGTCGAACTCCTGGAACACGTCGAAGCCGAAGACCCGGTTGTACCAGGAGACCCACTCGTCCATCCGGGTCAGCTCCACGTTGCAGACGCAGTGGTCCACCACATGGAGGCCGGAGCCGGCGCCGGCCTTGAACTCCCGCCGGTAGCCGGGGAGGAAGACCCCCTGGTACTCCTCCCGCTCCACGAAGGTGTGCACGGTGTCCCCGAACGTCCGCACAGTGGCCAGGCGGACCGCCCCTTCCGAGTCCTCCACCACGTGGGGCTCGGCCACCGGACGGGCGCCACGGGCCACCGCGTCCTGGAAGGCGGCCCCCGCGTCCTCCACCTGAAAGGCCAGGGTGCGCACCCCGTCGCCGTGGCGGCGGACGTGGTCGGCGACCTCCCCATCCGGTCCCAGGGGGGCGGTCATGACCAGCACCACCTCGCCCTGGCGGAGCACGTAGGAGGCCCGGTCGCGCACCCCGGTCTCGGGACCGGAGTAGCCCACCACGTCGAAGCCGAAGGCCGAGCGGTAGAAGTGGGCGGCCTGGCGGGCGTTGCCCACGAAGAACTCGATGTGGTCGACGCCCTCCAGCAGGGTTTCGCGGTACTCGGGGGCCCGGGGCGGACCTTCCAGCTGTGCGCTCACGACTTCTGCCTCCGCAACCACCGGCGGCCAGGACCGCAGCGTGGCGGAACCGCCGGGCGCCTGCCAAGGGTACCGCGGCCGCGGCCCGCCTGGGGGCTCGAGGATGAGGACCCGGGGAGCGGCTCCAGGGCCGCGTACGATCTGCTGGTGGCAGCAGCTGCGTCCGGATCCCGAGCACCGGAACCGCACTGGTCCTGCTGCCTCCCGACCACGGGCGAGACCACCATCTCCCTCAGCGTGTTGCAGACCGGCGGACCGTGGATCGGGGCCCGGGCGCGCGCGGCGCTCGGCGGCCCCCCCCGGGTCACTTCCGATCCGCGACGGGAGAGGTACGCCGTCGGCGGCGGCAGCGGGTCGCCTCAGCTCCACGGGGAACCCCTCACCTGGTTGGGCTGCCCCGCCTGGCTCGAGGTGTGTGCGCCGGCCCGGGAGCAGCGCGCCGAGGTGACCCTGCGGCTCCCTCCCTGGCAGGAGCTCAGCCGGTTGGTGGCCGAGGCGGAGCTCTGGGATGTCGCCGACGCGCTGGCCGTTGACCTGGGGTCCGATCTGGGGGTCGTCGACGACGGGGCGACCGTGGGCTTCCCCGAGGAGGTGGGGCAGCCGGATGGGGCGCTGCGCCTCCTCCAGGCCCATCTGGGGATCATCGTTCAGAGCGCCGCCCTGGAGGGGCGGGAGGGCGGCCGCTCCCCCTACCGGGAGCTTCCCCGCAGCGGGCTCCTCCTGGTGCTCCGCTGAGCCAGGCTCGCGGGCGCGAGGCCAAGAACCCAGGCTAGAGTTCTGGTGATGTCGTTCCAGGAGTCGGTGGCCCTGCCCCGGGGATCGGCGCTCCGATGAACCTCGTGCGGCTGGTGCGGAGCGCCCTGGCCCCGTATCGCGGCCAGGTCTCCGCGGTGGTGCTGCTCACCGCCCTGCAGACGGCGGTGGGGCTCTACCTGCCCAACTTGACCGCCAACATCATCAACAACGGCATCGCCAAGGGGGATGTGGCCTACATCTGGCGCACGGGCGCCGTGATGCTCGGCCTCACCCTGGCTCAGGGGCTGGTGGCGGTGACCGCCGTGTACTTCGCGTCGAGGGTCTCGATGGGCGTCGGCCGGGACCTCAGGGGCGCCATCTTCACCCGGGTGATGGCCTTCTCGGCACGGGAGATGAACCACTTTGGCACCCCCTCTTTGATCACCCGCAACACCAATGACGTCCAGCAGATCCAGATCTTCCTGCAGATGGCGCTCACCCTCATGGTCGGGGCACCGATCATGATGGTCGGCGGGATCTTCATGGCCCTCAGCGAGGACGTCCGCCTCTCCCTGGTTTTGGTGGTGGCGGTGCCGTTGATGGCGGTGGTGATCTCTCTCATGCTGTCGCGGGCGGTCCCGCTGTTCCAGGCGATGCAGGTGAAGATCGACCGCATCAACCAGGTGCTGCGGGAGCAGATCACCGGGGTGAGGGTGATCCGGGCCTTCGTGCGCAACGACTTCGAGAGCCAGCGCTTCTTGGCGGCCAACACCGACCTGACCTCCACCGGCCTGCGGGTCAACCGGATCTTCGTCCTGGCCCTGCCCGCCCTCATGGGGATCATGAACCTGACCAGCGTCGCCGTCCTCTGGTTCGGCGGCGGGCTGATCGGCCAAGGCCAGATGCCCATCGGCAACCTGACCGCCTTTTTGGCCTACATCCTCCAGATCCTCATGTCGGTGCTCATGGCCGTGATGATGGTGATCCTGGTGCCCCGGGCCCAGGCCAGCGCCGACCGGGTTCTGGAGGTCGTGTCGACCGAACCGGCCCTGGCCTCCCCCGAATCCCCCAGGTCACCCGGGGCCCGGAGGGGTGAGGTCGCCCTCCGCCAGGTGTCCTTCGCCTACCCCGGCGGTGAGGCCCCCGTCCTCTCCGAGCTGGAGCTGGACCTCCTTCCTGGCCAGACCACGGCGATCATCGGAGGCACCGGGTCGGGCAAGTCGACCCTCCTGGGGCTTATCGCGCGCTTCTACGACCCCACCGCCGGCCGGGTGCTGGTGGACGGGGTGGACGTGCGCGAGCAGCCTCTCGAGGAGTTCTGGCAGGGGATAGGGCTGGTGCCCCAGCAGGCGTACCTCTTCTCCGGCACGGTGGGCGACAACCTGCGCTTCGCCCGGGAGTCGGCGACCGAAGCCGATCTGTGGCGGGCGCTGGAGATCGCCCAGGCTCGGGACTTCGTGGCCGCGATGCCAGGTCAGCTGGACTACCGCATCGACCAGGGGGGCACCAACGTCTCGGGCGGGCAGCGGCAGCGACTGTCGATCGCCCGGGCGCTGGTCCGGCGCCCGCAGATCTACCTCTTCGACGACTGCTTCTCCGCCCTGGACGCTGCCACCGACGCCCGCCTCCGGGCGGCCCTGCGCGAGGAGACCACGGACAGCACGGTGGTGATCGTGGCCCAGCGCGTGAGCACCATCCTGGATGCCGACCAGATAGTGGTCCTGGACGCCGGCAGGGTGGTGGGCGTCGGCCGCCACCGGGAGCTGCTGGGCACCTGCCCCGCCTACCGGGAGATCGTTACCTCCCAGCTGGGAGAGGAGGCGGCGGCATGATGCGGGGGCCGGGCGGCGGGGCGCGGGGCGGTGGGCCCCGGGGGATGATGATGCCGGGCCCGCCCCAGAGCGCCAGGGATCTGCGCGCCACCCTGCGCCAGCTGATGGCCCGCTTGCGCCCGGAGGCGCTGGCGATCGTGCTGGCCACCGTCCTCACCTCCGCCGGGGTGGCGCTGGTGGTGATCGCACCCCGGGTCATCGGCAGCGCCACCAACGTCATCTTCGATGGTGTGCTGGGCAAGGCCCTCCCCAGGGGGATGACCCTGCACCAGGCCGAGGCCTACCTGAGGACGCACGGCCACTCCCAGCTGGCCCAGCTCCTCCAGGGGACCTCCGCCGTGCCCGGCCGGGGGATCGACATCAATCAGCTGGGGATGCTGCTGGGCCTGACCGCGCTCCTGTACCTGGCCGGGGCGGCGTTCTCCTGGGGCCAGGGGTACATCATGGCCGGGGTGGCCCAGAGGACCATCTTCGGGATGCGTCGCGACGTCGAGGCCAAGTTGACCCGGCTGCCCCTCCGTTACTTCGACAGCCACCCCCACGGGGACGTGCTGAGCCGGGTCACCAACGACATCGACAACCTGACCACCACCATCCAGCAGGGGCTGGGCCAGCTTCTGACCTCGATCCTCACCATCCTCGGTGTGCTGGCGATGATGCTGCTGCTCAGCCCGCTCCTGGCCGCCGTTTCGCTGATCACGGTGCCCCTCTCCCTGGGCGCCACCCTGCTGATCGCCCGGCGGTCCCAGGTCCACTTCGGCCGCCAGTGGGAGCGCACCGGGGCCGTCAACTCGCTGGTGGAGCAGACCCACACCGGGCACGCCCTGGTCCAGGTGTTCGGGCGCAGCCGCAGCACCTTGGAGGAGTTCTCGCGCCAGAACCAGGACCTGTACGAGCCCAGCTTCAGAGCCCAGTTCCTCTCCGGGATCATCCAGCCGACCATGTTCTTCCTGGCCAACCTCAACTACGTGGCGATCGCCGCGGTGGGGGGCTACCGGGTGGTCACCGGCTCTATGTCGCTGGGGGACATCCAGGCCTTCATCCAGTACTCCCGGCAGTTCACCAACCCGATCAGCCAGATCGCCAGCCAGATGAACATGCTGCAGTCCGGCCTGGCCTCCGCCGAGCGGGTCTTCGAATTCCTGGCGGCAGATGAGGAGACGCCCGCCGCCGACACCGTGGCGGTGCCCGAGGCTCTCGGTCATGTGGTGCTTGACCGGGTTGGCTTCCGCTACCAGCCGGACCGGCCCCTCATCGAGGACTTCTCCCTGGAGGTCCAGCCGGGGGAGACGGTGGCCATCGTGGGACCCACCGGGGCCGGCAAGACCACGGTGGTGAACCTCCTCATGCGCTTCTACGACATCGACTCCGGGCACATCTACCTGGACGGCGTGGACTCCGCCCAGCTGTCGCGCGACTCCGTCCGCGGGCACTTCGGAATGGTCCTGCAGGACACCTGGCTGTTCGCCGGCACCATCCTCGAGAACATCGCCTACGGACGCGAGGGGGCCAGCCGGGAGGAGGTGATCGCGGCCGCTCGGGCCGCCTTCGTGGACCAGTTCGTGCGCACCCTCCCACATGGCTACGACACCCTCCTGGATGCGGACGCCACCAACATCTCCGCCGGCCAGCGTCAGCTGCTGACCATCGCCAGAGCCTTTTTGGCCGATCCCCCGATCCTCATCCTGGACGAGGCCACCAGCAGCGTCGACACCCGTACGGAGGTCCTGATCCAGGAGGCGATGGCCCGGCTGCGCCACGGGCGCACCAGCTTCGTCATCGCCCACCGGCTCTCCACCATCCGCAACGCCGACACCATCGTGGTCATGGCCGAGGGGCGGATCGTGGAGCAGGGCTCGCACCAGGAGCTGATGTCCCGCCCGGGGGTCTACCGCGACCTCTACGAGAGCCAGTTCGGAGGGGCGCTGGAGCTGGCCGGATAGGGCCCAGCGCCCGGAGGCGGGCCGCCCGGGGCGGTTGACAGACCGGGGCGCACGCGCCAGCCTTCCCCCATGAGCGTCGCCCAGCCGGCCTCCCGGATGTCGGTGCGCTTCTCCGCCTCCCGGCTGCTCGCCCTCTCCGCCTACTGGCTGGCCATCAACTACCTCTGGCAGGGCATGGGGGCCCTCATCCTCCCCCGCCTCATCATCCAGCTGGTCCCCCCCGCCCACCGCGGACTGGCGCTGGGGGCGGTGTCGGTCTCCGGGGCGGTGCTGGCCATCCTGGTGCAGCCGGCGGCCGGGGCTTTGTCCGACGGCTGCCGGGTCCGCTGGGGCCGGCGCAAGCCCTACATCCTGGCCGGCACCCTGGGCGACCTACTCTGCCTTTTGGGCCTGGCCCTGGCCGGGAGCTACGCCGCCCTCCTCATCCCCTACTGCGCCCTCCAGGTCTGCTCCAACACGGCGGAGGGCGCCTACCAGGGGCTGCTCCCGGACCAGGTGCCGGCGGGCCAGCGTGGCCGGGCCGCCGGCTACTACGGGATGGCGGTCTTCGTGGGAACCGCCCTCGGCTTCCTTCTCACCGGCCAGCTGATCGCCCTGGGGCACGTCCAGCTCGCCCTGGCCAGCGCCGGCGTGGTCCTTCTGCTGACCCTTGCCGTGACGCTGTGGCTGGTTCCTGACTCCCCGGCCCGGCAGCCTCTCGCCAGCCGCCGGCGGGCCATCCTCGGCATCTTCAGCTTCCGCCCCCGCCGGGACCCGGACTTCAGCTGGCTCCTCGGCTCGCGCCTGCTGGCCCTAATGGGCATCGCCGGACTCACCGACTTCGCGCTTCTGTACATCAAGGCCTATTACTTCCCAGGATCGGGGAGCGCGGTCGCCGACCGCGCCTCGGGGGCCACCTCGGTCCTGCTGGCCGTGGTGGTGGTGCTGGCGATCGTGGTCACCCTGCCGGCCGCCCGGTACTCCCAGCGGGTGGGCCGGCGGGCCGTGGTCCGGGCCGCGTGCTGGCTGGGCGCCGTGGGTACGGCGGGGCTGATCCTGGCCAACTCCCTTGCCGAGGTCTACCTTCTGGGTGCCCTGGTGGGCGCTGCCTTCGGCATGCTGCTCTCTGTCGACTGGGCCTTCGTGGCGGACCTGGTGCCGGAGGACTCGGCGGGGCGCTACATGGGCATCTCCAACCTGGCGACCGCCGGTTCGGGGATCCTGGCCACGGCCATCGCCGGGCCCCTTCTCGACTACGGCAATGGCCTGCGCCACAACCTCGGCTTCCCCTTGATCTTCGGGTTCTTCGCCCTGGCCCTGGTCCTTGGTGGCTGGCTGGTGTTCCGGGTGCGCCCCCCGGGGGAGAGGGGCGAGCCCGCCCTTTGAGGTGGGGCTGGCGGTCGACCGCCCGCCTCTGGGATCATCGCGGTGCCGCCAACAACTCAGGAGGCCGCTCTTGCTGCTGCAGAACACCCTCAAGCTCCCGATCGCTCCCGACCTCCTGGTCCCCCTCCTGGAGGACCTGGAGAAGATCGCGCCCTGCCTCCCGGGGGCCTCCATCCAGGAGCGGGTCGATGAGCGCACCTACCGGGGCCGGGTGACCGTCAAGGTGGGCCCGGTCACCGTGAAGTACGACGGTGTGATGACGGTTCTCGAGGTGGACCGGGCCGCCCGGCGGCTGGTCATGAGGGGCGAGGGGCGCGACCCTCAGGGGGCGGGGACCGCCTCCGCCACCATCACCATGACCGTGGGCGAGGACGGCGAGGGCGGCTCTGTGGGGAGCATCGAGTCGGACGTGGCCATCACCGGGAGGGTGGCGCAGTTCGGGCGAGGGCTGATGCAGGATGTGGCCGACCGCCTGCTCTCCCAGTTCGCGACCTGCCTGGAGCAGACGCTCTCGCAGGGGCCCAGCCCGGATCCGCAAGGAGGCGGCCCGGCACCTCAGCCGGCGCAACAGGAGAGCTCGGTGGGCGCCCTCGGTCTGCTGCTGGGCGTCCTCTGGCAGCGGATCCGCCGGCTCTTCGGCGGCTGACCTTCGTACGCTGGCAGCCCGGGGGGGACCGGCCCCAGCCGGCCGACGGCCGCTCTAGGACCAGCCGCGTTGTCGGGGCTCAGCCCTCTCGCCCACCTCCTCGGCCGTGGACCCGCTTGTGGGCCAGAACGGAGAGAAGCTCGGCGAGGCAGCGGTTGGCGTTCTGGGCGGTGAGCTCGGCCGGGTCGTTGGCCGGCGCCACCTCCACCACGTCCATGGCCACCACGTCGGTGGCGAGCGCCACCTGGCGGATGGCGCGCAGGAGGTCCGCCGGGCTCATCCCCCCCGGCTCGGGGGTCCCCGTCCCGGGCGCAAATCCCGGGTCCAGCACGTCGATGTCCACGGAGATGTAGATCAGCTCCGGCCCGTCCAGCGCCTCCGCCACCGCCCGGCGCATCACCTCGGTGATCCCCTCCTCCCAGACCTCCTCCATCAGGTGCCAGCGCATCCCCTGCCCGCGCATCCAGTCGAAGACGTCCCTGGGGGGCCAGTAGCCCCGCAGGCCCACCTGCACGAAGTTGCGCCCGGGGACCGCCCCGGACTCCACCAGCCGGCGCATCGGGGTGCCGTGGGAGAGGGGGTTGCCGAAGCTCTCCGGGGCGGTGTCGGCGTGGGCGTCGAAGTGGACGATGCCCAGCCTCCCCCGGCCCACCGCGTCGGCGACCGCGGTCGCCGAGGGCAGGGTTATGGAGTGGTCGCCCCCCAGCACCAGGGGCACGATCCCGCGGCTGGCCACCTCGTGAACCCGCCGGCGGATGGCCTCGTGGGAGGCGTGCACATCTCCGGGCGGACAGACGGCATCCCCGTAGTCCACCACCGTGAGATCGGTGAAGGGGGAGACCTCCAGGTCCAGGTGCCATTCGGGTGTCTGGTAGTTCGCCACCCGGATCGCCCGCGGGCCGAAGCGGGCCCCCGGCCGGTAGGTGGTGGAGTCGTCGTAGGGGCCACCTACCACGGCGGCATCCGGCCGCCAGCTGTCCAGCTCCTCCTCCTCCGTGATCCCCACCACCTTGGAGAAGGTGGCGGGACCGAGATAGGCCGGTCCGTCCATCTGTGCCCTCAGGGAGGGCGGGATCTCAGGCCTGGGCATGAATCCCCTCCTGGCGCGGTGCGCGACCAGGGGCACCCTTTGAGGGCGCTGCCCTATCGGTTCGTCACCTCCTCCAATTATCGGAGGCTCGAAGCGTCCCGGACCTCAGGGGATCTCGGTGGGGCGGAGCGTCTCCACGCTCACCCGCCCCTCCAACCCCAGGTACACGGACATGATCCGCTCCAAAAGCCCCTCGAAGGCCCGGGGATCCCACCCCTCCACCAGCTCGTGGAGCCGCTGCTGGTGCTCCTCGGCGATGGCGGCCAGGACCCTCCAACCCTGGGATGTGAGGCGGAGGGTCACCCGCCTCCGGTCCGGTCCCTCCCGATCCCGAGCCACCAGCTTTTGGGCCACCAGCTGGCGGGTGAGCACCGAGGTGTGGGCGGAGCTGGAGCTTAGGTTGTCCACCAGCTCGTGTTCCCACATGCCCCGGGGCCCGGCACCGCCCAGCACCAGCACCGCGTGGTACCCCATCGGGGAGAGGCCGTGGTCGGCCACGCTGGCGTCAAGAGCGGTGAGGGCCCGGCGGAAGAAATAGCGGAGCTGGCTGCGGAACGCCAGCTGCTCCAGTAGGTCGGGGCTGGGAGAGAAGGGCTCGTCCGGCTGCGGATCGGGGTCCAAGGCCTTCAGTTGGTGATCACGACCGGGGTGCCCATGGGGGTCCAGGAGTAGGCCCAGGCCATCACCGAGCCGGGGGTCTGGACGCAGCCGTGGCTGGCCGCCGGGATCTGGTTCTCGCTTCCCGGCCCGTACTGGTCGGTCGGTTCCCAGGGGGCGTCGTGGATGTAGTAGCCGCCCTGGTCGAACTCCATGACCCAGTTCACCGGGCTGGTGGGGTACCAGAAGGGGGAGCCGGGTGGCCAGGGGGAGATGAAGACGTAGGGCGACTGCTTGTCGAAGATGTGGAAGGTCCCGGTCGGGGTCCTGAGGAGGGGCCGGCCGGTGGTCACGGGGGTGGCGTTGACCGCGCAGCCGTTGTCGTAGAAGACCATCTCCTGCAGGGAGAGGGAGATGTAGATCGACTTGCCGGGCAGGCTGGTGTGGCCGCAGGAGTCGGCGGAGAGGCTCTGCTGGGCTTGCGACTGCAGGGAGTCGAGGGTCGTCTGGACCGCGACCAGCTGGGCTGCCGTCTGCGCCGCGGTGAACACCGGCTGCTCGGCCTGGTACTGGGAGAGGTACCCGCCGGAGCCCGGGGTCTCCTCGGCCGCGGCCTGGTCCACCACCTCCATCACTGAGTGGTTCAGGGACGCCACCTGGTCGTTGAGCCCGATCTCCGCCCTGAGCGCCGTGAGGCCGGCGGTGAGATCGGCGGTCTGGCTGGCCCCGGGCCCACCGGCGGCCAGCGCGGCCTTCAGCGCCGCCGCCTCCGCCGGCACCCCGAGGCTGGAGAGGTTGTCCGCAGAGGCGATCGCCACCAACTCCGACGCCTGCTGCAACAGCCCGCCGGGAGCCTGGGCCAGGGTGACGCTGGCAGCGGCCTTGGACTGAGCCGAATGCACGGCCGCCCGTGCCTGCTGCATCTTCAGGTCCACCTGGGCCTCCAGGGCCAGCAGCGCCCCGGGGGTGCCGGCCGAGTCGATCTGGGATGTGAGGCTCTGTCTGTTCGGGGGGTCTGAGAGCCAGGCGGAATTGCTGGCGACGTAGCGCAGATAAGCCTCCAGTGTGGAGCGGGCGGCGGCCCGGTCACGCTCCAGGGAGAGGTGGAACAGGTGGCCGGCCTCCGCCCGCACCTCGCCCAGCGCCTGCGACTGCCCCTGGGCGAGGAATGCGGGATCCCACCACGAGGAGACGTCGATGGCCCGCAGCCTCTCCTGGAGCTGAGCGGCATCCCGGGAGGAGAGCCCGAGGCCGGCATCCCGGCTCACCAGCAGCTTGGTGGAGCTCAGCTGGCCCGAGAGCTGGCGGCTCTGGACGAATCCGAGGGAGAGGTCGGCGGCCAGGGCCACCACCACCAGCGCTCCCAACCCACCCCAGGCCAGCCTACTGCGGCGCATCTTCCGTCTCCACCACGCGGATCGGGACCGCGACATCCACAACGGTAGAACCGGCGGCGGGGCCGACGGGTAACGCTCCGGTCGCATTCACCCCCCGTCCTCCCGCAGCACGGTAGCGATTCGGGAGATCTCGGCCGACGCATCGGAGACTCCCCGGGCAGCCAGCGCGGCCGCCACCCGGAGGTCGGTGTCTTGCTCCAGGGCCTCTCGCTCCTCCCTGCCCTTCTGGGTGAGGGCGCCATCTTGGTCCATCAGACCCCGGTCAGCCAGCGCCACCAGCTCCGCTTGGGCAGCCTCCTCGGGCCAGCGGAACTGTGCCGCCACCTTCAGAGGCAAGCTTCCGCGCCAGGCCGCGTTGACCAGCATGAGCTGGAGGTCGGACCAACCGGCCTCCTCTCCCGCCTGGAAGTGCAGGTGGCTGCGCTCCTCGCGCAGAGCCATGGAGTCGAGCAGGAAATCCCGCGCCCCATCGCCGGTCCGGGGAACCGCGGCGAAGGCGGCCCCGAGCTCCCCCTGCACCTCACCGCGCACCAACCGACTCATCCCCTCGGGAAGGGGCTTCGGGTGCCGCCGCCTCAGGGCCGCGGCACCAGCGGCCAGCGCCTCCTCGACATAGCGCCTCGGGTCCAGCTCCCGGCACCGGGGCAGGAGATGGTCGACCAGGGATGGCGGCACGACTCGCACCACCGCGGCCCAGCGGGACTCCGGCAGGAGCCCCAGGCGGCTGGTGAGGTAGTGCACGTATCCCTGAGACCCGCGCCGCTCGATCAGCTCCAGGATCTCGGGCTCGGTGGACCGCAGCACCCAGAGCAGCCGGCACACCCGGTCGGTGGCGGCCGCCAGCTCGCGGAGCCCCTTGCCGCTCACGAGCGCATGGCCAGCTTGCGCTCCCGCTTCTGAGCCTGGTAGCGACGGAGTTCCTCATCGCTGCGGACGGTGGCCAGGGTGGGGTGGTCGGGGAGGAAGGCCTCCCAGCCGCGGGGCTTCACCCCCAGCTGCAGCGCCAGCAGCGCCTGCAGGGTCTCAGCCTTCATCGGGCCCACCCCGGGGAGGGCCAGCAACCTGCTCCGGAGCGCGCCGGCGTCGGGCGCCTCCTCCCAGATCCTCGCGGGATCGCCCCCGTACTCCCGGACCAGGAGTTGCAGGGCGGCCTCCAGCCGCGCCGCCATCATCTGGGGGAAGCGGTGCAGCGCCGGAGGGCGGCGGAACGCCTCCTCAAGGGCGCCCGGAGGCAGCTGGAGCAGCACCTTCGGATCCAGCGACCCGACCCTCTCCCGCAACTCCTT
>JAJYWQ010000040.1 GCA_021791415.1 bacterium | reverse complement strand
GGAGCAACTTTGCAACTCTAGCTACAACTGTCGTGGTGCCCGCACCAGGACTCGAACCTGGAACCTTGGGATTAAGAGTCCCCTGCTCTAACCAATTGAGCCATGCGGGCTGGATGCCAGTTTAGCCGCCCGGGGAAGGTAAGATGCGCTGCCCGCCCCAAGGCCATCTGGCGGCGGTCATGAAGAGATCCTCGCCCGGCGGTCTGAGGCTCGCAAGAGGAACGCCAGCCGGAACAGGGCTCCACCCTCCGGCCCACAGTCGACGGTGACGCCTGCCCCGTGGGCCACCGCGATGGCGTGCACCACTGCAAGGCCGAGCCCGCTGCCAGCCCCTGCGGGTTCGGCCGCATCGAGGCGGACGAACGGTTCGAAAATCCTCTGGCGCTGCTCCCTTGGGATGCCCTGGCCCGAATCGGAGACCTCCACCACCACCAAGGACCCCCGAACCGCTACCGCTGCGGTGATGGTGCCGGGAGGCGTGTGGCGGATGGCGTTGTCAACGAGGTTGCCCACGGCCCTTCCCAGGAGCTCGCGGTCCCCCCGGACCTCAGCGGCGGAGGGGGGAACTCTCACTGCCAGCTCGTGACCGCCGGCAGCGGCCAAGAGGGAGTAGGTGTCGGCCACGTCGGCCAGCACCTCGCGCATGTCGACCAACGCTGCCAGTGACCCGGCATTCCCGAGACGTTCGGCCCGGACGAGATCAGAGATTCCCTGGAGCACCCCCCGGAGCCGGGCGGCTGCGCGCGACAGCCTGCCAACCACCTCCGCCATCTCTCCCGTCCTGGCGAAGTCGGCTATCCGCTCCAGCCCCTCGTCGAGGGCGAACAGCGGTGCCCGGAGCTCGTGCAGCAGCAGGCGGGGCGAAGGCAGCGCCCCCTCCAGGGGACGCGCCCCTGGGGCGCTCCGGCCAACCGCTACAGTCCATCCCGGCGCGGTCGTGAGAGGGAAGACCTCGACCCACGACTGCTGCCCGGGCTCCTCCTCGGCCACCCTGAGGGAGTGGCGGTGACCGGGGTCTCTCAGCGCGTCGACCCGGAGTCGGTCCAGGTCTGGGCGCGCCACCTGGCGGCGGCGGTCCAGCAGCGACTCCGTCAGCGTTGAGGTGCTGAAAGCCGCGTTGGCGTAGCCCAGGCGGCCCGCATGATCGAAGACCGCGACCGGCACCCGCATCCGCTCCAGCACCTCGGCAGCGAAGAACGCCGGCTCGGCGGCTCGTCGCCGTTCTGCTGGCCGCCACGATCGGGTCACGGCACGGGGTCGAACTTGTAGCCCACCCCCCGCACGGTGTGGATGAGGTGGGGGCTGGGCCCGCTGTCGCCGAGGAGTCGGCGCAGTTCGACCACCGCGTTGTCCAGGGCGCGGTTGTAAACGTCCGAGTTCAGCCCCCACACCTGACCGATCAGCTGTTCCTTGCGCAGGACGACGCCCGGCCGGCTGGCCAGGGCCCCCAGCAGTCGGAAGAGTCGGGGGGGGAGGTGGACGTCCTCCCCATCGATAATGCAGGTCCAGGTGGACCAGTCGACCACCAGCCCTGGAAACTCGCTGCGCTGGAGGCTCGTGCCACCACGGGCCAGGTGGCGGGCGACGGCGGAGCGCAGGACTGCAAGATCCTCCTCCTTCCCGATGCAGACGTCGGCTCCACTGGCGTATCCCGCTGCCTTGTCGTAGGGGTCGCTCTTGGCGCTGAGCAGGATCACGGGAACCTGGTCCCCGGCTTTCCGCAGCGCCTGCAGGACCTCCAGCCCGGTCATCTCAGGCATGGCGTAGTCGAGGACGATGAGGTCGGGCCGCTGGCGGGCGGCGAGGGCCAAGGCGGCGCGGCCGCCGGTGGCGGTCAGCACGGTGCGCCCGTCGGCCTCCAAGAGGGCGCGCAGGGAGTCCAAGCACAGCGCGTCGTCGTCCACCGCCAGAACTGTCGCCTTGCTGCCGCCCATGCCCTCTCCGAACCTCAGGCCGCCAGAGTACGCGCTCGGAAGCGTCGGCACAAACCGTGCGTCACAGGTGCGCAATCGGGGACGCGTCGGGGGCACAGCGGTGCTGAAGGTGAGCGGACGCGGTCGCAGACTGCGGCGCCTGGGGTCGGTGGGAGGCCCGCTGTGGGAGGCCGAGTGGTGGAAGAGGACTTCGGCGTGCGTGTCGCAGCTCTGCGGCGGGGTGACCAGGACGCCGTGGCTTGGATGTTCACCGCCTTCGCCGGTGATGTGGAGAGGTGCTTCCGGCACCGCCCGCTGGAGGATCGCCGCGATCTGGTTCAGGATGTCTTTGTCACCGCCATGGTCAGGATCCACACCTTCCAGGGGGAGCGCGAGGCTGCCCTCCGGGCTTGGTTGCGCACCATCGCGTTCCACAGGTGGCACCACCGCTGGGAAGCGGACCTGGTGCGCCAGCGCTACCAGGGGCCGGCGCTGGAGCAACTTTTGGAGCTGAATCCGAGCCACTCTGCCTTTCGCGACCCCGCTACCGACCCGGCGGCCGAGGTCGCATCGAGTGATGAGGTGAGGGCGCTCCTGGGCCGGCTGACACCACGCCAGGCGGAGGTGGTCCGGGCCCACGTCCTCGAGGGGCGCAGCACCCAGGACATCGCCGATGCTTGGGGAGTTCCACGTGAGCGCGTGCGCGGTCTCTACAAGCGGGGGATGGCGCGGTTACGCCGCCCCCGCCAGGCACTGCGCCCGGCATGAGCGCGGCCACCGAGCGTCCTCAAGTTTACGGATCCGTAACCCCCGGAACCCTTTCCGCGGAGGTCGGCGGGAGTGCAGAATCGGCTGCCATCGGGCTTGGGCCCAGGGTGACGCCCCCAAGGGCCGGGGGCGACTCGCAGTGGGGAGCGAAGCGGTGAGGTGGCGGGTCGCAGCAGTCGTGGGTCTTTTGACCTTCGCGGCGGCGCTCGTCGGCCTCCTGGCCTTGCAGATCGAGGCCCAGGCCGGAGATGTCCGGGTGCTGGTGGCGGCGCAGACGATCGAGCCGGGTGAGGTGATCCAGGCGGACACCGCGTTCCTGGCCCCGGGCGGAGCGCTGGTTCGGCTGGGGAGGGCTGGGCTGGCAGACACCATCCCCGAGGCCAGCTATCGGGAGGTGGCGGGGGCTGTGGCGTTGGTGCGGATTCCCACCGGGGCCCTGATCCTTCGCCACGACCTGGCCTTGGGCGCCTCGGCCGATCTTCGCCAGCTCACACTCTCCCTGGCCTCCATGCCAATTGGGCTGGGGCCAGGGAGCAGAGTGGACCTTCTGGCGGTCTGGGGCCAGGGCGGTGGCGCGGGCTCCCCGGGTTCGATATGCCCCACGTCTGCGCCCGCGGGGTGCGTGGTCCCGCTCGCCCAGGGGGTGTCCCTGCTGGCCGCGAACCCCGGGGCTCACACGGTGACCTTCGACGTCTCCCCATCCGAGGTGACTCCCTGGCTTCTGCTGGACGCCACCCAGCCCATCTGGGCCGTGCCCGCCGGGTCAGCGGTCTGCCCGGGAGTGGAGCAGCCGATCTCCAGCCCCGCACAGGCGCTGCAGGAGATCCGTGGGGGATTGAGCCTCGCCGCCTGCCCGGCGGCTGACAACGCCGGCGGCGCCCCTTGAGGTTTGTGCCAGCGTCGGCGAAGAGTCATCCGATCGACCGGGATGAGCCGTCCTTGTGCACGGAGGGCCGGGTGGTGGGTGTCTTGGGCCCGGGAGGGGGATCGGGCGTCACCACCCTGGCCGTCAGCCTTGGCTTGGCGGTGGCCGGCGCTGGCCGATCGGTCGCCCTGGTCGACGCGGATCCCCGGCTGGGCATGGTGGCGGCCCAGCTGGGGTTGGTCGAGGACCGCTCACTCTTCCACCTGGTACACGAGGCTACGCTCAGGCCGGTCGACCACGCCTCGCTCAGGCGGCACCTGCAGTCATGGCGCGGCCTCGCCGTGTTGGCCGGGCGCGCCGAACCAGGGAGTGCGGTTGCGGCCCTCTTGCCCGGGTTGGAGGCGGTGTTGGGCCTGCTGGCCGAGCTCCACGAGCTCATCTTGGTCGATGTCGGCCCGCTGCACTCCGAAACCGCGGCAGCGGTCGCCTTTCGCTGCCAGGCGCTGGTGTGGGTGGTCGACGGCTCGCCGCTGGGTGCCGATCGCCTGGACCGCTGCCTCTCGTCGCCCTTTGGACGCCCTCTCCGGTCCAAGCCGCAGATGGCGGTCATCAATCGCGCCGGCCCGGGCCTCCCCACTCAGGCGCGTGAGTGGCTGGCTCGGGAGTACGGCCTATCGCTCCTCGGACTCGTGCCCTCCGACCTGGCCGCCGTTCGGTCCGCCGAGGAGCGCCTGCTGCCCCCGGTCCTCGGGGGAGCCCTCGCCGCCCCACTCCGCCGAGCGGCGAATCGCATGCTGGAGGTTCTCGATGGGCGAGGCACTCGGCACCAGCCGTCGGGCGCGCCGGCGTCCAGGCTGAGGCCGGAGTCCTCCAGAGCGTGACTCTCGCCATCCCGCCCTCCGGGGATACGGTGGGCGGCGGACTGGCTGGCGCGGAGCAGCGCCTCCTGGCTCAGATCCGCTCGGGGATCGCCGGACGGCTCATGGGGCGCAGGGAGCCGCAGCTGGTGGCATCGGATCGAGAGTGGATTCAGGAGCTGGTGGAGCGCGAGGTCCAGGCGTACCACGCCGCGGCTCCTCGACTCCAGGACCCGGTCCTGGACGCTGACGGGTACGCTGCCCTGCGCCGCCGGCTCATGGCTGAGGTGGCCCCGCTCGGTCCGCTCCACGAGCTTCTCAACGATCCCTTGGTGGAGGAGGTGATAGTCAACGGACCGGAGGAGGTCCTGGTGGTCCGAGATGGCGTCCAGCTCGACTCGGGGGTGCGGTTCTCGAGCGAGGAGGCCCTCATCACCACAGTCCAGCACCTGCTGGGTGCGGGGGCCGCGCACCTGGACCGCGCCAATCCCATGGTCACCGCCACCCTGGAGGACGGCTCGAGGCTGAACGCAGTGCTCCCCCCAGTCGCCGTTCCTATGGCGGTCACCATCCGTCGCCACCAGCTGGGCCGCTTCGCCAGACTCTCCGATCTCGCCCTGGCCGGAGCTCTGCCCTGGGAACTTCTCCCGCTGCTCCAGGCGGCGGTGAGAGCCCGCCTCAGCATGGTGGTCTCCGGAAGCACCGGGTCGGGGAAGACCACCATGCTGCGCCTCCTGATCACCGAGGTGCCGGAGTGGGAGCGGGTCATAACCATCGAGGACCAGCGCGAGCTTCACGTCCGGACCCCCAGCGGCGGGCGCTCCAACACCATCTCCCTCGAGGCCCGGGACGCCAATACCGAGGGCAGTGGGGAGGTGAGCATCCAGCAGCTGGTGCGCAACGCTCTCCGCCAGCGGCCCGACCGGATATTCGTCGGCGAATGCAGAGGGGCCGAAGCTCTCGACGTCATCGACGCCATGGGCACCGGTCACGACGGAAGCGGCACCACCCTGCATGCCAACAGCGCCCGGGACGCACTTCTGCGGCTAGCCGGCCTGGTGCGGCGCCACCCAGCCCAAGCGCGCGCCGACCCCAACGCCGTGGCACGGGAGATAGCCGCCAAGGTCGACCTGGTGATCCATCTCAGCCGCTTCCGTCGTGCCGACGGCTCCGACTGCCGGGTGGTCCACTCGGTGGGATTCGTCACCGGCCAGGTGGAGGCCGACCTGCCGGTTGTCGACGAGATCTGCCGCTACCGGCGCAGCCGCGGCGAGTGGCAGTGGCTGGTGGGCCGGTTGGACGACCTCGCTCCCAAAATAGGCGACAAGCTGCAGGCGGCCGGTGTGGACCTGGGATCGCTTCCCATCGGGGAACCGGTGCACGCCGCACCACTTCCATGAACCTCGCCCTTCTGCTGGCCGCCTCAGCCGGGATAGCCAGCGCGGGCAGCGCGGCGGTGCTCCTCGGGGGGCCGCTACCCCGGTGGCGGTCATCGTCGACCGCCCAAGCAACCTCCCGAAGGGAAGGCGATGGCCGAGCCAGCCGCTTCCACCTTCCGTCGCGGGAAGCCGCCGTCCTCTCCGGCGTTGGCGCCGCTGCTGCGGCCGCCGTCATGTGGCTGGTCCTCGGACTGTTGGTTCCCAGCCTGGTGGTCGGGGCGATGGCTGGCGCCGGTGGGCTCAGCCTGGATGCCGTGCGCCAGCTGCGCCGGCGCGCACGTGAGCGCGAGGCGCTGGTCGCACTGGTGGACCTCCTGGTGCAGCTGCTGGCCGCGGGGCAGAGCGTCCGCCAAGCGCTCGAGGCCCTCTCCAAGAGCGGACCCACCCAGCTGCGCCCGGAGCTGCAGACGATCGTAGAAAGGCAGCGGCAAGTCTCCCTCGAGCAGGCGCTAGGGGAAGCACAGCTCCGGATCAGACAGCCGCTCTTCACCCTGACCGCCACAGCCCTGGCCGTCGGGAGCCGGTCGGGGGGCCGGCTCACCCCGCTGCTGGACGAGCTGTCCCGCTCCGCCCACCAGCTCGAGGCGGTGCAGCGTCAACTGCGGGCGGAGCAGGCCCAGGGCCGACTCGGGGCGATGGTGATTGCGGCCATGCCGATCTGCCTCCTGGTGGTCCTGCGGGTGGTCAACCCTGAATACCTCGCCCCCTATGCCTCGATCTCGGGGCAACTCCTGCTCTCGCTCCTTCTCGGCCTGATCGTGGCCGGCTACCTGTGGATGCTCTGGATCCTGCGGCTGCCGGAGTCGGAGCTGAAGGTCCTACAGGCATTCGCGAAGACCGGCAAGTTGGACGATCGCGTGGAGGGTTCGGCGTGATGGCTGAGATCGAGCCCGCCTCGGTGGCTGCCCTGTTGGCCCAGGTGGCGGCCGGCTGGCCCCTATTGCCGGGGGCGGCGGGCGTCGCCGCTCTGGCCGGGCTGGCCGCCTGGGCATGGCCACGCAAGCGAACCTGGGGAGAAAGAGTGGTCTCCTCCCGGAGGCGCCGGCTGCACTCCGATGGTGGGGCCGCCCCAGCCACCGGCTGGCTGGCACTGGCTGGTGGCCATCTGCCCAGGGATGTGCGGGACAAGGTTCGGCAGGACTTGGACCGAGCCGGCTACCAACTGGGTGCCGAGGAACTGCTCGGTCGGCTGCTCGCCGCCGAGGGCGCGTCTCTGGCCCTGGGGACGCTCCTGGTTCTCGCCATCTCCCTGCCTGTGCAGCTCCTGATGGTCGTCGCGCTGCCCCCGCTCCTGGTGGCGGGGGCGGTGCAGCGCTCGGTGAGGCGGCGCCGGACCTCGATCTTGGGGGAACTTCCTTTGCTGGTGGACCTGATGGCCCTGGAGCAGGCCGGCGGTGGGGTGGGCGCCCGGCGGGCCATGGAGCTGGTGGTGGCCAGGAGCGGGGGCCCGGCCGCCGCCATCCTCAGGGACTGCCTCACTCGTTCCGCTACCCCGGGTAGTCCGCCGCTGGACGGCGAGCTGGAGCGAGCTGCCGTGAACATTCGGGTGGCGGCGCTCGCGGCCCTGGCGGCTGTTGTCAGGATCCAGCGCGCCGAGGGAATCGCCACCGGTGCGCCCCTGGGCAACCTGGCCCGCGGGCTTCGGGACCGCCAGCGAGACCGAGTCACCGAGCAGGGCCGTCGCGCGCTGGTGGCCATGCTCCTGCCCGTCGCGGCCTGCATCCTATTGCCCTTCATCCTGATCGTCCTGTTCCCGGCCATATCCCAGTTCGGCAAGGCGTTCTCATGAGCGCCGGGCGGTCGACCGGGAGTTCCGGCCAGGCCATGGTAGAGATGGCCATCGGGACAGGCATCTTCCTGCTGGCGGTGCTAGGTGCAGCCCAGCTTGGCGTCTCCGCCCTGAGCCAGGAGGGGATCCAGAGCGCCGCTCTGAGCGGCGCCAGGGCCGCTTCCGCGGCCTTGGTGGCCGGCGACCCGCTGCAGCGGCTGCAGGAGGGGCAGTCTGCAGCTCTGGCTTCGCTTTACTCCACCAGGCTGGGGATGGACCAGCTCCAGACTTGCCCCGGCGGAAGCGCTGTGGGCTGCGGAGTCGGAGCGGACTGCGTCCTCTACAGGAGTGGCCGCGCGGTTGCCGGGACCGAGGAACCCTGCGGGATCGCCAACTCCGCCATGGGCTTCGGGCCGGCGCCACGTGATCTCGATGGCGCGCAAAACCCCGACTGCAGCTCCCCCGGCTGCTTCGGCGCGTCCCTGGCGATGCGCTCCTGCGCTCGGCCGGGTCCGCCGGGCCGGCTCAGAGTCTGCGTCGCCTACACCTCCTGGCCTCCCCGAGCAGTCGACATCTGGATCACAGGGACCGTGCGCACCCTCCTGCCCTGGTCCAGCGGGGCTGGCCTTGACCTGCAGCCGGTGAGCACCAGGCTCCAGTTGCAGGTCGAGGGGTTGACTTGAGAGGTCGGAGGTCGGTCCTCGGGCAGGCCCTTGTGGAGCTGGCCCTGGTCCTTCCCGTCCTGCTGTTGCTGGGGCTTGCGGCCACCGCCATCGTGCAGGTGGCCAGAACCCAGCTGGCCATGGCCGCCGCTGCTGCTGCCTCAGCCCTGGTGGCGGCGCGAGCTCCCGACGCCGCGGCCGCCTGCGCCGAGGCCCGCCTGCAACTGGAGACCTCAGTCTCGGACAGCGGCGGACTGATCCCCGCCGCACTGTCCGACCGCTTCGGCGGCCGCTGCGCCGGACCGTTGCCAGCCCCCGGCGCCGCGATGCCCAACTCGTACTTCATCTGGCTCGGCCTGGGCGGGGCCCAGGACACCTTCTGCCGGCGGGGGACGCCGGTCCGAGGCTCTTTGACGGACGGTGATGTCGTGGTCTTCCTAACTTACCGTCCGAACCTCTCCTGGCTGCCACTGGTGGGCAGCTGGCTGAGCCCGGAGCTCCGGGCTCAATCGGTACAGAAGATCGACCCCTTCCGCAGCCGGGATCCGAGCCAGGACCCCACCGGTGACAACTGCTGACCCCCGGGCCAGAGAGGAGGGTCAGATCCTGCCCCTCTTCGCCCTGCTTCTTGTCATGCTGCTCCTGCCTGTGGCAGCCCTCTCGGTCGACGGAGGGCTGATCCTGAGCCGCCACGCGGAGCTGGTCGGGGAGGCCCAGGCCGCCGCCGAGGCGGGGTCACAGGCGGTAGACCAGACCGCGCTCTCCCGAAGTGGGACGTTCCAGCTGTGCGCCACCGCGGATGGGGGACCGGAGTGTGGTAACGGTGTCGGCAACGTGCTGGAAGTGGTCAACGAAGTCGTGAGTTCCGCCGGCGCGTTAGGGGTGACCCAGTGCACCCAGGTCCCCGCGATCCCGGCTAAGGTCCACGGCCCGAGTGGCTGCGATATGGCGGTTCTCTCCCCCTGCGGAGCGGGCGGGCCACCGCTCGGGGTCGAGGTGACGATCTGGTCGCCTGCGGAGATCCCGCTGGCAGGCGTCGGCCCGCTGGGCTCCCTCCGGCTGCGGGCGGAGGCAACGTCGTGGCTCGCCCATGGAATCGGGGCGGCAGTCAAGCCGCCCGTCCTTCCCCGATGCTGACCCCCGGGGCACACCGGCCCTCGGCTGCGGCCGGCATGCCGCCTCCACCGGAGTACTCCCCGTCGACGACTTTGCCCTGGAGCCCAGGGGGTGCCAGCGCTCCCATCCCGCCTCGCCACCCGCTGCTGGTGATCGCAGATCCGCCCCCGGTGACCGCGGAGCGGGCCCCGGGTCTTGCGGCCGCCCTGAGGCGGGCTGTGGGAGTGGTCCGCCCCGGAGGTGGCTCCGGGCCCAGCCCGTTGGCGTCGGGGTCCGCGCGGCCCGGCCAGCTCCCCGAGTTGGTGGTGGTGTTGGGGGCCAGGGGCGGGGTGGGCGCCTCGATCCTGTCCCTGGACCTTGCCTGGCGCGCTGCCGGCCGTTCCGGCAATCCGGTGGTGCTGGTGGACGCGGACGAGGAGAGCCCCTCCCTCGATCTTCTGCTCGGGGCCGCGACCATGGAGGAGGACCTCTGGCCCTCGGCGCGATTGGACCACGTCCTGCTGCGCCTCCCCGACCTGGCCAGCGGCGCGGCCAGCCTGGAGCGGCTCCTCTGGAGTGGGACGTCGGACGGGTTCCGGGCCCTGCTCGGCCGGGCCCCGTCTCGTGAGCCCACCACCGTCGGGGTCGAGCACCTCGACTACCTCTACCGCTACCACCTCCGCCCCAGCTTCCGGACGATAGTGGTGGACGGCGGGACAGGGGGCCGGGAGATCTCCACCTCCGCCCGCTTCTACGCCTCCGTGGCCGACTGGGTGGTGCTGGTCACTCACGATGGCGACGCCTGCCTGCGGAGCTGCCTGTGGTTGCTCGAGCAGGTGCTGGCCGTTCCCGGCCGGCGCCAAGTCGCGGTGGTGGCCTCGGATGTGGGTGGGAGCGGGGTTGGTCCGGCCCTGCACGGGGTCGAGCGCAGCGCGGCAGTCCGCCTGCGGCGACCGTGGGTGCCCACCTCGGCCCAGCTGGCGACCCGCCGCCACCGTCCCCTCGCCGAGGTGGACCGCAAGGTCCTCGCGGCCCTCGACCAGATGCTGAGTACCGTCTCGGCCCCGGGAGGCAGCCCTGAATAGGGGGGCGGCGCTCCTCCGCCGCCTGGACCGGACCTCTGCTGAGCGCCAGAGAGGGGTGGAGTTGGTCACGTTTCGCTTGCGCCAAATGGTGGACGAGCTCGAGTCCGCCACCGCAGAGCGGGACGAGCTGGCTCTGGCCCGGCTGGTGGCCCCAGCCCTCCTGGCCAGGCTCGGCGCCCACGGAGCGGAGCTGGCGCACGAAGAGGTGAGATGGAGGCCGGCGCGCCAGGGGCTGCGGTGGGCCCCGTCCGCCCGACCCTCGGGCGCTGAGGGCCGGGCCTGGTTCCGGGTTCGCTTCGAGGACCTGACAACTCACCTCGGGCCCCAGCGACTCATCGCCGCCTCGGCGGAGACTTGGGAGCTCGAGCTGGAGGTCGACACCACTACCTCCCCCTGGCGGCTCTGGCGGGTCCTGGAGGTGCAGAGGCGGTAGGGAGTGGCACCGCTCGCACCAGCGTCTACGGGGTGCCCTCCCGGTAGTGCCGGACCCTCATGCCCACCCCGCACCAGAGCAGAGCCGCGCCCACCACCACGGACCCGGCCGCGATGGCCCCGAATAGTGTGGCCTCCGCCGCCAGCACCGAGTAGAGCAAGCTTCCGAGCGGCCCCCCTCCGGAGTATCCGAGCGCGTACAGGGCCAGGACCCGGTTGCGCAACTCCGGCGGCGCCCCCGCCTGCAGGGTGGACAGCATCGCGCTGTTGGCTGCCAGGAAGCCCAGGCTGATCCCCGCCAGACAGGGGACCGCCTCGGGGAGCGAGGTGACCCGGGTCAGGGTGAATAAGCTGGCCCCATACAGCGGCGCGGCCACGAGAAGCAGGGTGTGGCGGCGAAGGCGCCGACTGAGGACGCCGATCGTCAGCCCTCCGGCCAGCGCTCCGAACCCGCCGACGCTGTACATGACCCCCAGGACCTGGCCGCCACCATGGAGGTGGTAGCGGGCGAATACTGGCAGGAAGGGCATGTAGCCCACTCCCAAAACCCCCAGCACCCAGCCCGCTGTCAGGACGGAGCGCGCCGTCGGGTCGCGGACCGCCCAGGTGAGCCCTCCCAGCAGCTCCGCCGCCGCGCCGCCGGTTCGGACCCTCCGTTCGGGAGCCGGCCAGCGGTTGCTGGCCAGGACCGCCAGGTACGGCAGCACCAGGGCGGCCATGGCGGCGAAGCAGGCGGCGGCCCCGGCCGTCCCCAGCAGCACTCCAGCTATCGCCGGACCGAGGATCCGGGTCAGACTCCCGACGGTGGCGGTCACCGCCGCCGCCCCGAGGAGCTGCGAGCGCGGCACCATGTCCGCCACCATGGCCTGGCGGGTGGGGGCGTCGAAGGCGGTGGCCGATCCGAGGAGGATGGCTCCCAGGACCAGGACCGCCAGCGAGGCGTGCCCGGTACCCGCCGCCACCGCCAGCCCCAGGGAGATTAGGCCCATGGCCGAGCTGGCGGCCGCCAGCACCGCGGGGCGGGGCCAGCGATCGCCGGCCGCTCCTGCGGGGAGGGCCAGGGCGATGGCCGGGATCCCGTCGGCTGCCCCCACCAGCCCGACTGCGGTGGGCGATCCCGTCACCCTCAGGGTGAGGTAGCCGAGAGCGACCAGCTGCATCCAGGTGCCCAGCGAGAGCGGCGCCAGCCCCCCCAGGTAGCGTCGGAAGAGCTGAACGCCAAGTGCCTCGGGCACCAGGGCGCCCAGGCGCTTGACCCCCGTGGGAGGCTGGGCGGCAGGCTGCGGACGGACGGGTGCGAACTCCTCTGGCATACTCCAACCTTCGTGGATCACCGCAACCGCGCCGAACCAGAATGGGCGGAGGACATCTTCCTAGGCACCGTGGTGCGGTTGTCGGCGCCGCGTGCTGGGGATGGGGAGATCCTATCCAGATGGAGCGAGGACGCGGGATACCGGCGGCGCATGGACACCGATGCCCCCCGGCCCCGGCCGGCTCACTACTTCGAGGAGCAGGATGCGAGCGACGATCGGGACGGTACCCAGTTCGAGTTCCGCGTCCGGACCCTGGAGGACGACCGGCTGGTGGGCTTCACCGCGGTCTTTTCCATAGAGTGGCCCAACGGCAACGGCTGGATGGCCATGGGCATCGGGGATCCCCAGGACCGCGGCCGAGGATATGGGTGGGATGCGCTGCAACTCACCTTGAGGTTCTGCTTCGATGAGCTCCAGCTGCACCGGCTTAGCCTGGACGTGATCGAGCCCAACGAACCGGCGGTGAGGTTGTACCGCCGGGCCGGGTTCGTAGTGGAGGGGCGGCAGCGGGAGCGCATCCGGCGTGCCGGGTCGGCCTACGACCTGCTGTACATGGGGCTCCTGGCGCGCGACTGGATCCGCCCGGGGGCCGGCCAGGAGCCCGTGGCCGGCTGACTCATGCCCAGCGAGCCACGGCAGGACTGGGATTCGCATTGGCCTTACCTCGGCCAGCGCCCCGGCACCCAGAGGGTGGGGGATGCCGAGCGGGAACAGGTGACGGCGGAGCTCGCCGACCACCATGTCGCCGGCCGCCTGACCACCGAGGAGCTGCGCTCGCGCTGCGCGCTTGCCCTTGCGGCCCGTACCGGGGCGGACCTGGAACGGCTCACGGCTGACCTTCCCCGTACCCAGGGGGGGCCCGCGGCGCTCTCCTGGTTGGGCCGTCCCCGGGGGCCCTTCCCCGGGACCCGGTTCGCAGGCTTCTGGGCGCGCGCGGGCGCCCTCTGGCTCGACGGCGTGGCCTTGGTCGCCGCGAATGTGGCGTTGACCGCGCCCGCCGCGGGAGCCCACCTGGGGCTCCTGCTCTGGTTGTCTCCGGTGGCCTACTTCGTGGGCTTCTGGGGCTCAGCCGGCAGGACCCCGGGCATGTGGATCGCGGGGGTCCGGGTGGTTCGCGAGGAGGACGGAGGTCGGCTCGGCTTCCGCCGCAGCCTGCTCCGGCTCGCCGGCTACCTCGTGGACCTGACCTCCGCGGGCGCCGGGTTCTTCTGGGCGGCGGTGGACCGTCGCCGCCAAGGCCTGCACGACAAGATCGCCGGAAGCCTGGTGCTCAGATCGCGCTGAGGCCAAAGGCTCAGGGGCGTGCTCCGCATCATCCCACTCCACTTGGAAACGGCGCCCGAGCCGCCGGAGGCCGACCAGAAGGGGCATCCCCAGCAGGCCCACCATCAGAGCGTTGCCCCCGGCCCGGAATGAGTCGTAGGCGAGGGAGGTGAGGAGGTAGTAGCGCCCGAAGCGACCGAGGGCTGCCAGCGGGGCCAGCCCCGGATGCCAGCCCAGCTGAGGTGAGCCGGCGAAGAAGGTCCAGTTCCACACGTCCATCACCGCGCCGTAGGCGTAGCCGGCCGCCAGCCCGTAGGCGCCTAGGAGCAGGACGTCAGGCCATCCCGGGCGCCGGCCCCGCCGCAACCCGCCCACCAGGCCAGCCCCGAGACCCACCCATCCCAGCGCGAACAGCTCATAGGGCAGCCAGGGCCCCAGCCCTCCCGTGACCAGGGCCGACGTCAGCAGGGACCCGGACCCGAGCAGGAAGCCGAACTCCGGTCCGACGGCATATCCCCCGCAGAGCACCAAGAGGAAGATGGGGCTGAACCCTCCGATCCCGGTGACCAGGGCTGCCCGTAGGGCCGCGTCGGCGGCACTGAGGGCGGCCAGCAGGGCCAGCCCCCGGGAGTCCAGCCTGCGGGCTCCGACCTCGAAGGCGGTGAGAGCACCGAGCGAGCCGAAGGCGACCAAGAGGGCAGGAGTGGCCGCCGGCAGGGACGACCCCAAAAAGGGCCAGAGAAAGAGTCCCAGGCCGGCCAGCGAGACGAGGACCAGGATCACTGGCCGCGCCCCGCCACCACCTCGCCTGCCAACAGCTCCAGGACGCGGTCCGCAGCCGCGGCGGCGAATTCGTGGTCATTGGTGGCGACGAGCACGGCCGTGCCCCGACTCGCCAGGTGGTCGAGGGCGTCGAAGAGCGACTTCCTGGCCGCCGCGTCGGCTCCGCGGGTGGGCTCGTCCAGGAGGACCAGCTCCGGGTCGCCCACCAGGATGGCGGCCAGGGCCGTTCGCTGGCGTTCCCCGGCGCTGAGGTCCCGGGGGTCCAGGTCACTGAGCGTCTGTAGGTTGAAACGCTCCAGGACCGGAGCGGCCGACGCTGAGAGACGCAGCCAGCGTCGGGTCTGCTCCACCTCCAGCCGCACGGTCCTCTGGTGGAGCAGCGCTCCCGGCTCCTGCGGGAGGTAGGCGACGCGTGCGGCGTCCCTTCGTACCTCGCCCGCCAGCGGGGGAAGAAGTCCGGCCAGGGTGCGCAGGAGGGTGGTCTTCCCCGATCCGTTGGCCCCCGTCAAGGCGACGATCTCCCCCCCGTGCAGGGTCAGGTCACCAGCGCGCAGGATGCGCCGGCCACGTCCCACCTCGAGGCCGCGTGCTCGCACCCGCACCGGGCCATCCTCTGCGCCCTGGGTGGCGCGCGGCGGCCAGCCGGCCGTCGGAGCATGGCCCCGGCCCAGAGCCAGGTGCTGGTCGGCCGCCGCCGCCAGCCGCTCTGGCCGCTGCTCGGCCACCACCGCGGCGCGAGCGTCCGTCCGGAAATCGGCGAGCCGATCAAGCAGAAGTGCGACACCTTGGGGATCCAACTGGGAAGTGGGCTCGTCCAGCACCAGCAGCTCCGGCTCCATGGCCAGACAGCCGGCCAGGGCGACCCGCTGCCGCTCGCCCCCCGACAGCTCGGCCAGCTGCCGCTTCCGGAGGTGAGCTACTCCCATCGCCTCCAACGCGGTGTCCACCCGGCGGCCCACCTCTACGGGGGCGAGGCCGAGCCCGGCCGGTCCGAACGCCACCTCCTGGGCCACCATCGGCATGACCAGCTGCTGCTCCGGCTCCTGGAATAGCAGAGCCACCCGCCGCGAGAGCTCCCGCGGGCGCGCCACCCGCAGCGATCGACCCAGGATGGAAGCCTCCCCGCTGACGCGCCCACCGTAGAAGTGAGGCACCAGCCCGTTCAGCGCTCGAAGCAGAGTGCTCTTCCCGCTCCCCGACGATCCGGTCACAAGGCTCACACCCGGAGATATCTCCAGGCTGACCGGGCCTAGGGCCCACTCCCGGCTGTCCGGGTAGGCATAGGCGAATTTTCGGAACTGGGCCAGGGCGGTCATCGGAACGCGGCAGGCACCAGGAGTGCTGCCGCAGCCAGGCTGGGGAGCAGGTCGATGGCGGGAAGCTGGAGGGTGGGGTACGGCTGCCAGCCCCCCAGGGTGCCGGTGACCAGGGAGACTACCGCCAGGCAGATGGAGACGGCCGCGGCGGCGAGCGTCACCCTGTCACCCAGGGATGTGGCCTGTGGGGTCACCCGGGTCCTGGGGCCGCTGCCCAGCCCGCGCGCTTCCATCGCCTCCGCCAGGAGGACCGAGCCCTCCATGGCGGTGAGAAGGGCCGGCACCGCCACGGCCCGCCAGGAGCGCGGACCCCTGGGCCGCCAACCCCGCATCGCCTGTGCCTCCCGAACTTGGGCGAAGGCATCACTCAGGCGCGGGAGCAGCGTGACGGAGGCGCTCAGGGCGGCGCTGGTGCGCCGCAGCTGGGCCGGGAGGCTGTCCAGAAGCTCCTGCCCCTCAAGCCCCTGGCCGAGCACCGCGGCAGCCAGCAGCGCCGCCACCAACCCCACCGCTATGTCGGCCCCGTACACCAGCCCCTCCAGGGTGAGGGGCCCGCCGACGGCCGGCAGAATTGCTGGGAGGGAGATCAGGACGGTGGCACCGGTGTGGCTCAGGACGAAGTTGAGCAGGATCGCCGACCCACCGGCGACCAGGAGCCAGTAGGGGCGGCTCCGACGCGCCCCGCGCCTCCGCCGCGCCAGGTAGACGGCGGTCGCCGCCCCCAGAACCATGATCCGGTAGAGCGGATCCTCGGTTCCAAGAGAGAGGAGCAGGACCGCCGCCACCCAGGCGAGGAGTGAGCGGGCGCGCATGCGGCCTCAGCCGGCGAGCGGTGGCCGGGGTGGCGCTGGGGGTGAGCCTGTGCCGAAGTGCCAGCCGATCGCTTGCCCGGCCCTGAAGCTGAGCTCCGAGATCCCCTTGATGGCGGCCTTCCAGGGCCCCTTCCCGCTCCAGGTGTAGAGCGCCCAGTAGGGCTGGCCCGAGGCGAAGCAGGAGGTGTAGGACCGGGGCTCCTGATCGATCTGGCAGACCGCGTCGCCGAAGCTGAAGTGCTGGACCGCGAACTCGATTCCGCTCCGGCGCATCAGTGTCTCGCCGCTGAGGCTGCCCCTGGGGAGCTGCACGCAGCTGTCCACCACCTTGCCGCTCTGCAGCTCCACCACCACGTCGGCCTGCCCGGTGCGGCCGCAGGCGGTGTGGTTGGGGCCGGTCCGGGCGCTGGTCCCACACCCCGCCACCAGGATCCCCAGAAACACCGGGACCAGAGTCGCGCTGGCCCAACGAGACGAGATCATCGCCTCATCCTCCCGACGGCAGGGTGGTTACCCCAACGCGAGAGCTGGGCCTGCCGTCGAGGGCCGTCCTTCCCGTGGCGCGCGGGGGTACGCATCACCCCCAAGGCCGGTCTCCTGGCTTGCGGATCGGCGCCCTGGGTCCGCCTTCCCGGGAATCACCCGGTGGCCGCTGGACCTGGACTCCCCGCTCACAGTTGCGCGACAGCTCCGGACTGGGGACGGATCCCGCACCGGATTCCCACGCGCCCCGGGGGCTATTCGGTTGTCCTGGCCATTCTAAGGCGCCGCTGTTCCGGGCCGCTCGGGGCCTACCTCATGCCTCCGCCTCGAGGTCGGTGGCCTGCGCGGCGTGCACCCGGAAGAGGAGCTTGTGCATCTGCCGGGTCAGCTGGAGGCGCTCCTCCTCGAGCCGGTGGCGGCGCCGCCCCTGGTGAATGAGGTGAAGTGTGCCTCCGGCGGCGATGCAGGCCCCGACGTCGCTGGTGACGTTGGTGTAGTTGCCGCCGATCAGCTCGGCCTTGGCGCTAACCGCCAGCCCCAGGAGCGGAAGCACCACCAGGTAGATCCCCAGGCCGATGAGGAAGATCACGTGGGCCTTGCTGGAGAGCACACGGGGGACATAGCCCAGGATGTGGTCGAAGCGTGACTCCGGACTGGCGAGGTTGGCGAGGGAGTCGAACTGGCTGTCGGCGCCGGCCTGTTCTTCTGGCACGGAGGTCTCCTCCGCGGCGTGGCCCACCGGGTGGCGGGCGTCTTCATCCGCCGCTCAGGTCCGCAATCCTAATTCGGCGGGAACCGGAAGCGGTCGGCGCTCAGTAAAAGACCTTGGCGAGCTCGTAGAGGTCCTCGGGCACCCGGCGCTGGCTCTCGACCACCGCGGCGATCTCCGCCACGGCGACCCCGTCCCCTCGCTTCACGGGGATCTTGCCAAAGGCGCCCTCGACCGCCAGCTCGTAGGCCGCGGCACCGACCCTGGTCGCCCAGATCCGGTCGTACGCGGTGGGGGCGCCGCCCCGCTGGGTGTACCCCAAGACCGTCACCCGGGTCTCGAACCCGGTGGCTCCCTCCAGCGCCTCCGCCAGCTGTGCTCCGATCCCCCGCCGGCTGAGGAGAGCGTGGCCGAACTGGTCCCGTGCCTCCGGGGCGACCTCGAAGTCAGCCAGCCCGCCCACCGTGGCCCCCTCGGCCACCACCACGATGGAGAAGTCACGCCCTCGGGTCCTTCGACCTCGCAGGTGGTGGGCTATCTGGGAGAGCTCTACCGGGAACTCGGGGATGATGATCATGTCGGCACCGCCCGCCAGTCCCCCCATCACCGCCACCCACCCCGTGTCGCGGCCCATGACCTCCACCACCATCACGCGATGGTGGGCGGCGGCTGTGGTGTGCAGACGGTCGAGCGCCTCGGTGACGATCGCCACCGCGCTGTCGAACCCGATGCAGTACTCGGTCACCTGCAGGTCGTTGTCCATGGTCTTGGGCACGCCGACCACCGGCAGCCCTTGGGCGGCGAGCGCACCCGCCACCGAAAGGGTGTCGTCCCCTCCCATGGCCACCAGCGCGTCCAGTTCGAGCTCGCCGATACGGGAGGCGACCTGGCCGAGGCTGCCCTGGCTCTTCAGGGGGTTGACCCGTGAGGTGCCCAGCATGGTGCCCCCGACGGCGAGGATCCCGGAGACCTCGTGCGGGTCGATGAGGCGCGTCTGATGAGGTTCCACCAGACCCGCCCACCCGTTGCGCACCCCGATTACCTCGCCGTGATCCGCCTGGGCCCGCCGCACCACCGCGCGGATCGCCGCGTTGAGCCCCGGAGCATCGCCTCCACCGGTCAGGACTCCCAGCCGCATGGCCTCACTCCCAAGACGCACTACATCCCTCGGGCCAGGATAGCGCCGGCCCGGCCAGGGACCCTCGGCCTAGGTGATTACCCGTAGGTGAGGCCGCGGAAATCGCCCTGGGATCGGCTGGCTCTGTGGGCCAACATGGAAACCAGCCATCCGAGCTAGGAAGTTGGGAGCAGTGATGAAGGCGAGACTTGAACGGCGGGAGGCGGCGGAGCCGGGGATGTGGGTCCTTGGGGCCCTCATGGTGGCGGCGCTGGCAGCGGCGGCGGTCCTGATCGGGGGCTTCGCGACCGGGTTCGGCGGCCACCTCAAGGTCACCCAGACAGCGGTCCCGGTCAGCAGCGTCTCGGGCACCACCACGGCAACGTTGAACCTCACGATCGTGACGGGGGAGATGATGGGGCAGGGTGCCCAGGGCCCCGCCTACGTGCCGTCCAACTTCACCGTCCCGGCCCACTCCACGGTCAAGGTGACGGTCACTGACTTCGACAACGCCACGCCGCTCACCGGAGCTCTCTCCAAGTACGCCAAGGTGACCGGGACCGTGGGTGGCGTGATGACTGTCCAGGGGATCAACCCGGTGGCACCCAACACCACCGTGGGGGCGCCTCGGACCATGAGCTACCTGGCCCCCGACCTCGTGGGTCACACCCTCACCATTCCGCGTCTCGGGATCAACGTGCCCATGGCCGGCCAGTCGAGGATCACCTTCTACATCAAGACCGGCAACCCCGGCGTCTACCAGTGGCAGTGCATGGACCCCTGCGGCTCCGGGGACAGCGGAATGGGCGCTCCGATGGGGGAGGACGGGTACATGGCCGGAACCATGACGGTGGCCGGCTGAAGACGTCCCGGGGGGGACGGGTGAAGTAGCCCCGAGGGGGGGTGAGATCGCCCTTCGCGACCGGACCGGGAGCAGGCCCCGAAGGGGGCCTCTCCCGGTCACTTG
>JAJYWQ010000046.1 GCA_021791415.1 bacterium | reverse complement strand
GGTAAGGGGGGAACCACTCGGGCGCCAGGGGACGCGGCCTGGATGAGTCGCCGGCCCTCCCCGCCCCGAGGCAGGTTCCCCCCCGTGCGGTGTTGGTCGGCTCCCGGCGCCGCTCCCGGCTCCGCCGGCCCCCCTAGCCCGGACGCTTCCTTCCCAAGCCGTGATCCGCGTGTGTGCTCAGGGATGGCGGGAGCCATCACCGGGTCGCCGCATCGCTGGGAGAGGCCGGCGCAGCAGATCGAGTCCGTCCTATACCCGCCTGGATCTCCACTGGTCAGATGGCCGCCCTCCGGTCGACCCAGCCGCGGCGGCCACCCGTAGCCGTGCGCTCCGGCCGCCTGTTCAGCCCGGCCTAAACTCGGGAGGTGGAGACCAGGCGGCTGGGAAAGGGCGGACCCCCCGTGACGCGGCTCGGATTGGGGCTGGCCGCGATCGGCCGTCCCGCGTACATCAACCTCCACCGCAGCCGGGACCTGCCGGGAAGTCGCAGCGTGGCGGCCATGCGCACTCTGGCCTTCGGTCTCCTAGACCACGCCCTGGAGGGCGGGATCCGGTACTTCGACGCCGCCCGATCGTACGGCCGGGCTGAGGAGTTTCTGGCGGGGTGGCTCGACCTTCGCGGTCTCCGCGGCGGAGCGGTCGTCTGCGGCTCCAAATGGGGCTACACCTACGTCGGCGGCTGGAGGATGGATGCCCTGGCCCAGGAGGTCAAGGATCACTCCCTGAACCAGCTGGTCTCCCAACTGGGGGAGAGCCGCCGTCTCCTCGGGGACGACCTGCGCCTGTACCAGATCCATTCCGCGACCCTGGAGAGCGGGGTGCTCGAGGATCGCGAGGTCCTCACTCGACTCCTGACTCTGGCCTCAGAGGGGGTCGTCGTGGGTCTCTCCGTGAGCGGTCCGCGTCAGGCCGAGGTGGTGGAGCGGGCGATGGAGGTCTCGGTGGACGGGCGCAACCCATTCACCGCCGTCCAGGCCACCTGGAACCTGCTGCAGACGGCGGCGGGCCCGGCCCTCCGGGCCGCCCATGACCGCGGCTGGGGAATTCTGGTCAAGGAGGGGCTGGCCAATGGGCGGCTGGTGGACGCGGGCGAAGGTGGGGGGCGGGTGGCCGAATCCGCGTCGAGGCGCGGGGTCGGGCTGGACGCCTTGGCTTTGGGGGCGATCCTGAGCCAGAGCTGGTGCGACGTCGTGCTCTCCGGCGCGGTCACCTCCCGACAGCTCGACTCCAACCTCGAGGCCCTTAGGGTCACCTTCGAGGACGACGAGTTGAGCGAGCTCACAGCGCTCGCCGAGGAGCCGGCGGAGTACTGGGCGAGGCGGGCGAAGCTCCCCTGGAGTTGATCCATCGCCTCACCCGCTCTGGCTCCCGTGCCCGCCGAGGGCGCTCTTCTTGTGTTGGCCACCGGCGGCCACGCCGATCGGCGGCTTGACTGGGCGCGCCTCTTTTTTGGGGTTGGGCTCCTGGGCGAAGCTGATCAGGTAGGGGACTCCGGGCTCGGCCTGGAGGCGGGAGCGGCCCAGTCTCACCGGCCGGTCTCCTCTTGCGGTGGCGGTCACCGCGGTGAGATCGGAACATCCGGGGACCGCCAGGGTGGCGTCGACCGCGCTCACCACGGTGGCGCCGAGGCAGCGCCCGCTTGGTGAGTAGCGGTAGACCATGATGGCCCGGTCGTTGGCCAGGGTGCGTGCGCTCACCCGGCCGGCGACCACGTACTCCCACCCGGTTCCGGAGGGGACCGCCCGACCCTGGCCCCGAGCTTGCGCCTCCTGGATCACCATCCCCAGGTCGCGCGCCAGTCCGGGGGCAAAGCGGGTCCCCTTGGCCCAGCGCCCGACGTAGTAGATGGAGGGGATCCCGAAGACCGAGCTGGCCACTATGTGAGGTATGGCCTGGGAGCTGAGCAGCGCCCACCCGTCTCCGTCAATGGCCGAATTGGGATCCACCGCGCTCACGATCGCGGCACGGTAGCTCCAGGTGGAGGCGCGGTGGGCATCGTAAAGGCGCAGGGTGTCCTCCGTTCCCCCGAATTGAGGTGCCACCGCCGAGGCATCTATGAGGCTGGTGGGGTCGGCATGCCAGGCCGCCGAAGACAGAATCCGCATGTAGCGGAGGAGAACCGCTGCGCCCAAGCCCAGCTGGGGCCTGGCCAGCTGCTCCGCCGAGGGCGGGGGCACCAGGAATCCCCAATCTAGCTTGAGACCGTCGGCGCCCAGGGAGTTCGGCCCCGGCCCCACCATCTGGTCCACCTGCGAGCTGAGGAGTGTGCTGAAGCCGGGCTGGGTGGGGTCGTATCTGACCACCTTCCCATCGGGCAGCTGGTCCGTCCAGAGCTTCCACCAGAGCATCACCCTGATCCCCTCGGAGTGCAGCCTGGCGATCAGCGCCTTCATCCCCGAGAAGCCTCCGAAGCGGCTGCTCGGCGTGGGGTCTCCGAGACGCGCCTGCCACTGGGCGTCGATGACCAGGGTGAAGTGGCGTACATGGAACTGCTGGCGCCACTGGGAGGCGAAGTTGAGCACCCAGGCGGCGGTGTATTTGGGCGAGCTGCGCGCGGCACCCGTCAGCAGCTGCTGGCCCCAGGTGTCGACCATGGGCCAGGACCACCATGATGGGCGGCGCCCCGGTGGGGCGGCGGTGGGAGCCATCCCCAGGGACGAGAGCGCCAGATGGTACTGGTAAAGCCCGGAGTACTGGTCGGGAGCGGTGGTGAATACGAAGCTGGGGAACTCCAGCCAGCTACCGGCCAGCGGCTTCCCGGGCCCGCTGCGCGGCGGGGCGACAGCTCCGCCGGCACCTGTGTCGGGGAAGCCGGCCAGCAGTCTCAATGGGTAGTTGACAGTGACCGCAGTGTGGGAGTCGATGCTGAGGGCGGTGGCGTCCGGGACCTGGACCAGTCCCACTCCAGCCCATCCGTGGCTGAGCTTGAACTGAAGGTCAAGCGGAGGGGGGGCGAAGGGGGCCGTGTGGTACGGAGGGTGGACCCCGAGATAGGTGGTGGGGAAGGGGTTCAGTGACTGGCTGACCGGGTCGGGGCTGAAGGCGTGGACGACTGCCGACGCCGGGAGGCCCTGGCGGCCATTGCTGAAGAAGGCGGGAACCGCGAAGCTGTCGGGGCCGAGCTGGGAGGTGAAGGTGACGGTGAAGAAGCCCCGGTGGGGGCGCAGCAGAGCCCTCTCCAGAAGCTGCCCGCCCCGGCTGACCACGTAAAGGTCGAGGTTGGACCCGTCGGTGGTCGGGAGGAAGCGGGTCCCGGCCGGAAGCTGGAGCCGGCCCACCAGGGCCGTGAGAGGGAAGGCGAAGGAGCCCGCCGCCGAGGAGACGGTGAGGATGCCCGTGCGGGCCTCGAGGGCCAGCTGGTACTGGGGGGTGGAGAGCCTCAGGGCGTGATCCGCCTCGCCCGGCTCTGGCCA